>NZ_CP146022.1:4894952-5200886 GCF_036967205.1 Streptomyces sp. Q6
ACACCGGTCTCGGCAACTCCTCGATGATCCTGATGATCGAGGCTCAGCTGAACTATCTCGCCGACTACATGCGGCAGTTGGACGTGCTCGGCGGCCGTGTCGCGCTCGACCCGCGCGAGACCGCCGTCACCGGCTGGAACAACCGCGTCCAGGACCGGATGAAGCGCACCGTGTGGAACACCGGCGGCTGCACCAGCTGGTACCTCGACGCGAACGGCGTGAACACCACCGTCTGGCCGGGCACCACGACCGAGTTCCGGCAGGCCACGCGCCATGTGGACGTGGGGGAGTACGAGGTGGTGCGGGCGGCCGCGCCCGAGCCGCGTCCCCGCACCCAGGCGCGTACGAAGAAGAAGGCGGGTGCCGCGTGAGCCGGCTGACGCGGGTGGCGGGCGGGCCGTACGAGCCTCCGGTCGCCGCACGGGAACTGACCGTGGCCTCGGCGGACGGGGCACGGCTGCATGTCGAGGTGCACGGCCCCGAGGACGCCCCGGCCGTGGTCCTCGCGCACGGGTGGACCTGCTCGACCGCCTTCTGGGCGGCGCAGGTCCGCGCCCTCGCCACCGATCACCGCGTGGTGGTGTACGACCAGCGCGGGCACGGGCGCTCGCCCGCCGCCACCCAACTCCCGTACACCACGGACATGTTGGCCGATGACCTGGAGGCCGTGCTCGGTGCCGTGCTGGAGCCCGGCGAGCGGGCCGTGCTCGGCGGGCACTCCATGGGCGGGATGACGATGATGGCGGCGGCGGGGCGCCCGCGCTTCCAGGAGCACGCGGCGGCCGTGCTGCTGTGCAGCACCGGCAGCTCGGCGCTGGTCGCCGAGGCGACCGTCGTGCCGCTGCTCCGCGCGAGCGCGCTGCGCACCCGTCTGACGCGGTCGGTGCTCGGCTCGAAGGCGCCGCTCGGCCCGGTCACTCCCGTCGCGAAGCGGGTTCTCAAGTACGCGACCATGGGCCCGGGGTCGTCCCCGGAGAAGGTCGACGCGTGCGCCCGGATCGTGCACGCCTGCCCGCGCGGGGTCCGGTACGGATGGTCGCACGTACTGGAGAGGCTCCAACTCGACGCGGGTGTCGAGGCGTTGACGATGCCCGTCGCCGTGCTCGGTGGGACCGTGGACCGGCTCACGCCGATCGTGCACGCCCGGCGGATCGCCGCCGCGCTGCCGAACTGTGTGGGCCTGACCGAGCTGGCGGGGCTCGGTCACATGACGCCGATCGAGGCGCCCGAAGCGGTCACCGCGACGATCCGTGAACTGTCCGACGCGTACGTGAAGTCTCAGAAGGGGGCGGATGCCGCATGAGCAGGGTCAGTCTGGAAGGTCAGGTCGCGGTCGTCACGGGCGCGGCGCGCGGGGTGGGCGAACTGCTCGCCCGCAAGCTGTCGGCGCGCGGCGCCAAGATCGCGCTGGTCGGCCTGGAGCCGGACGAGCTGAAGCAGGTCGCCGGGCGGCTGCACGCCGACGCCGACTGGTGGCACGCCGATGTCACGGACCACGAGGCGATGGCGCAGGTCGCGCGGGAGGTGAAGGAGCGGTTCGGGAAGGTCGACATCGTCGTCGCGAACGCGGGCGTCGCGAGCGGCGGGCCCTTCGTGGACTCCGATCCCGTGGCCTGGCGCCGGGTCATCGAGGTGAACCTGATCGGTTCCGCGGTCACCGCCCGCGCCTTCCTCCCCGTACTCATGGAGTCGCGCGGCTATCTGTTGCAGATCGCGTCGCTCGCCGCGATCACGCCCGCGCCCATGATGACCGCGTACTGCGCGTCGAAGTCGGGTGTCGAGGCGTACGCGCACAGCCTGCGCGCCGAGGTCGGTTACAAGGGGGTGCGGGTCGGCGTCGGGTACCTGTCGTGGACCGACACCGACATGGTGCGCGGCGCCGACCAGGACGACGTGATGCGCGAGCTGCGCCAGCGGCTGCCGTGGCCGTCGAACAAGACGTATCCGCTGGGTCCGGCCGTCGACCGGATCGTGGCCGGCATCGAGCGCCGCCAGTCGCATGTGTACGCGCAGTGGTGGCTGCGCGGCATGCAGGGGATCCGCGGGTACCTGCCCGGGGTGATCGGGGCGGTCGGGCAGCGCGAGATGCGGCGGTTCGAGCCGCGGCTCGGGTCCGTGTCGAAGGGCCTTGTGGGCGCCGGCGGGTCGGCGGACGAGAGCGCTCGACTGCGCTGACCTGCGGTTCTGTCGTCCCTGGGTGTGCGGTGCACGGACGGTCATTGATCGAAATGCGCCGTATGTCCGAGCGTGTCAGGCTGGTCGAGGCCCGAACCCCTCACCCACTACAGGAGTGACCAGCATGGGCATCATGGACCAGTTCAAGGACAAGGGCGAAGAGCTCGCCAACAAGGCCAAGGAAGCCGCGAGCGGCGACAAGGGCCAGGCGAGCGACCGCGCGCAGCAGGCCAAGGACGAGGTCGGCGAGCGCGGCTCGCAGGCCAAGGACCAGGCGCAGCAGGCCGCCCAGGACGCGCAGGACAGGTTCGATCAGGGGCGCGACTCCTGACGCTGTCGTACGCGTTCGTCCGTCCTTCTCTTCCGTGATCGACCCCCGCCCGGCATTCCGGGCGGGGGTCGATCACGTGGCGCCCCGGGCCGGCTACCGGGGAGGCAGCTTGGGGCGGCGGCGGTCCGGGATGTCCGAGTAGTCCGGCGGGTTCAGGGCGCCCTGTTCCTTCAGCAGGTTCAGGGCGAGCTCCACCGCGTCGTCGAGCTGCGCGTGCCGGCCCTCCGCCCAGTCGAGGGGGGTGCGCAGGACCTCGATGTCGGGGTCGACGCCCCGGTTCTCGATGGACCAGCCGTACTCGGGGAACCAGGCCGCGTTCATCGGCACGGTGATCACCGTGCCGTCGCCGAGGGTGTGCCGTCCCGTCATGCCGACGACGCCGCCCCAGGTGCGCTGGCCGACGACCGGGCCGAGCGCGAGCAGCTTGAAGGCGGCGGTGATCATGTCGCCGTCGGAGGAGGTCGCCTCGTCGGCCAGCGCGACCACCGGGCCCCGGGGGGCGTTCGACGCGTACGACACCGCCTGCGCGTCCCGGGTCAGGTCCCAGCCGATGATCTTCCGGGTCAGCTTCTCGATGACCAGCTCGCTGATGTGGCCGCCCGCGTTGCCCCGTACATCGACGATGAGGGCGGGCCGGGAGACCTCCATGCGCAGGTCGCGGTTGAACTGGGCCCAGCCGGAGCCGCCCATGTCGGGGATGTGCAGGTAGCCGCACTTGCCGTTGCTCAACTCCCGTACGACCGCGCGGCGTTTGGCGACCCAGTCCTGGTAGCGCAGCGGGCGCTCGTCGACCAGCGGGACCACGGCCACCCGGCGGGAGCGGCCTGCGCCGCCTGCCGGACGCGAGGGGCCCGGAGTGCCTTCCTCGGCAGGGTGGTCGGCGACGGTGCGGGTGAACGTCAGTTCCACGGTGGTGCCGCCGGCGCCCGCGAGCAGCGGGAAGGGGCCGGTGAGCGGGTCGACCGGGCGGCCGTCGACGTGGGTGAGGACCGCGCCCTCGCGGATGCCGGTGCCGGCCAGCGGGGAGCGGGCCTTGGAGTCGGACGAGTCGCCGGGCAGGATCCGCTGGAGGGTCCAAGCGCCGTCCCGGCAGACGAAGTTGGCGCCGAGCATGCCCTGGGCGCGCTGGTAGTGCGGCGGGCCCTCGTTGCGGCGGGCGGCGGAGACGTAGGCGTGCGAGGTGCCCAGTTCACCGAGGACCTCGCGCAGCAGATCGGCGAAGTCGTCGGGGGACGCGACTCGTTCGACGAGCGGGCGGTACTGGTCGAGGACCCCGTCCCAGTCGATGCCGCACATGTCGGGGGCCCAGAAGTAGGTGCGGATGATGCGGCCCGCCTCGTCGAAGGCGCCGCGCCATTCGGCGGGCGGGTCGGCCTCGTGGAGGATGCGGCGCAGGTCGATCCAGACCGTGGAGTCGTTGTCGCCGGCCTCGGTGGACGGCACCGACTGGAGGTCGCCCTCGTCGCCGACGACGAGCCGGGTGCCGTCCCCGCTGACCGCGAACCAGTCCATGTGGTCGACGAGTTGGGTCTTCTTGCCCTTGGCCAGGTCGAAGTGTTCGAGGGTCGGCTGGGAGGACGTGTCGGCCGGGTTGGCGAACGTCTCGCCGAGCGCGCCCGAGATCGGCCAGCGCAGCCAGACCAGACCGCCGCCGGCGACCGGGTGCATCGCCGAGTACTTGGAGGCGGCGACCGGGAACGGCACGACGCGGTTGGCCAGGCCCTCGATCTCCACGGTCGGCGTGCCGTCGCCGGTGTTCTCGCCCGGGTCGAGACCACCGGCCGCGGTGCGCCCGTCGGGCGAGAGCGCGAAGGGGGACGGGGTCGCCGACGACAGCGGTACGAGGTAGGGGCGGCAGCCCAGCGGGAAGGACAGGTCGCCGGTGTGCACGTCGTAGACCGGGTCGAAGCCGCGCCACGACAGGAAGGCGAGGTAGCGGCCGTCGCGGGTGAAGACCGGGTTCTCGTCCTCGAAGCGGCCGTTGGTGACGTCGACGATCGTGCGGTCCTTGATCCGGGCCATCTTGATCTGCCGCAGCGAACGCCCGATGCCGGGGTGGGCCCAGGTCAGCCAGGCGCCGTCCGGCGAGAAGGCGAGGTCGCGGACGGGCCCGTTCGTGGACCGGATCAGCTCGGTGACCTCGGTGACCTCGGTGACCTCGGTGACCTCGGTGACCTCGGTGACCTCGGCGTTCCCTTCCTGAGTCCCGGTCGCGTCGGCCGCGTCGTTCGTCTTCTCCGGCACGGTGAGCAGCAGGAGGCGCCCGTCGTTCGAGGCGATGGCGAGGCGCCCGCCGTCCGGGTCCGAGACCAGCTCCTGGACGCGGCCGAGCCCGCCCGAGGCGAGGCGGCGCGGCGGGCGGTCGCCGCTGGCGCGCGGCAGGTAGGCGATCTCGACGGCGTCCTCGCCCTCGGCGTCGGTGACGTACGCGACCTGCCCGCCGGAGCCGAGCATCTCGGGCAGCCGTACGCGGACGCCCGGGGTGTCGGTGATGGTGCGGGCCGGTCCGTCGCGGTGGGTCAGCCAGTACAGGCTGCCGCGCACGACGACCGCGCTGGCCCGGCCCGTCTCGTCGACGGAGAGCGAGTCGACGTGGTGGGCGGCCGGGACCTGGTACCCGCGCCGCCCGGTGCGCGGGCCGCCGAGCCGGACGCGCAGCTTGACCGGGCGTGAGTCGGGGGAGAGGTCGTCGAGGAGCCACAGCTCGCCCGCGCACTGGTAGACGACGCGGCTGCCGTCGGAGGAGGCGTGCCGGGCGTAGAAGGCGTCGTGGTCGGTGTGCCGGGTCAGGTCGGAGCCGTCGGGCAGGCACGAGTAGACGTTGCCGACGCCCTCGTGGTCGGAGAGGAACGCGATCCGCCCGCCGACGAACATCGGGGCGTCGAGGTGTCCGTCGAGATCGGCGAGGACGCGCTGCCCGTGCACCCACAGCCGGCCCTGCGCGCCGCCCCGGTAGCGCTTCCAGGCGGCCGGCTCGTGCGGGGGCTTGCCGGTCAGGAGCAGGGTGCGGCGCTCGCCGTCGATGTCGGCGATCTGGATGTCGGAGACCGGGCCCCAGGGGAGTTTGCCGCCGGGGGAGCCGTCGGTGGGGACGTCGTAGGCGAACGTGAAGTACGAGAACGGTTCGCCGTGCGAGGCGACGGCGAGGATGTGCCCGTCGGGCGACCAGCCGCGCACCTGGGTGTCGACGCTGCCCCAGTAGGTGAGGCGGCGGGCCGGGCCGCCGTCGACCGGTGCCAGGTGGATCTCCGGATCGAGGCTGCGCCAGGTCGTGTACGCGATGTGGCGGCCGTCGGGGGCGAAGCGGGGATGGCCGATCTTGGTGCGGTCGGCGGTGAGCCGCCAGGCGCGCGCCGAGCCGTCCAGGGGCGCCACCCAGAGATCGTCCTCCGCCACGAAACAGAGTCGCTCGCCGCTCAGGTGCGGGAATCGTAGGTAGGCCAGGGTCTCTGCGTCGTCGGTCACCTCCTCATGCTTTTCCGTCCCGGAGGGTCCGGCAACCCGGGCCGGGCGCCCCGTAGGGAGGACGTTGTGGCGCTCGCCACGTACGAAACGGTTTCGTTTCGTTAGGGCGCGGGGTATGTTCAGGGCGTACGACACGGAGAGGTCAGGTGATCACGATGACCGCGGAAGCGGCGACACGTCGCAGCCGGATCACGCCCGAGCGCGAGGCCGAGCTGTACGGGGCCGTGCTCGACCTGCTCCGTGAGGTCGGTTACGACGCCCTGACCATGGACGCCGTGGCCGCGAGGACCCGGGCCAGCAAGGCGACGCTCTACCGCCAGTGGGGCGGCAAGGCCGAGCTGGTCGTGAAGGCGCTGCACAGTCAGAAGCCGCAGTTCGACGAGATCGACACCGGCACCCTGCGCGGTGATCTGCACGCGATGGCCGTCCGCGACGACGACTGTCACATGGAGCAGAACAGCGCGCTGATGCGCGGCCTGATGGTGGCCGTGCACGCCAACCCCGATCTGCTCGCCGCCTTCAAGGAGTGGATCGTCGCCCCCGAGATGTCCGGTCTCGACCGGATGCTCCAGCGGGCGATCGACCGGGGCGAGATCCGGGCCGACAATCCGGCGCTCACCTATGTGATCCACATGCTCATCGGGGCGTTCGCCACCCGCACGCTCATCGACGAGCTGCCGCCGACCCGGGCCTACCTCACCTCGTACATCGACGCTGTGGTCCTCCCCGCCCTCAGCGCCTGATCCCTCGCCAGTACGCCGGTTCACCTGACACGCACCGCTCACGTCGTCGGGCCGATACCCCCTGCCCGTTTCAGCCCCCGACCCGACCGGGAGTACGCCCTCGTGGCCACGTTCCTCTACAAACTCGGCAAGCTCGCCTTTCGCCGACGGCACTTCGTCGCCCTGATATGGGTGGCTCTGCTCACCCTCGCGGGCGTCGGCGCGGCCTCCGCGCCGACCGCCGCCTCCAGCTCCTTCTCGATCCCGGGCACCGAGGCCCAGAAGGCCTTCGACCTGCTCGACCAGCGCTTCCCCGGCTCGGCCGCCGACGGCGCCACCGCGCGTGTCGTCTTCAAGGCGCCGGCCGGAGAGAAGCTCACCGACGCCGCCAACAAGGCGGACGTCCAGGACACCGTCTCCGCGATCAAGTCCAGCTCGAAGCAGGTCGCGTCCGTCGCCGACCCGTTCGCCGCCAAGACGGTCAGCAAGGACGGCACGATCGCCTACGCCTCGGCCTCGTACAAGGTCTCCTCGATGGAGCTGACCGACGACGACCGGGACGCGCTCCAGAAGGTCATCGACCAGGCCAAGGAGACGGGGCTCACCGTCGAGGTCGGCGGTGACGCGCTCCAGGCCATGCCGGAGACCGGCGCCACCGAGATCATCGGCATCGCGGTCGCCGCCGTGGTCCTCGTCATCACCTTCGGCTCGCTGCTCGCGGCCGGGCTTCCGCTGCTCACCGCGCTCATCGGCGTCGGCATCGGCGTCTCGTCGATCACGGCGCTGGCCAACGCCCTCGACCTGGGCACCACCACGTCCACCCTCGCCATGATGATCGGGCTCGCGGTCGGCATCGACTACGCGCTGTTCATCGTCTCCCGGTACCGGGCGGAACTGGCCGAGGGCAGGGAGCGCGAGGAAGCCGCCGGTCGGGCCGTCGGCACCGCCGGATCGGCCGTCGTCTTCGCCGGGCTCACCGTCGTCATCGCGCTGGTCGGCCTCGCCGTCGTGAACATCCCGATGCTGACGAAGATGGGCGTCGCCGCCGCGGGCACCGTCGCCATCGCCGTGCTCATCGCGCTCACCCTCATCCCGGCGCTGCTCGGCTACGCGGGCAAGCGCGTCCACGGCCGCAAGGCGCGTAAGAACCTGGGCGTCAAGACCACGGAGCCCAAGGCCAACATGGGCACCCGCTGGGCCCGCTTCGTGCTGCGCCGCCCGGTGCTCGTCCTCGTCGCCGGTGTCATCGGCCTCGGCGCGCTCGCCGTGCCGGTCGCCTCGCTCGAACTCGGCCTGCCCGACGACGGCGTCCAGCCCACCGACACCACCCAGCGCAAGGCGTACGACCTGCTGTCGGACGGCTTCGGGCCCGGGTTCAACGGGCCGCTGATGACCGTCGTCGACGCCAAGGGCGCGGACGACCCGAAGGCCGCCGTCGACCAGGTCGTCACCGCGATCAAGGGCACGGACGGCGTCGCGGCCGTCACCCCGGCCACGTTCAACAAGGCCGGTGACACGGCGATCATCAGTGTCGTCTCGAAGTACAAGCCGTCGTCGGTCGACACCGAGGACGTCGTCCACGCCATCCGCGACGAGGGCCAGGACATCAAGGCGGACACCGGCGCGGAGCTGTCCGTCACCGGCTCCACCGCCATGAACATCGACGTCTCGCAGAAGCTGAACGACGCGCTCGTGCCGTACCTGGCGCTCGTCGTCGGTCTCGCCTTCCTGCTCCTGATGGTCGTCTTCCGGTCCGTGCTCGTGCCGTTGAAGGCCGCCCTCGGCTTCCTGCTCTCGGTGCTCGCCGCGCTCGGCGCCGTCGTCGCGGTCTACCAGTGGGGCTGGCTCGGCTCGGTCTTCGGCGTGGAGCAGACCGGCCCGGTCATGTCGATGATGCCGATCTTCATGGTGGGTGTCGTCTTCGGTCTCGCGATGGACTACGAGGTGTTCCTCGTGACGCGGATGCGGGAGGCGTACGTCCACGGGGAGCGGCCCGCGCAGGCGATCGTGACCGGGTTCCGGCACGGGGCGCGAGTGGTCACGGCCGCGGCGATCATCATGATCGCGGTGTTCGCGGGGTTCATCGGCAGCTCGGAACAGATGGTGAAGATGATCGGCTTCGGCCTGGCCATCGCCGTGTTCTTCGACGCGTTCGTCGTCCGCATGACGATCGTGCCGGCCGTGCTCGCGCTGCTCGGCAAGAAGGCCTGGTGGCTGCCGAAGTGGCTGGACCGCGTCCTGCCGAACGTCGACGTGGAGGGCGAGGGCCTCGCCAGGCACGCCCCCGCCGACAAGGACCGGGAGCTCGTCGACGCCTGATCAGCGCGTGACGCCCTGAGGGGTCACCGGGGCGACGGCCGTGTACGTACGACGCAGGAAGCGGATCAGCGCTTTCACGTCGAACTGCACGACCGTCGCCCCGTTCGTGTGCCGGTGGAACTCGATGACCGCCTGGACCCGGCCGCACGGCCAGATCCTGATGTCGCCGCCGGTGACGGGACCGCGCAGCCCGCGCTCCAGGAGCTCGCGCGGGAAGACCCACTCGCCGCGGTCGGGGAGCGTGACGCGGACGAGTCCGCCCTCTCCGTCCGGCCCGCTCCGGCCGTCCTGTGCGCCCTGAGCGCTCCGGTCCTCGTACCGCAGGATCACCGGGACGGCGCGGCCGGCGTCGGGGGAGTCGGTGACGATGCGGGCGCGGGCGTACTGCTCGACGGACGCCCCGGAGACGTCCCGCCCGTGTCCCGGCCCCGGCTCCTGCTCCTGCTCGATGGCGCTCATGTCCTCCAATGTCCCATATGTACCGCTGTGCGGGCCAGGATTCCCCGGCGGTCGGCGGTGCCCAATTAGTACCGAGGCGCTCTTGCAAGGCGTTCGCAACAAGGCACTATCATCGAACGGTTAGCCAGCCCACCCACCTGACGCCGAGCGCCGGAGAACCCTGCCATGCATGTCCCCGACGGATTCATCAATGCCCCCGTCTCGGCGGCCGCCGGTGTCGTCGCCGCGGGTGCCGTCGCCGTCAGCCTGCGCGGAGCGCGCCGTGAACTGGACGAGCGCACGGCGCCGCTGGCCGGACTCGTCGCCGCGTTCATCTTCGCCGTCCAGATGCTCAACTTCCCCGTCGCGGCGGGCACCAGCGGCCATCTCCTGGGCGGCGCGCTCGCGGCGATACTCGTGGGCCCCTACACAGGGGTCCTCTGTGTCTCCGTGGTGCTCCTGATGCAGGGCGTGCTGTTCGCCGACGGCGGCCTCACGGCCCTCGGCGTGAACATCACCGACATGGCGATCACCACGACGGTCGTCGCCTACCTCGTCTTCCGCGGCCTGGTGAAGGTGCTGCCGCGCGGCCGCCGCTCGATCACCGTCTCGTCCTTCGTCGCCGCCCTGCTCTCGGTCCCGGCCGCCGCGATCGTCTTCACCCTCGTCTACGCCGTCGGAGGGACGACCGACGTCTCGATCGGCAAGGTCGCCACCGCGATGGTCGGCGTCCACGTCCTCATCGGCATCGGCGAGGCGGTCATCACCGCGCTCACCGTCGGCGCGGTCGTCGCCGTCCGGCCCGACCTGGTCCACGCGGCCCGGGGCCTGACGAAGCCGCTCAAGCTGAAGGTCGGCGGGGAACTGGTCGACGCACCGGCCGCCGCCGCTCCCGTGGCGGCCCGCTCGCACCGCAAGGTCTGGGTGATCGGCCTGGTCACGTCCCTGTTCCTGGCCGGCTTCGTCTCCTTCTACGCCTCGGCGAACCCGGACGGCCTGGAGAAGGTCGCCCACGACAAGGGCATCGACGAGAAGACGAAGGAGCACGCCTCCTCCGACTCCCCGCTCGCCGACTACGGCGTCAAGAACATCACCGACGGCCGCCTGTCCGGCGGCCTCGCCGGGGTCATCGGCGTCGGCGTGACCGTGGTCGCGGGCTCGGCGGTCTTCTGGGCGCTGCGCAGGCGCCGTACGAGCGACGCGGCCTCCGTCGAACAGGTCGGGGTCTGACATGGGCGCGGGCCACGCACATCGTCTCTACCGGGCCGGGCGGTCCCCGGTCCACGCCCTGCCGCCGCACACCAAGCTCGCGGCGGTCTTCGCCTTCGTCGTGGTCGTGGTCTCCACGCCCCGCGAGGCGATGTGGGCGTTCGCGCTGTACGCGGTGCTGCTGGGCGCGGTCGCGTACGTGGCGAAGGTGCCCGGCGGCTATCTGCTGAAGCGGCTCCTCATCGAGATCCCGTTCGTCGCGTTCGCGGTGCTCATGCCGTTCGTCGCGGAGGGCGACAAGGTGCAGGTGCTCGGCCTGTCGCTGAGCGAGAGCGGCCTGTGGGGCGCGTGGAACGTACTGGCGAAGGGCACGCTGGGTGTCGCGGCCTCGGTCCTGCTCGCCTCGACGACGGAACTGCGGGAACTCCTCCTCGGCCTGCAACGCCTGAAGCTGCCGCCGCTCCTCGTCCAGATCGCCTCGTTCATGATCCGGTACGGGGATGTGATCACGGACGAGATGCGGCGGATGAAGATCGCGCGGGAGTCGCGGGGCTTCGAGGCGAAGGGCGTACGGCACTGGGGCGTCCTCGCCAAGTCGGCGGGGGCCCTGTTCATCCGTTCCTACGAGCGCGGCGAGCGCGTGCACCTCGCCATGGTCAGCCGCGGTTACGCGGGCTCGATGCCGGTGATCGACGAGGTGACGGCCTCGCGCACGCAGTGGTCGTACGCGCTGGCGCTGCCGGCCGCGGCTTTCGTGGTGTGCCTGATGGGATGGACCCTGTGACAACTCCTACTCCTGCTCCTGCCTCTCTCGACGTCTCCGGACTCGCCTTCGCCTACCCCGACGGCCACCAGGCCCTGTTCGGTGTGGACTTCTCCGTCGCGAAGGGCGAGCGGGTGGCGCTCCTCGGCCCGAACGGCGCGGGCAAGACGACCCTCGTCCTGCACCTCAACGGCATCCTCACGGGCGGCGCCGGCACGGTCACGGTGGCGGGCCTGCCGGTCTCGTCCCGCAACATGGCGGAGATCCGGCGCCGGGTCGGCATCGTCTTCCAGGACCCGGACGACCAGCTGTTCATGCCGACGGTCCGCGAGGACGTCGCGTTCGGCCCGGCGGCGGCCGGTCTGAAGGGCCCGGAGCTGGAGGCGCGGGTCCGCAAGGCGCTCTCGATGGTGGGCATGGAGGACTTCGCGGACCGCCCGCCTCACCACTTGTCGTTCGGCCAGCGCCGCAGGGTCGCGGTGGCGACGGTCCTGGCCATGGAGCCCGAGATCCTCGTCCTCGACGAGCCGTCCTCGAACCTCGACCCGGCTTCGCGGCGCGAACTGGCCGACATCCTGCGCTCGTTGGACGTCACGGTCCTCATGGTCACGCACGACCTGCCGTACGCCCTCGAACTCTGCCCGCGCGCCTTGATCCTCAGCGGGGGCGTGATCGCGGCGGACGGCCCGACCGGCGACCTGCTCGCGGACCCGGAGCTGATGGGCGCGCACCGCCTGGAGCTGCCGTTCGGGTTCGACCCGAAGTCGGTGGCGGCGCAGGCGGGTTGACCGGCCCGGGGTCGAGCGCCGCGCGTCAGCCGGCGTCCAGGGAGTAGCGCCGCTTCTCCTTCGCCGTCGCGCCCAGGCGGTCGTAGAAGCGGATCGCCCCCTCGTTCCAAGGCGGGGTCTGCCACTGGATCTCGGTGAGGCCCAAGGCGCGTGCCTCCGCCCTGACCGCCTCCATGAGCTGTGGGCCGAGGCCCAGGCCGCGGTGGCCGTCGCGGAGGAACAGACAGTCCATGTGGAGGTACTCGGCGCCGTCCCACGTCGACAGCTCCGGGGCGCAGGTGGCGTAGCCGATGAGGTCGGAATCGTTGAGTTCCGCCACGAAGCAGCGCAGGCGCGGGGTCGGCGTGCCGAAGAGGAGGGTCTCCAGGCGGTCGGCCAGGCCCGGTGCCGGGGGCGTCGCCTTCTCGTACGCGGCGTGCTCGGCGGCGAGTGCCGCGACCAGCGGAAGGTCGGCGGGGCGCGCGCGGCGCACCAGGGCCCGGGGCGTGTTCGTCATGCCGACCATGATGCGTTCCCGCGCGGCGCGTGCGGCGACCGGGCCCCCGGGGGGAATCCTCGCGTCCGCCGGATTGTTTGCACCGCCGTGCACATACAGGGACAGGTGGCCGACGGTTTCGAGGGCGTCAGGGACGCCTTCTCGGCGAACTTCGACGCGCGGGGCGAGCGGGGAGCCGGGCTCGTCGTCTACCGCGACGGCCGCAAGGTCGTCGACCTGTACGGGGGTGCCCGCGACGTCGACGGCACCGAGCCCTGGACCGGGGGCACCGCCCAGGTCCTGCGGTCCGCCACCAAGGGTGTCTCCGCCGCCGTGCTCCTGCTGCTGCACCAGCGCGGCGCCCTCGACCTGGACGCGCCCGTCGCCGCGTACTGGCCCGAGTTCAAGGCGCACGGCAAGGAGGACGCCCTCGTACGGGACGTGCTCGCGCACCGTGTCGGCGTACCGGCGCTCGACCGGCCGCTGACCCCCGCCGAGGCCGCCGACCTCGACATCGGTGCCGCCGCCGTCGCCGCCCAGGCCCCGGAGTGGGCGCCCGGCACCGACCACGGCTACCACGCGCAGACCTTCAGCTGGCTCACCGGTGAACTCGTGCGCCGGGTCACCGGACGGACCCTCGGGGAGTTCGTCGCCGACGAGATCGCCGGGCCGCTCGGCGCCGACCTGTGGATCGGGCTGCCGGACGAGCAGGCCCACCGGGTCGGGCGGGTGGGGCCCGTCGAGGCGCCCGCCGTCGCCGGGGGCCTCAGGGCGCGGCCCAAGCGCGGGATCACCGAGGCGTACACCAACCCCGAGTCCCTCACCCGCCGCGCCTTCGGGGCGATCACCCCGTCGCCGGACGAGAACGACCCGGCCTTCCGCGCCGCCCAGCTCCCCGGCTCCAACGGCATCGGCACCGCCGACGGCCTCGCCCGCTTCTACGCCGCCCTGATCGGTGAACTCCCCGGCGGCGCCCGCCTGTTCAGCGCCGACACCCTGCGACGCGCCCGCACCGAGGCCTCGTCCGGCACCGACCGCGTCCTCGTCGTCCCGACCCGCTACGGCCTCGGCTACATGCTCCACGGGGTCGCCTCCCCGCTGCTCGGCCCCGGCTCCTTCGGGCACCCGGGGCGTGGTGGCGCCCTCGGTTTCGCCGACCCGGAGTCCGGTGTCGCGTTCGGCTACGTCACCAACGGGATGCGGAAGGGCGTCACCGCCGACCAGCGCGCTCAGGCGCTGGTCAGGGCCGTGCGCGAGGCGCTCGGGCGCCACAGCGGGACGTAGGCGAGCAGGAGCAGCGCCGCGCCGACCGGCATCAGGTCCTTGCTCGCGAAGGGCAGCAGCGTCGTCGCGAAGATCAGGCACGGCGACCACAGGGGCAGCTTGCGCAGCGCGCCGAGGCGGAGCGCGAGGACGACCTGGCCGACGAAGAAGAGCATCGGGCCGACCGCGTAGAAGGCGATCTCGGCGCCCGGCAGCGACCCGAAGTCGTCGGACAGGCGCGCCATCTCGGCATGGTCGGCGGCCATCAGGCCCGTCACGATGTCCACCCCGAACTGCACGGCCAGCGCGACCGACCCGGCGACGGCGAGCCACAGGCCCGACACCGCCCACCGGTCGCGGGTCCCGGCCAGGCCCCGCATCGCCGCGAATCCCCGTACGAAGAAGGGGAGTCCGAGCAGGAAGCACAGGTGCCCGGAGGTCCAGGCGAGCCCCGGGCCGCGCACGTCGTCGAGGCCGTCGAGGAGGCGGATCACGCCGTAGGCGCCGAACAGGACCGGCCCGAGGAGGTAGGCGGTGCGCGGACTTGCGAGGGAGGCTGCGCGAGATGAGGTCATGCGACGATCCTGGCCGCGCGGGCCTCGTGACTCCCTCCGGAACAACCCCGGTCGGGCCCGCACGCGACCCCGAGGCGTCTGTCGGGGTTCTCCCGGGTAGCGTCCCCGCCATGACACGCTTCGAGGGGTACGCAGTCCTGGTCACCGGTGCCGGACGCGGTATCGGCGCCGCCGTCGCGCACCGGCTCGCCGCCGAGGGCGCACACGTCCTGGTGACGGACATCGACGAGCAGGCCGCGGGCAAGACGGCGGGCGCCATCCGTGAACGGGGCCACCAGGCGCGGGAGTTCGTGTGCGACGTCGGTGACCGGGCGTCCGTCGAGGCGGCCGTCGCGCACGCCGTCGACGCCTTCGGCCGCCTCGACGTCCTCGTCAACAACGCCTACGCCTGCCACGCCGACGCCCCGCTCTTCGAGGACGAGGACGACGAGGCGTGGGCCCGCGACCTGGACCTCAGCCTCACCGGCGCCTACCGCTGCTGCCGCGCCGCCCTGCCGCACCTCGTCGCCTCCGGCCGGGGCGCGATCGTCAGCATCGGCTCGGTCAACGGCCTCCAGGACTTCGGCTGCCACGCGTACAGCGCGGCGAAGGCCGGCCTGATCTCCCTGACCCGCACGCTCGCCGGGCACGCGGGCCCGCGCGGCGTCCGCGTCAACCTGATCGCGCCCGGCACCGTCCGCACCCCCGCCTGGACCGAACAGGGCCAGGACCCGGACGCCGTACGGGAGTTGTACCCGCTGCGCCGGGTCGGGGAGCCGGAGGACATCGCGGCGGCGGTCGCCTTCCTGGCGTCGCGGGACGCCGCGTGGATCACCGGGGCGGTGCTGCCGGTGGACGGCGGGGTGACCGCGGTCAACACCGGCTTCAAGGGCACCGCCCCCTAGGATCGCGCGTCCGGGGCGCTCACCCCGCGTGCAGCATCAGCCCGATCCCCGCCACCATCACACCCGCCGCCACGATCCGCGGAGCCCCGAACCGCTCCTTGAAGAACACCGCCCCGATCACCGCTCCGACGATGATCGACGACTCGCGCAGCGCGGAGATCGGGGCCAGTTCCGCCCGTGTCTGCGCCCACAGGACGAGCCCGTACGCCGTCATGGACAGCGCCGCGCCGATCAGCCCGCGCAGGGCGAACGGCCGCAGCCGCGCCGCGAATTCGCCCCGCCAGCGCCACCACGCGTACGCGGGCACGGCGATGCCCTCCAGGATCATCAGCCACACGATGTACCCCATGGACGAGCCCGACGCGCGGACGCCGAGCCCGTCGACGACGGTGTACGCCGCGATGGAGAACCCGGTCGCCAGGGCAGCCCCGAGCGCCGTCCAGTCGGGGCGGCGCCCCGCACTCCGCAGCCCCCACAGCGCGAGCCCTGTGAGCCCCGCGCACGACACCAGGACCCCCGCCGCCTGCCAGCCGCCCGGCACCTCGCCCACGAACACGGCGGCGAGCACCGTCACCACGAGCGGCGCCGTGCCGCGCGCGATCGGATACGCCTGACCGAATTCGCCGAGCTTGAACGACGCCATCAGGAGCACGTAGTAGACGATGTGGATGAGCGCGGACGCGACCAGGTAGGGCCACGCCCCGGCCGCCGGGAGCGGCACGAACGGCGCCATGAGCAGGCCGATGAGCGTCGCCCCGCCGCCGATCAGCGTGAAGCCGACGAGCTTGTCCGTGATGTGGTGCGCGAGCGCGTTCCAGGACGCGTGGGTGACCGCGGCGAGCAGGACCGCCGCGGTGACTATCGGGGTCATTCGCGTACGTCCACGAGCGCGGCGCCCGCGTGCGCGATCAGTTCCTTGGGCTCCATCGGGAAGACCGCGTACGGGGTTCCGGCGGCCGCCCACACCGTGGCGTGCGCGAGCAGGGAGCGGTCGGCGAGGACCCGCGTCTTGTTCGCGTGGCCGAAGGGCGGGATGCCGCCGATCGCGTACCCGGTGAACTCCCGCACCACGTCCGCCTTCGCGCGCGTCACCTTCTCCGCGCCCAGCTCGCGGCGGACCAGCTCGACGTCGACGCGTGAGGCGCCGTCCATGAGCACGAGGACCGGGACGCCGTCGGCGGCGAAGATCAGCGACTTGCAGATGGCGCTCAGTTCGCAGCCGATGGCGTCCGCCGCCTCCTGCGCGGTACGGGTCGCTTCCGGGAAGCGCCGCACGCGGGGCAGGAGTTCGGCCAGGCCGAGCGCGGTCACGGCATCGGCGAACCGGGGGTGCGCGGCGCTCTCGGGCGAGGGCGAGGGCGACGACGAGGGCGATGGCGTCGGAGATGTCATGAGCGGCACGCTAATCGTCGGTGCAGCGCCCACGCGACTCAGTAAGCAAGGTGCTAAAAGGTCAGCCGCCCGAAGCCCGGACCGCCGGAGTCCGGACACTCACGGCTCAGCCGCCCGCCAGCAGCATCTGGCGGACGACCGGGCCCGCCGAGTCACCGCCGTGCCCGCCCTGCTGCACCACGGCCGCCGACGCGAGGTCGCCCCGGTACGCCGTGAACCAGCCGTTGGGCTCCTTCTGACCGTCGACCTCCGCCGAACCGGTCTTCGCGCCCATGTCCGAGCCGAGCCCGGCCATCGGCTTCACCGCCGTACCCGCGACCGCCGTGTAGTGCATCAACTCCCGCAGATCCGCGAGGGTCTTGGCGGACAGCGTGCGCGACGCCCTCGCCAGCGTGCGGTGGTCCACGTCGGGCGAGACGAGGTACGGCTGGTGGAACGTGCCGTTCTTCACGGTCGCCGCGACCGACGCCATGTTCAGCGGGTTCATCCGCACCCCGCCCTGCCCGATCAGGGACGCCGCCATCTGCGCCTGCGACTGCACCGGCACGGCACCGTCGAAGCTCGACACCCCGATCGCCCAGTTGTTCAGCCCGAGCCCGAAGACCTGCTGCGCCTGCTTGGTCAGCGAGTCGTTCTCCAGCTTCGGCGCCTGGCTGATGAAGGCCGTGTTGCAGGACGCCGCGAAGCTCGCCTTGAACGTGCCGTTCTTGATCTGGAACTTGTCGTCGTTCTGGAACTTCCAGTGCCCGTACGTGAAGTACTTCGGGCACGGGTGCGTCTTGTCGACCCCGGCGAGCCCCTTCTCCAGGAGCAGCGACGAGGTGATGACCTTCATCGTGGAGCCGGGGGCCAGCGACCCCTGGAACGCCGTGTTGAAGCCGGGGCTGGAGTTCGCCACCGCGAGGATCTCGCCGGTCGAGGGCCGGATCACGACGACCGACGCCCGCTCGCGGGAGGCGACCTGGCTCTCGGCGGCCGCCTGCAAGGAGGGGCTGAGCGTCGTCCTGACGGTGCCCGGGGTGCCCTGGGAGAGGGTGACCAGCGTCTTGTCGGGCAGCGCGTTCTTCTCCGCGCTCTTGTCGTCGGCGTCCTTCCCGGCCGCTTCCTTACGGGCGATGCGCAGCTCGACGCCGGCCGTGCCGCCCGCCTTCTTGCCGTACTTCTCGCGCAGTCCGTCGATGACGGTGCCGAGCGACGGGTACTTCTTCGCGCTCAGCTCGCCGCCGTCGCGGTCCACGGCCTTGACCGGCGGATCGCCGGCCTCACCGGTGACGAGCCGGTCGCCGTCCTTCAACTCCGGGTGCACGACGGAGGGTTGCCACGACACGAGCACCTTCCCGTCGTTCTTGCGGCGCACGGCGGTGAGCGAGGAGTCGTACGCGAAGGGCTTGGTCAGCTTCTCGGCGTCGGCGCCCTTCTCCTCGTACGAGACCGTGGACGTGACGTGGAAGGGGACCTTGGCGCCCGACCTCGTCCCCGGCGTGAGCTTCACGTCGGTGAGGTGGGCGTCCTTGGTCAGGCCGGTCAGCGCCGTCCTCGCGGCGGCCGCGTCGTCCGTGTACGACGCCGCCTTCGCCACGTCCCCGGACTGCCAGGCCGTCAGGAACCGGTCGGCGGCCGTGCGTACTTCCCCGGCGGACGGCGGGCCCGTCCTGATCGTGGGCTTCTCGTCCGCCGACGCGGAGGAACCGGAGCCGCTGTCCATCAGGGCGTAGGCGCCGACGCCGGCCCCGACGACGGCGACGACAGCGGCCGCGCCGATCACGACGGGGTTCGTGTTGCGGCGCACCGGGGCGCGGCGTCTGCCTCTGCTGCCCAACGTTTCCTCCGGGGATCTACGGGGGGCCAAGGTTACGGCTTGCTGCCGTCCGCACCCGCCATAGGTCAGAACGACGCAGACCCGGTGACGGGTACGTGGTAAGGGCTTGCCGCCCGCGCCCGTGCCCCCCGGTGCGGGCCGTCTAGAGCCCCGCCGTGAGCACGGCCGCGACGATCGGGCCCGCCGCGTCGCCGCCGTGCCCTCCGGCGGGCACCGTGGCCGCCGCCGCGATGTCGTTGCTGTACCCCGCGAACCACGAGTCGGACGTGCCCTGACCGTCGAGCTCCGCGGAACCGGTCTTCGCGCCCTTGGGCGAGGGGACCGTTCGCATCGCGTTCGCCGCGGTGCCGCTGGCGGCCGTGCGCGCCATCATGTTCCGCAGCTGCTGCGACGTGCCGGGGCGCAGGCCCTGGGCGGTGGCCGGCGTGCGGTGGTCGAGGTCGAACGAGACGAGGTACGGCTGGTGGAACGTGCCGGTCATCGCGGTCGCCGTCACCGACGCCATGTTGAGCGCGTTCACCTTCACCAGGCCCTGGCCGATCATCGCGGCCGCGTCGTTCGAGGTCCCGTCCACCTGCACGGAGCCGTCCCGGGAGGCGACCCCCGTCTTCCAGTCCTTGCCGAGGCCGAACCGTTCCGTCGCCTCGGCCGTGAAGTTCTGCGCGCCGAGATCGTCGGAGAGCTTGATGAAGGCGGTGTTGCAGGAGCGGGAGAAGCTCTCGGACAACGACGCGTTCTCGTTCGGCGGCATGTTCTTGAGGTTGTGGAAGGTCTGGCTCATCGACACCGCCGAGTCCGGGCAGGGAGCCGCGCCGGTCTCCGAGGTGACACCGTTGTCGATCAGCGCCGCCGCGGTCACGATCTTCATCACCGAGCCGGGCGGAGTGCCGCCCTGGAGGGCCGTGTTGAAGTCGCCCTTCTCCTGGTTGGCGATCGCGAGGATCTCGCCGGTGGACGGTTTGACGGCCACCACGGACGACTTGCCGTACTTGGTCACCTGCTGCTCGGCCGCCGCCTGCACCGTCGCGTTGAGCGTCGTGCGCAGCTTGCCCGGCTTGCCCTCGGCGAGGGTCAGGAGCGTCTTCGTGGTCGCCGAACCGTCGGCGCCCTGCCGCTTGACGTACGTCTCGACGCCCGGTGAACCGCCCGCCTTGTCGCCGTACTTGGTGCGCAGCTGGTCCAGGACCGGCCGCAGCGACGGGTACTTCTTGGCGGTCAGGACGACACCGTTGCGGTCGACGGCCTCGATGGCGGGCGACGCGGACTCGCCCGTGACGAGTTCGTCGCCGTCCTTCATGTCCGGGTGCAGCACGGACGGTGACCACTTCACCAGGGCGCGGCCGGTGGTGGCGCCGCGGACGACGGTGAGCGACGACTCGTACGCCATGCTCTTCTTCCTGCCCTCGTACGAGACCGTGGCCCTGACCTTGAAGGGGACCGTGGCGCCCGTCGGAGTGCCCGGGGTCAGGACGGTGCGCGTGATGTGCGCGTCGTCGTGCCAGGCGGTGAGCAGGGACTTCGCGTTCTCCGCGTAGTTCGTGTAGTCGGCCGCCCCCGCGACGTCGTTCTTCGCCCACGCCGTCAGGAACTCCCGCGACGTCGCCTTGATCTCGTCGGCCGTCGGCGGCCCGGACCCGCGGGCCTTCGAGCTCATGGTCGACGACGAGCCTCCGTCGTCCCCGGTGACGGCCGTGACGATGTTGTAGGCCCCGTACCCGGCGCCGCCCACCATCACGGTGAACACCCCGCCGACGATGGCGACCTTGATCCCCTTGCGCATAGCGCCCCCTCCCCAGGTTTACGGGAGGGACTGTAGGCACGTCGGAGGTCCGGCGTACGCGGTGTTTTCCAGATGGTGTCCGAAGGTGTCCGAAGAGTGATCACAAATGCGGCCGAAATCGTGCCCCGGCCGTGATCGATGAGTTCCGCGGCCGGGCCCGGTCTACCGCACAGCAGCTCCGGAAGCCACGGAAGCCGTGGACACGCCCCTCGGGAGGACGACATGACCGCCACCTACACCTTCGACGTCTTCATGAGCCTGGACGGCTTCGGTGCCGCCGGCGGTGACTGGACCGGCTACTGGGGCAAGCAGGGCCCCGAGCTGCTCGACCACCGCCTCGCCCTGTACGACACCGAGCAGCGGATGGTCCTCGGCGCGCACACGTACCGGGCGTTCGCGCGGATGCTGGCGACGAGCACGGAGGACTCCGACGTGCGCGACCCCTGGGTCACACGGATGCGGAACCTGCCGGCGACGGTGGTGTCCTCGACCCTGGAGGGGCCCCTCGACTGGCCGGACGCCACCGTGGTGCCCGGTGACGCCGTGGACGTCGTCGCCGGGCTCAAGAAGGAGTCGGACGTTCCGCTGCGCTCGCACGGCAGCCTCTCGATGAACCGCGCGCTGATGGCCGCGGGCCTGGTCGACCGCCTCCAGGTGACGGTCTTCCCCGTCGTCACCGGCCGGACCGGCGTCGAGCCGATCTTCGGGGGCGCGGCCGACTTCGACCTGGACCTGATCGAGAGCCGCGTCCTCGACGGCCGCGTCCAGGAGCTGGTCTACCGCCCCACGCTCCACTGACCCACCGGCGCCCTGGCTCCAGGGCTAGATCCAGGGCTAGATCCAGGTGTCCAGCCACATCCGCGACCGCCATGAGTCCATCGGGATCGCGTTCCCCGTGTAGATCGGCCAGAAGTAGATGGAATCCTGGACCGGCCGGGCCGCGCTCCCCTGACCTGCGGCGATGTGAAGATTCAATGGCTACTGGCGCACCTACCTGCCCATGGCCCACTAGCGGCAGGCTCACAGGAGTGAACATGATCAAGCGAGCAGGCTTCTATCGGGAGATCGGCGGCCAGTCAGCGACGCCGGACGATGCACCGTCCCTCCGTGATGCCGTACAGGACAGTGGGCCCTGGGACGAGGACCGCATCCTCGCCTACCTGGAATCAGCCCTGGAGATCTACACCACGATGGGCGCCGAGCGTGACGCCCTCACCGGCGACGAATGGATCACGGGCGCCGGCTCTCTCGTGACCGATGGCACCTGGCTGTGGCCGACCGACCTGGTGCACTATGTACGCCGACACCACGCGGCCCTGCCGCAAGAGTTCCTGGACCACATCCGGGCCAACAACTACACGGTCCCCGCCGTGCCCGACGAACAGGCGCGGTACATCTTCCAGGGGGAGTTCCCGGAGAACGCGCCTACTGTGAGCACGTCCAAGGCTGCGGGGTTCTTCACCTGGTACGTGCCGAAGCTGAACAGTGCGCGAGCCCGACAACTCCTCACACATCTGGAGACCGCCGGGTTCTCCGTCGTACACCCTCTCACGAACGCCCTCTTCGGATTCCGTGAGACGCCGACCGGAAACCGTGACCCGCTGATGGGCGATGGCACGGCCTTGGCCGCTGCCTTGTCCGACGACCGCTGCTCGAGGGCCGAGTTCACCTGCTGGAAGGGCTACGACCAGTCTCTTACCGGCGTCGTGCGACGCACGGACGAGACGACGCAGAGCATCACGTTGCGCCTCAGCGATGTCCCCGTGCCGGACCGCGAGGAGGCCGTCGCGGCGCTGGTGCGCACGCTCGACCAGGACGCGGCCGAATCCCTCGGGTTCGTCATCGACCGGACCGGTGCTTCGGCTTCCCAGGACTGGGACCGCATCCTCACCGGCAGCGGAGGGCACTTCACCGTGTGGCCCGACACCGTCGGGATCCTGAGGGACCGCGTCGGCAGCCACCCTGAGCTGGCCGACATCACGCCAACTACTTACGGCCCGCTCGACGTCTTCCACCGCGCCTAGTGGGATGTATCGGGTCGTAGCAGACTCGATGTCCTCGCCGTCCTCGCCGTCCTCGCTCCGACGCTCCAGCAGGCCATGGACGAGGCTCGGCGCAAGGCGTTCCTGATCCTGGACGGCACGCTCCTGCCGATCGACCGGATCGCCGAGAACCGCCCGTACTACTCCGGGAAACACCAACGCCACGGAATGAACGTGCAGGTCATCGCCGATCCACACGGCAAACTGCTGTAGGCCTCGCCCGCGCTGCCCGGTGCCACGCACGACCTGACCGCCGCCCGCAGCACCGGAATCATCGAGGCGCTGAGCACCACCGGGATGTGCGCGAGGTGTGCGTCGGCTCGGGCCGTCCCTGGGCCGTCCGCGGGTGGCCCAGGTCGACCGACAACGACCAACAACGACGTGAGGGGCGCGGCCGTGGCCGTGCCCCTCACCTTCGTTTGCCCAGCTAGATCCAGGTGTCCAGCCACATCCGCGACCGCCACGAGTCCATCGGGATCGCGTTGCCCGTGTAGA
This sequence comes from Streptomyces sp. Q6, assembly GCF_036967205.1. Lineage (NCBI taxonomy): Bacteria > Bacillati > Actinomycetota > Actinomycetes > Kitasatosporales > Streptomycetaceae > Streptomyces > Streptomyces citrinus. The sequence goes on from NZ_CP146022.1 coordinate 4,917,888, forward strand.
TCGGCCAGAAGTAGATGAAGTTCCACGCGATGAGCAGGACCAGGACACCGGCGCTCGCCGCGCCGATCATCCGGCGCCGTTCGCTCGACCCCGGTTTCCCGATGATCGCGCCCAGCATCATCGCCAGTGCCAGGCAGAGGAACGGTACGAAGACGACCGCGTAGAAGTAGAAGATCGTCCGCTCCTGGTAGTGGAACCAGGGCAGATAGCCCGCCGCGATGCCGCACGCGATCGCGCCCGCGCGCCAGTCGCGCCGGAAGAACCAGCGCCACAGCAGGTAGAGGACCGCGAAGCACGCCGCCCACCACAGGAGCGGGGTGCCGAGGGCGAGGACCTCGCGGGCGCACTTGTCGGTGGCGTCCGCGGGGCAGCCCTGCGCGCCGGCCGACGGGGACTCGTAGAAGTACGAGACCGGGCGGCCGTCGACCATCCAGCTCCACGGGTTCGACTGGTACGTGTGCTTCGACGTGAGGTGGGTGTTGAACACCCAGACCTCGTGCTCGTAGTGCCACAGGCTGCGCACCCAGTCCGGCAGCCAGGTGTGGCCGCCGCCCTTGCCCGCGGTCGCCGCCCAGTTGCGGAAGTAGCCGCCGGTGCCGTCGGCGGGGGAGAGGATCCAGCCGATCCAGGAGAAGAGGTACGTGGCGACGGCGACCGGCACGGTCGAGAGGAACGCGGGGAACACGTCCCGCTTCAGGACCGCGAGGTACGGGCGCCGGGCGCCCGCCACGCGCCGCGAACCGACGTCCCACAGCACCGACATCAGCGCGAAGGCGGCGAGGTAGATGAAGCCGTTCCACTTCGTGCCCGCCGCGAGGCCGAGGCAGAGCCCGGCGAGCAGCCGCCACGGGCGCCACCCGAGCCGCAGTGTCTCGGCGATGTGCGGGTCGGGGCGGACCAGGCCGTGCTCGTCGACGGGCAGGGCCGCGGCGAGCCGCTCCCGCGCCCGGTCCCGGTCCACGACCAGGCAGCCGAACGCCGCCAGCACGAAGAACACGAGGACCGAGTCGAGCAGCGCGGTGCGGCTCATCACGAACGCGAGGCCGTCGACCATCAGCAGCGCCCCGGCCAGGCAGCCGAGGAACGTGGAGCGGAACAGCCGCCGCCCGATCCGGCACACCATGAGCACGCACAGCGTCCCGAGCACGGCCGTCATGAACCGCCAGCCGAACGGATTGAAGCCGAACATCCATTCGCCGATGCCGATGACGTACTTGCCGACCGGCGGATGCACGACGTACGAGGCGTCGTGCGGGACGGGGACGTCACCGTTCTTCTGGAGGATCAGGTCGTTGGCGTTCTTCGCCCAGTTGACCTCGAACCCGCGGTGGAGCAGCGCCCACGCGTCCTTCGCGTAGTACGTCTCGTCGAATATCACGGCCTTCGGGCTGCCGAGGTTCCAGAACCGCAGCACGCCCGCGACGAACGTGAGGAGCAGCGGTCCCGCCCAGCCGACGATCCGGTTCGCCTGCTCGGCCGTGAACCGGCTCAGTCCGAACGACGCCGACAGCCGGGCACCCGGCGCGGCGAACGGCGGCACCAGGTGCTCCCGGACGTTCCCGCTTCTCTCCTGCGCCTGGTAGCCGAACCGGCGCAGGCCCAGCAGCCACGAGGACGGCGCCCGCTCACCTGCGGGGATCCGCTCGTACGGGGCGCTGGTCGGGGTCGGCTTGGACGACGACGCGGTACTGGTCACCGCGCCATCGTAGGGAACGGCGCTGTGCGAGTCCCGTGCGCCGTCCCTGCGAGGATGGAACCGTGACAGGAAGCTCTGATTCCCCCCAGTCCGCCGGCTCGGCCGGAACGCTCGTGCTGGCCGGCACGCCCATCGGGGCCATTTCCGACGCGCCGCCGCGGCTCGCCCAGGAGCTGGCCGTGGCCGATGTCGTCGCAGCCGAGGACACCCGGCGCATGAAGCGGCTCACGCAGGCGCTCGGTGTGCAGGTCAGCGGGCGGGTCGTGTCGTACTTCGAGGGCAACGAGGCGGCGCGCACCCCCGAGCTCGTCGAGGCGCTGCTCGCCGGGTCGCGGGTGCTGCTCGTGACCGACGCCGGGATGCCGTCCGTGTCCGACCCCGGGTACCGGCTCGTCGCCGCCGCCGTGGAGCACGACATCAAGGTCACCGCCGTACCCGGTCCCTCCGCCGTGCTGACCGCGCTGGCCCTGTCCGGGCTGCCCGTCGACCGGTTCTGCTTCGAGGGCTTCCTGCCGCGCAAGGCGGGCGAGCGCCTCAGCCGCCTGAAGGACGTCGCGGGCGAGCGCCGCACCCTCGTCTACTTCGAAGCGCCGCACCGGCTCGACGACACCCTCGCCGCGATGGTCGAGGCGTTCGGCGGGACGCGCCGTGCCGCCGTGTGCCGCGAGCTCACCAAGACGTACGAGGAGGTGAAGCGCGGTCCCCTCGACGAGCTCGCCGAGTGGGCCGCCGAGGGCGTACGCGGGGAGATCACCGTCGTCGTCGAGGGCGCCCCGGAGAAGTCCGGCGACGACCTCACCCCCGAGGAGCTGGTGCGCAGGGTGCGGGTGCGCGAGGAGGCGGGGGAGCGGCGCAAGGAGGCCATCGCCTCCGTCGCGCAGGAGGCAGGGCTACCCAAGCGCGAGGTCTTCGATGCCGTGGTGGCGGCAAAGAATGCGGATCGGACCACCCCATAGGCGCGTAAAGGACTAACCTGAAATGCAAAGCGAAGACCGGGCGACAGGCCCTTTTCGACACGGAGAAGCCAAATCGGCTCCAACAGTCGACAGGTCTTTTGCGCTCGGCCCGGCGGAGGCGTCCACTGGTTGAAGGGACGCACCCGTCCCCACGCTGCCTGACGGCAGCGCTTGTCCAGCGGACAAGAGGAGCTGGCATGAGCGAGTTCGCGGTCTCCAGGACGGCTACCGGTGCGCAGGCACCCTCCGTACCCAACCGCAGCGCGGCGATATCCATCGTCCACGAGTCGTATTCCTTCGCCTGCATGCGCTGCGGGCACGGCTGGGAGCAGTCCTACGAGATAGAGCACCACGTCGACGGGGACGGCGGGGAGTTCGTGATGTACGTGGTGAACGGCGAGCGCGTGCCGTCACCCCTGACCCGTCCCACCTGCCTCAACTGCGACGGCCATGTCGTACGGATCATGCAGGCGGGCACCGTCTCGTCCGCCCGGGGCGCCCTCCAGCGCCACCGCGTCCCCCAGGCCGGACCCGTCGAGGTGCCCGAGCCGGACTCCGCGGAGCGCACGAAGCACCACCACTGGCACCTGTCCGACCTGCTGCACCCCTTCAGCCACCACCACAACGACCATGGCGCGCCGCCGAACACGTCCGTGAACGCCTCCGAGAAGGACGGCTCGGCGCCTTCCTGAGGAGGGGCTTCGTAGGATCGGGGTATGAGCCCCGATCGTGCCAAGGACGTCACCCCGCCGCCGCTGCCCGCGCCCCTCGCGGTGGAGGTCGCCGACTCCCACACCCACCTGGACATGCAGGCGGGGACCGTGGAGGAGGGCCTCGCCAGAGCGGCGTCGGTGGGGGTGACGACCGTCGTCCAGGTCGGCTGCGACCTGAACGGATCGCGCTGGGCCGCCGATCTCGCGGCCGCCCACGCGCGCGTGCACGCGACCGTGGCCCTGCATCCGAACGAGGCGCCGCGCATCGTCCACGGTGATCCCGACGGCTGGTCCCGCCAGGGGGCCCGTGAACCGCTCGGTGACGCCGGGCTCGACGAGGCCCTCGCGGAGATCGACCGGCTCGCCGCGCTTCCGCAGGTCAAGGGCGTCGGCGAGACCGGCCTCGACTACTTCCGTACGGGCCCCGAGGGCAAGGCCGCCCAGGAGCGGTCCTTCCGCGCGCACATCGAGATCGCCAAGCGGCACGGCAAGGCCCTCGTCATCCACGACCGCGAGGCCCACGAGGATGTGCTACGGGTCCTGAAGGAAGAGGGCGCGCCCGAACGCACCGTCTTCCACTGCTATTCCGGCGACGCGGAGATGGCTCAAGTCTGTGCGCGCAACGGCTACTTCATGTCGTTCGCCGGCAATATGACGTTCAAGAACGCGCAGCCGTTGCGCGACGCACTCGCGGTCGCGCCGCTGGAACTCGTCCTCGTCGAGACCGACGCGCCTTTTCTGACGCCCGCTCCGTACCGCGGTCGGCCTAATGCGCCGTATCTCATTCCGGTCACGCTGCGCGCCATGGCGGCGGTGCGGGGCATCGGTGAAGACGCCCTCGCGACGGCGGTCTCCGCCAATACGGCCCGCGCTTTTGGTTACTGACCGACAACGGTCGGACCCGTTCACGTTCCGACGGTGTCGCGACACCGAGTAGTCGCGCTGCTTTGGAGAGTGACGAACGCTCCGCTAGGTTCTGCTCGCCCGACCCGCTCCGTTCCGGGGGCGGACCCCTGGAGCGCCTGGAGCGTCGTCGTGAGCAGTTCGCCGTACGAGACGTACGAGACGTACCAGCCGTACGGCGGTGCGACGCCGCCGTACGAGCCGCAGCCGCCGTCGCACGGCTCCTACGAGCCGTACGAGCCGGACCCGTACGTCGCCCAGGACACCTACCGGCCCGCCTACACGTACGAGCAGGAGCAGGCCCGCGCGCAGGCGGCCGCGCCCACCGAGCCGCGGCTGCCACGCCAGGCGCCCGCCCCCGACGGCGGCCGGGCCGCCGCCCGCCGTGCCGCGCGGCGCAAGAAGTCGGACCACCGGCCCGAGGCACTGCGCCGACTGCTCCCGCAGGCGCTCGTCGTCGCGTTCCTCGCGGGCGGCACCTCCGCGTTCGTCGCCAACGACAAGGCGATCCAGCTCACCGTCGACGGCAAGGAGCGCACCCTGCACACCTTCGCCGACGACGTCAGCGAACTCCTCGCCGACGAGGGCGTCGACGTCGGCGAGCACGACCTCGTGGCGCCCGCCGGACAGACCGCCCTGGCCAGCGGCGACGAGGTCGCCGTCCGCTACGGCCGCCCCGTCCAGCTCACCCTGGACGGACAGCGCCGCGAGGTGTGGACGACGGCGGGCACCGTCGAGGGGGCGCTGAAGCAGCTCGGGGTGCGCGCCGAGGGCGCCTACCTCTCCGCGTCCCGCTCCAAGCGCATCGCGCGGCACGGGCTCGACCTCGACGTGCGCACCGAGCGGAGCGTCACGATCATGGCCGACGGGCGGCGCCGCACCATCCGCACCAACGCGGCGAGCGTGCGCGAGGCCGTCGACGAGGCCGGGATCTCGCTGCACGGCCAGGACACCACGTCCGTGCCGCAGGACAGCTTCCCGCGCGACGGGCAGACCATCACCGTGATGCGGGTGACCGGCTCGAAGGAGGTGCGCGAGGAGCCGATCCCGTATGCCACCGAGCGCACCGAGGACGACTCGCTCTTCCAGGGCACGGAGGTCGTGGCCCGCGCCGGGGAGCCGGGCATGAAGCGGGTCACGTACGCGCTGCGTACCGTCAACGGCGTCAAGCAGAAGCCGCGCCGGGTCAGGACCGAGATCGTGCGCGAGCCCCGCACCCAGCTGGTCAAGGTCGGCACGAAGGCGATGCCCACGTCCGTCGCCGGGGCCGACTCCCTGAACTGGTCGGGGCTCGCCGCCTGCGAGTCGGGCGGGCGCCCCTCGGCCACGGACGCGACCGGCACGTACGGCGGCCTCTACCAGTTCGACACCCAGACCTGGCAGAGCCTCGGCGGCTCCGGCCGGCCCCAGGACGCCTCGGCCTCGGAACAGACGTACCGGGCGAAGAAGCTGTACGTGCGCCGGGGCGCGAGCCCGTGGCCCCACTGCGGGCCCCGGCTGCACGGGTGACCCCGGGGCGAGAGGGCCCCTTACCCTGGGAGCGTGAGCACCACAGACCCCCAAGGCCCCCTCCTCGGCGCCGCAGACATCCGCGAGCTCGCGGCAGCCCTCGGCGTCCGGCCGACCAAACAGCGCGGTCAGAACTTCGTCATCGACGCCAACACGGTCCGCCGCATCGTCCGCACCGCGGACGTCACCGAGGACGACGTGGTCGTCGAGGTCGGTCCGGGCCTCGGCTCGCTCACCCTCGCGCTGCTCGACGTCGCCCGGCACGTCACCGCCGTCGAGATCGACGACGTGCTCGCCGCCGCGCTGCCCGCCACCATCGAGGCCCGCCTCCCGGCGAAGAAGGACGCGTTCGACCTCGTCAACATCGACGCGATGCAGGTCACGGAGTTGCCGGGCCCCGCGCCCACCGCGCTCGTCGCGAACCTCCCGTACAACGTCGCGGTCCCCGTCCTGCTCCACATGCTCGACACCTTCCCGACCATCGAGCGCACCCTCGTCATGGTCCAGGCCGAGGTCGCCGACCGGCTCGCCGCGGGCCCCGGCTCGCGCGTCTACGGCGTCCCGTCCGTGAAGGCCAACTGGTACGCGCGGGTCAAGCGCGCCGGCTCCATCGGCCGCAACGTCTTCTGGCCCGCGCCGAACGTCGACAGCGGCCTCGTCTCCCTCGTCCGCCGTACGGAGCCGATCGCGACGACCGCCTCCAGGGCGGAGGTGTTCGCGGTCGTCGACGCCGCGTTCGCCCAGCGCCGCAAGACGCTGCGCGCCGCGCTCGCCGGATGGGCCGGCTCGGCCGCCGCCGCCGAAGCGGCCCTGGTCGCGGCCGGTGTCTCGCCGCAGGCGCGCGGCGAGGCCCTGACGGTCGAGGAGTTCGCCCGGATCGCCGAGCACAAGGTGGTCGCGGAGTGAGCGTGACCGTCCGCGTCCCCGCCAAGGTCAACGTCCAGCTCGCGGTCGGCGCCGCCCGCCCCGACGGCTTCCACGACCTGGCCAACGTCTTCCTCGCCGTCGGCCTGTACGACGAGGTGACGGTCGAGGCCGCCGACTCCCTGAGCCTCACGTGCACCGGACCGGGGGGCGTCGCCGTCCCCGAAGTCCCCCTGGACCGTACGAACCTGGCGGCGCGCGCCGCGATCGCCCTCGCCGCACGGCACGGCCTCGGCGACCCGAAGGTCCGGATCCACATCGCCAAGGACATCCCCGTCGCGGGCGGCATGGCGGGCGGCTCCGCGGACGCCGCCGGTGCCCTGGTGGCCTGCGACGCGCTGTGGGGCACGCACGCCTCGCGCGAGGAACTCCTCGACATCTGCGCCGAGTTGGGCAGCGATGTGCCGTTCAGCCTGGTCGGCGGCGCGGCGCTCGGCACCGGGCGCGGCGAGCAGCTCGAACCCCTCGACGTGGGCGGCCGGTTCTGGTGGGTGTTCGCCGTCGCCGACGGCGGTCTGTCCACGCCCGCCGTGTACCGGGAGTTCGACCGGCTCAGCCCCGAGGCGCCCGAACCGGTCGCCTCGCCCGCCCTGTTGGAGGCGCTGCGTACCGGCGACGTGGCGGCCCTCGCCGCGACCGTCACGAACGATCTCCAGCCCGCCGCGCTCTCCCTCTTCCCGTCGCTGAAGGACACGCTCGACGCCGGTACGGCGGCGGGCGCGGCGGCCGCGCTCGTCTCGGGCTCGGGGCCCACGACCGCGTTCCTCGCGGCGGACGAGGCGGCGGCCCGGCGGGTGGCCGACGCCCTCGCGGCGTCCGGGACGTGCCGCGCGGTCCGCGTGGCGGCGTCCCCGGCGCCCGGCGCGACGCTGCTCTGACCGCGGCCGGAAGGACGGCACCGGGTCGGCCCGCACACGTACTCAGCGACCGGTTGAGTACGTGCGCGCTGTCCGGGCGATCGGTGGCCGCGCCACTCTGACGTCCATGAAGACAACCGGTCGCCGTCGCCGTCACCTGCGCCGTGCCGCACTCCCGCTCGGCACGGTCGCCCTGTTCGGTCTGCACGCGGCGCTCGCCTCACGCGGCCACCCGCTGCCGCCGCCGGCCATCGGCGGACCGCAGGCGCGGATCGCCCGGCCGCGCGAGGTCGTGGTGCTCGGGCGGGCGGCGGCGAGCCGGTGCGGAAGAGTTGTCCACAGGCCGGTACGGCGGGCGGCCCGTCCCCGTAATCTGAGGCGGGACGCCGCTCTGTCGTGATGCGGAGCGGAGCGGGGACCGGGGAATCGGGGGGCCTGAGCATGGAGTGCACACGCTGCCGCGCGGCGTTCGTGGGAGCGGACGGGCGCTGCCCGCGCTGCGACGGATCGCCGACGGCCTACGCGACACCGCCCCAGCAGCCCGCACCGACACCGAACCCGTACGCGCCACCGCAGTACGGAACCCCGCCGCAGTACGCGGCTCCGCCGCAGTACGGAGGAGCCCCTCAGTACGGAGGAGCGCCCCAGTACGGAGGAGCGCCCCAGTACGGGACCGCGCCGTACGGCGGGCACCCGGGACACCCGGCAGGCTCCGGCGCCGTCGGGCTGCGCCCGCCGTCGCGGCTGTCCGGACTGAGTACCGCGGTCACCGTGCTCATCGGGATCGTCTGCGCCTTCGCGCTGCTGCGCGTGATCGCCGACTACCGCCTGTACGACGCTCTCGGCAGCATCTGGACGACGAACCTGGACGAGGCGGAGTCCATCGACGACTTCCGGCGCACCTCGATCGTCCTGCTGTTCCTCGGCTTCCTCGCCGCGGCCCCGGTGTTCCTGGTCTGGTTCCACAAGGCCAGGGCCAACGCGGAGGCGCTCGCCCCCGGCCGCCACCGGCACGGCACGGGCCTGGCCGTCGGCGCCTGGTTCATCCCGTTCGCCAACTGGTGGATACCGAAGGCCGTGACCGACGACATCGTCGCCGCGAGCCAGGGCGCCCCGCGCCCCGGCGGCCAGGGCGTGGTCAACGGCTGGTGGGTGTGCTGGGTGCTCTCCAGCGTCCTCGCCGGTATCGGCTGGCCGATGTACGCGAACGCGATGGACGACTCGGACCTGTCCCTGGAAGGCGCCCGCACCGCGTCGCTGATCCTCATCGGGTCGAACCTGACGCTGCTGGCCGCGGGCATCTGCGCGATCGTCATGGTCCGCACCGTCAGCGCCCTCCAGGACGGTCGCTCCGGCCCGCGGCTCTGAGGGCCCGCCCACGCGCCCCGTCCACGGCCCTGTTCCCGGTCCTGTCCTCGGGCCCGCCGCGTCGCACCCGCCACGCCGACTACGCTTGAAAGTCGGCCCACTCTCCGTGGGCCCCACCCGAGGGCACAGCCCTGTGGGCTCAGTCCCGTGGCAGGAGCGTAATGGCAGTCAATCTGGTCAACGTCGAGAACGTCTCGAAGGTCTACGGCACCCGTGCCCTGCTCGACGGCGTCTCTCTCGGCGTGTCGGAGGGTGACCGGATCGGCGTCGTCGGGCGCAACGGCGACGGGAAGACGACCCTCATCCGCATGCTCGCCAAGCTGGAGGAGGCCGACACCGGGCGCATCACGCACAGCGGCGGCCTGCGCCTGGGCGTCCTGACGCAGCACGACTCCCTCGACCCCGAGGCGACCGTGCGGCACGAGGTGATCGGTGACCTCGCCGACCACGAGTGGGCGGGCAGCGCCAAGATCCGCGACGTGCTCACCGGCCTGTTCGGCGGCCTGGACCTGCCCGGCTTCCCGCAGGGCCTGGACACCGTGATCGGTCCGCTCTCCGGTGGCGAGCGGCGCCGTATCGCGCTCGCCCAGCTGCTCATCGACGACCCGGACCTGCTGGTCCTCGACGAGCCGACCAACCACCTCGACGTCGAGGGCATCTCCTGGCTGGCCCGCCACCTCCAGGCCCGCCGGTCCGCGCTCGTCTGCGTGACCCACGACCGCTGGTTCCTCGACCAGGTCTGCACCCGCATGTGGGACGTCCAGCGCGGTGACGTCTACGAGTACGAGGGCGGCTACTCGGACTACGTGTTCGCGCGGGCCGAGCGGGAGCGGATCGCCGCGACCGAGGAGACCAAGCGGCAGAACCTGATGCGCAAGGAGCTGGCCTGGCTGCGCCGCGGCGCCCCGGCCCGCACCTCCAAGCCGCGCTACCGCATCGAGGCGGCCAACGAACTGATCGCCGACGTGCCGGAGCCGCGCGACAAGAGCGAGCTGATGAAGTTCGCCAACGCCCGGCTCGGCAAGACGGTCTTCGACCTGGAGGACGTGACCGTCCAGGCCGGACCCAAGCTGCTGCTCAAGCACCTGACCTGGCACCTCGGTCCGGGCGACCGCGTCGGCCTGGTCGGGGTGAACGGCGCGGGCAAGACGTCCCTGCTGCGCGCCCTCGCGGACGCCGCCACCAGCCAGGGCGAGGTGCAGCCCGCCGCCGGGAAGATCGTCGTCGGCAAGACCGTCCGCCTCGCCTACCTGTCGCAGGACGTGACCGAACTCCCGCCCGCGCTGCGCGTCCTGGAGGCCGTCCAGCAGGTCCGCGACCGTGTCGACCTGGGCAAGGGCCGCGAGATGACCGCGGGCCAGCTGTGCGAGCAGTTCGGCTTCGGCAAGGAGAAGCAGTGGACGCCGGTCGGCGACCTCTCCGGCGGTGAGCGCCGCCGTCTCCAGCTCCTGCGCCTGCTGATGGACGAGCCGAACGTGCTGTTCCTCGACGAGCCGACGAACGACCTCGACATCGAGACCCTGACCCAGCTGGAGGACCTGCTCGACGGCTGGCCCGGCTCCATGGTCGTCATCTCCCACGACCGGTTCTTCATCGAGCGCACCACGGACACCACGTTCGCGCTGCTCGGCGACGCCACCCTGCGGATGCTGCCGCGCGGTATCGAGGAGTACCTGGAGCGCAGGCAGCGGATGATCGACTCGGCGACGCCCGCGCCCGTCGCCGCCCCCGCCGCCGAGAAGCCCGGTGTCTCCGCCGCCGACGCCCGCGCCGCCAAGAAGGAACTCCAGAAGATCGAGCGGCAGCTGGACAAGCTCTCCACCCGCGAGACCAAGCTGCACGCCCAGATCGCCGACAACGCCACGGACTTCGCGAAGGTGGCCGAACTGGACGCGGAGCTGCGCGAACTGGTCGGCGAGCGCGACGAGTTGGAGATGCGCTGGCTGGAGCTCGCCGAAGACGCGTGAAAGGCGTCACGGACGAGGCGTGAAGGACGCGTGCAAGGCGCGTAACAGACGCATCACGGGCCGGTCCTCCCTTGGGCACAGGGGGTGGATCGGCCCTGTGTGCGAGTGCACCGAGTGATAGAAAGGGCCGCTGGGGGCGGCCTGAGCGCACCCCGTGACCGACCTGAGAGCGTCCGGAAAACACCCAGGCGTGCCGGTCCATCAGCAGTAGAGGGGGGAGCGCTGATGACTCAGCCGCCCAACCAGCCGCCGTCCGGTGGCTTCGGAGCACCGCAGGATCCGCAGACACCGCCGGTTCCGCCGACGCCGCCGCAGGCGCCCCCGGCGCAGCCCGGCTATGGCTACCCGCAGCAGCAACAGCCGGGCCCGTACGGCCAGCCGCCCCAGCAGCCGGGACCGTACGCGCAGCAGCCGGGACCCTACGGCCAGCCGCCCCAGCAGCCCGGTCCGTACGCCCAGCAGCCCGGCCCCTACGGGCAGCAGCCGCAGTACGGCTACCCGCCGCAGCAGCCGCCCGGCGCGCCCGTGCCGCCCTCCGGTGGCGGCGGCGTCAAGGGCAGGACCTGGGCGATCGCGGCCGGCGCCGTCGCGCTGCTGCTCGTCGCGGGCGGTGTCGTGTTCGCCGTGGTCGGCGGTGACGACGACAAGAAGGACCCCGAGGCCGGCAAGAACAGCGATCCCAAGACGTCCTCCTCCGCCTCCGCCCCGGTCAACCCGGGCGACGGACAGGGCGACGGCCACTCCGGCAAGGAGGACCTGAACGCGGGCCGCCAGGACGGCGAGGCGAAGGTCCTCTGGTACAAGACGGCGCCCAAGGTGCCCGGCTCCGGCGCCGACGCCCCCGGCATGTGGATCACCGACAAGATCGCGGTGAAGGCCGCGTTCAAGGAGGTCCTGGCCTACAACGTCGCGGACGGCAAGATCAGTTGGCCGGCGGTCGAGCTGCCGCAGAAGATCTGCTCCGTCACGAAGACGCCGTCCGCCGACGGCAAGGTCGCCGTGGCGTACATGAGCGGCAACACCCGTAAGGCCAACTGCAACCAGGTCCTGGAGATCGACCTCGCCACCGGCAAGAAGGGCTGGACGGCGAAGATCCCCGAGAAGGAGAACGACGACAGCTTCTTCGACGGCACCGGTTCCAGCATCGGCCTCAGCTACGTCGGCGACGACACCCTCATGGTCGGCCGCCAGATGTCGGGCGTCGGCCTGAGCGCCAAGGACGGCAAGAAGAAGTTCGCCGTCGAGGAGTACGGCACCGACTGCTTCCCGAAGGCGTACACCGGCGACAGCAAGAAGCTGCTGTCCGTGGCCTCCTGCGGCGCGGGCGGCAACAACCCGCACGAGGAGCTGCGCCAGCTCGACCCGGACACCGGCAAGGCCCTGTGGACGAAGAAGTTCCCCAAGGACTGGCAGATCGGGAACGTGTACTCGGTCAGCCCGCTGGTCGTCTACAGCACCAACGAGGACGACAAGAAGTACAACATCGCCTCCTTCAAGGGGAACACCAGCGCGGTCCAGGCCGAGGTCGGCGTCGACGGCCTCGACACCGGCTGCGGCGCGGGCGCGTTCTCCTTCTCCCTCAGCCGCGACCTGAGCGGCTGCCAGGGCGCCGTCGCCGACGCGAGCACGCTCTACATGCCGACCCAGGGCAAGACCGGCGGCGCCAACGAGATCGTCGCGATCAGCCTCACCAGCGGCAAGGAGCGGTGGCGCGTCAAGTCCCCCGAGGACCAGTCGATGCTGCCGGTGAAGATCGAGGGCAACGCCGTGATCGCGTACATGGAGGCCTCGTACGGCGGTGACGGCGGCCGCGTTCTGTCGATCGGTACGGCGTCGGGCGCGCACCAGCCGAAGACGCTGCTCCAGAACCCGGCCGGCACGGCCTCGATCGAGAGCGGTTTCTACTCCAAGGACGTCGCGTACGTCGACGGGCGCTTCTACCTCTCCGCCACCAACCTGTCCGGCAGCGCCAAGGGCCAGCAGAAGCTGATGCTGGCGTACGGCGACTGACGTCCCGTACGTCACCCAGTTCACGCACGTCACGCACTCCTTCCCGTCCCCATACGCAAGGCCCCCGAGGTAACGACGCCATGACGCAGCCGCCCCAGCAGCCCCCGCAGCCGCCCCAGCAGCCGCCGCAGCCCCCGAGCGAGCCGCCGCAGGACGCCTTCCGCAAGCAGCCCGAGCAGCCGCAGGAGGCCCCTCCGGCGGCCCCGCCCGCGCCGCCCGCCGGTGGCTTCGGCGCGCCCACCCCGCCCCCGCCCGGCGGTTTCGGCGCCCCCACGCCGCCCCCGCCGCAGGGCGCCCCGGCCGCCCCCGCGTACGGCTACCCGCAGCCGCCCGCCGAGCCCCAGGGACAGCCCGGCTACGGCTACCCGGGCCAGCAGCCGCAGCAGCCGCCGACCCCGGCGTACGGTCAGCAGCCCTACGGGCAGCAGCAGTTCGCCCCCGGCCAGCAGCCCTACGGTCAGCAGCCGCAGTACGGCTACCCGCAGCCGCCCACCGCGCCGATGCCCCCGGTCGGCGGTGGCGGCGGCAAGAAGTCCGTCTCGCCGGTCGTGTGGATCGTGACGGCGGCGGTCGTGGTCATCGCCCTGATCGTCGGCGGCGGCATCCTGTACGCCGGTTCGTCCGACGACGGCGGCAAGGACGACACGTCCAACAGCGCCGACGGCAAGAAGGGCGGCGGCAAGGGCAAGGACAGCCCCGGCTTGGGCGGCGCCGGCGAGGAGAAGGTCCCGGGCAGCACCGCGGCGCAGCTCACGCTGCAGCTGCCCGCGCCCAAGGTCGGCAAGGACAACGTCGACAGCGTCATGGGCTCCTGGCTGACCGACAAGACGTACGCCAAGGCGGGCGTCAACGAGATCGTCGGCTACGACGCGAACACCGGCAAGAAGGGCTGGACGCTGGAGCTTCCCGGCCAGACCTGCGGCGCCACGACCGCGGTCACCAAGGACGCCCTGGCCGCCGTCGTCAGCGAGGACGCCAAGCGTCCCAAGGACGGCGCGCACCAGACCTGCTCCCAGGTCACCCTCTTCGACGTGAACAGCGGCGAGAAGAAGTGGACGAAGAGCATCGGCTCGGGCTCCGAGGCCATCCCCTTCGAGGAACTGTCCATCACCGGCGACACGCTGGCGGCGGGCGGCGGCCTGCGCGGTGGCGCCGCGTTCGACATCAAGTCCGGCAAGATCCTCTGGAAGCCGCAGCAGGGCACCTGCGAGGACGTCGGCTACAGCGGCGGCGAGCAGCTCGTCGCGGTCCGCAAGTGCGGCGACTACGACAACGAGAAGTACGAGGTCCAGCTCCTGGACCCGACGTCGGGCCGCCCCAAGTGGACGTACAAGCTGGCCAGCGGTGTCGACAACGCGAAGGTGCTCTCGACGAACCCGGTGGTCTTCGCCGTCGGCGCCGGTGACAACTCCGCGGGCACCATCAGCGACATCTTCTCGATGGACGCGAACGGCAAGCTCATCACGAAGATCGCCATCGACGACGAGAAGTACGACTTCGACTGCGAGGTCGGCCACATCGAGGGCTGCACCAAGGTCGTCGTCGGCAACGGCCGCGTCTACCTGGCCACCCGCCAGCACGACGCGGGCGGCGACATCGGCCAGACCAACGAGGTCGTGTCGTACGACCTGAAGACCGGGAAGACCACCGCCGACCGGGCCGACGGCGGCGAGTACGAGATCTTCCCGATGCGCATGGACGGCGGGAACATCCTGGCCTACAAGGACGGCCCGTACGACAAGGGCAGCCAGATCGTCACGCTCGACCCGAAGACCATGAAGCAGACGACGCTTCTGGAGACCCCGGCGACGCAGACGGTCAAGGACGCGATCAGCAGCATGGTCCCGGGCAACTCCGGTGCCGAACTGCTCTACTCCAACGGCCGGTTGTACTTCGGCAAGGGCCTGATCAGCGCGCCGTACTCGGCGGACGACAAGGACTACACGGCACTCGGTTTCGTGGCGAAGTAGCAGGCGGAACCCCGCCGGTACGGCCCCGCACCCACCCGGGTGCGGGGCCGTACCGTTTACCGTTCCAGTACCCCCCATCACCCCTGAAAGGTGGGGATTTCAGCATTCAGGGCCGCATCTGACCGGTAGGGGGCGCGCAACGTCGAACAAGCGTGTAGCTTCCGGGGGATGAAGAAGGACGGGGAGTCGGGGGGCTCGCCTGTCCATGGGGGGCCCAGGAGACACACGCTGCTCCTGGGGCGGACTGGGGGGTTGGCCCGATGGGAGTGCGGCTCATGGTGGTCGACGACCACCGACTGCTCGCCGAGGCGCTGGCTTCGGCCCTGAAGCTGCGCGGGCACCGGGTGCTCGCCGCCGCCGCGCCCGCCGCCGGCGCGGCCGAACTGGTCATCTCCCGTGCCCCGGAGGTGTGCCTCCTGGGCACGGCGACACCGGCGGAACCGGGCACGTTCGACCCGGTGGTGCGGATCAAGCGGGAGCGTCCCCAGGTGGCCGTGGTGGTCCTCGGCCCGGTCCCGTCGCCGCGCGGCATCGCGGCGGCCTTCGCCGCGGGCGCCTCCGGTTACGTACGCCACGACGAGCGCATAGAGGGTGTCGAGCGGGCGCTGATGAAGGCGCGGGCGGGCGAGGCGGCGGTGGCCCCGGCCCTGCTCCAGGGCGCGTTCAGCGAGCTGCTCAACCCGGCGGCCCAACCCGACGACGAGGGCCAGCGGTTGCTCCAGATGCTGACCCCGCGCGAGGTCGAGGTCCTGGTCAGGGTCGCCGACGGCGAGGACACCCGGCTGATCGCGGCCGGCATGGGCATCGCCCCGTCCACGGCCCGTACGCACGTCCAGCGCGTCCTGATGAAGCTGGGCGTCGGCTCCCGGCTGGAGGCGGCGGCCCTGGCCGCGCGCACCGGACTTCTCGACCGCGCGGGCCCGGTGCAGCAGGCCGCGCCCTCCTCGACCGAACCGGAATCCTGAGCTATAGTCGATCTTGCGCTCGTCACCGCAACTCGCGGTGCACGGCAGTGCGTTGGTGGTCCAAGGAAAGACGCCCCGCTTCCTGCGGGGAAATGCAGGTGCAAGGCCTGCCCGGCGCTCCGAGAGAAGTCCCGCTCCCCGTACGGGGAGCGGGACTTTCGCGTGTGCGGGGTCGGGCGGTGCCCGCTCGGCGCGTTTCCGCCCGCGATACGGTGCTGCGATGTCTCGTACCGCCGAAACCGGATCAGTGTCGTCGCCCGTCACCGCGGACGACGTCGACCTCGCCGTGCGGCTCGCCGTGGAGGTCCTCCGGGGCGCTCCCGCGCAGGGGTGGGGCGCGCGGGCCGGTTCGCTGGAGTGGGACTGCTGGGAGACCGCCGAGCACCTCGCCAACGACCTGTTCTACTACGCCGTCCAACTGGGGCCGCAGAGCCCGCCGCTGGACACCCACGTGCCGTTCGCGTTGCAGCGGAAGAGGCCGGACGCACCCATGGTCTTCGTCTTCGCGGAGCGTGCCGCGGGACCGGCCGGACTGGTGCAGGTCCTTGAGGCGTGCGGCGCGCTGCTGGTCTCCATGGTGCGGACGACACCGCCCCACGTCCGCGCCCACCACGCCGCCGGAGTGGCGGACCCCGAAGGCTTCGCCGCGCTGGCGCTGCAAGAGACGCTGGTCCACACGCACGATCTGGCGGAAGGTCTCGGGCTGGACTGGGACCCGCCCGCGGCGCTCTGCTCGCGGTTGCTCGGCCGGCTGTTCCCGCAGGCTCCGGGCGGCGCGGACCCCTGGCGCACCCTGCTGTGGGCCACCGGCCGCGCCGAACTGCCGGGGCGCCCCCGGCTGACCGCGTGGCGCTCGGACAGCACACCCCGGTCGGCCGCCGGGAAACCGGAAGGGCCGGAGCCCACCGCTCGGCGGTGAACTCCGGCCCCGGGCATGCTGGTTACTCGGACTCGTCCGGCGTCGGCGGGGCCGTCGGGCGGAGCTTCAGCCAGATCAGGAAGAACAGACCCAGGGCGAGCATGCCGATGCCCGTCCACAGGTTGATGTTGATGTTCTCGGCCTTCTTCAGGTCCGCGTCGGACGCCATGAGGCCGGCGATCGTGACGATGACGCCGTAGAGGACGAACAGGCCGCCGATGATGCGGCGGATGTCGAAGAGGCTGGCCGCCGTCGCCGACGTGCGCTCCAACTCGGAGACTTCGTTCTGGAGTTCGGACATGGTGGGTCGAGCCTCCGATCAGAGGGAGTAGGGGAGGTAGCACAGGGCGGCGAGGACGATCGCGCCCCAGCCGAGCAGCGCCGGCTTGCGGTACCAGGCGTCGTCGCCCTCGGCGGGCGGCTCCTCGATCCCCGGGGCCGTCGTGCCGTACACCAGACCCGCCAGCTCCGCCTCCGGCTTGGGAGCCGTGAAGAGCGTGACCACCACCATGACGACCGCGCCCGCGACGAAGCCGACGATCGCCGAGACGAAGTTGGCGCCCTGGTCGGTCGGGATGTCGATGACGCCCTGCTTGTAGATCCAGAAGTAGTTGACCATCGCGGCCGTGGTGCCCGCGAGCAGGCCCCAGACGCCGGACTTCATGGACGCGCGCTTCCAGAACATGCCGATGATGAAGACGACGAACATCGGGACGTTGAAGAACGAGAAGAGGGTCTGGAGGTACCCCATGATGTTCGAGAACGACGACGCGATGAACGCCGTACCGATGGACAGGACCACACCGATCGCGGTGATCGCCCGGCCGAACTTCAGGTAGTAGCCGTCGGGCTTGTCGGTCTTCACGTACTTGGCCCAGATGTCGTACGTGAAGACGGTGTTGAAGGACGAGACGTTCGCGGCCATGCCCGCCATGAAGGCGGCGAGGAGGCCGGTCACCGCGATGCCGAGGACACCGTTCGGGAGCAGCTCCTGCATCAGGTACGGGATCGCGTCGTTGTACGTCAGGTCCGAGCCGGCCATGCCGATCTTCGGGACCAGGACCGCGGCGACCATGCCCGGGATCATCACCAGGAAGACGATGAAGATCTTCGGGAAGGCGGCGATCAGCGGGGTGCGCTGGGCGGCGGAGAGGTTCTTGGCCGACAGGGCGCGCTGCACCTCGGCGAAGTTCGTCGTCCAGTAGCCGAAGGAGAGCACGAAGCCGAGGCCGAGGATGATCGTCAGCCAGTTCGCGCCGAGCGGGTTGGCCTCACCGATGCCGGTGCCGCCCCACGCGGAGAGGAAGTTGTGGCCGTGCGCGGACTCCAGCGAGTCCGTCATGCCGCCCCAGCCGCCGACGCGCTTGAGGCCGATGACGCAGATCGGTATGAGGGCCGCGAGGATCACGAAGAACTGGAGGACCTCGTTGTAGATCGCGGAGGAGAGGCCGCCGATCGTGATGTACGCGAGGACGAAGAAGCCCGCGACCACGATGGCCACCCACTGCGGCCAGCCGAGCAGTGCCTCGACGACGATCGACAGGGCGTAGAGGTTCACGCCCGCTATCAGGATCGCCGCGAAGGCGAACAGGATCGAGCTGAGCAGGTGCGCCGACCTGTCGAAGCGCTGGAGCAGGAACTCCGGCACCGAGCGGACCTTGCTGCGGTAGTAGAACGGCATCATGACCAGGCCCAGGAAGACCATGGCCGGGATGGCGCCGATCCAGTACCAGTGCACGACCGCGACGCCGTACTGCGCTCCGGTCGCCGCCATGCCGAGGATCTCGGTCGCGCCCAGGTTCGCGGCGACGAACGCGAGGCCCGTGACCCACGCGGGCAGGGAGCGGCCGGAGAGGAAGAAGTCGAGGCTGGTCTT
Source organism: Streptomyces sp. Q6 (assembly GCF_036967205.1). NCBI lineage: Bacteria > Bacillati > Actinomycetota > Actinomycetes > Kitasatosporales > Streptomycetaceae > Streptomyces > Streptomyces citrinus. The sequence goes on from NZ_CP146022.1 coordinate 4,936,521, forward strand.
CACCGAGCGGCGGGCCGCGAAGCCGATGCCGAGGACGACGACGAAGTAGATCGCGAGGATCGCGTAGTCGAGGCCGTTGGTGGGCAGCCGTAGCCCTGCCGCCAGCGTGAATGTGGGGGACTGCATGGGGGAACTCGCTTCGTTGCGCGAACAGTCGAACGGAAACAACCCGGAACCTACGCCTCCGGCTCTAAGAAGTGAACAGTTCCCTTGGTGTTCTTTGTTTGATTGTGATCGAGACCTCGCGGAAAAGTGATCGCCGACCACGGAAAGTGCACAGCCGCATCCCTTGACTGGCCTGTTGGCTTATGCTTTGTTGTGTTCGGTTCTGTTTGGTTGTTCAGTGTTGGTGCGATGAGGAGCCTCGGTCGTGAAGAAGACGTCGACCCGCCTTGCTGATGGGCGCGAGCTCATCTACTACGACTCGCGCGACGACGTCGTCCGGGACGCGGTGGACCGCCGCCCGCTGGACCGCACGGTCACCACGTCCGAAGTGCGCCGCGACCCGCTGCTCGGCGACGCGGTCGCGATCGCCTCGCACCGCCAGGGCCGCACCTACCACCCGCCGGCCGACGAGTGCCCGCTCTGCCCGTCCGAGGGTGAGCGGTTGAGTGAGGTCCCCGACTCCTCGTACGACGTGGTCGTGTTCGAGAACCGCTTCCCCTCGCTCGCCGGCGACGCGGGCCGCTGCGAGGTCGTCTGTTTCACTTCTGACCACGACAAGTCCTTCGCCGACCTCACCGAGGAACAGGCCGGGCTGGTCCTCGAGGCGTGGACCGACCGCACCGCCGAGCTCTCCCACCTCGACTCCGTCGAGCAGGTCTTCTGCTTCGAGAACCGCGGCGCCGAGATCGGCGTGACCCTCGGCCACCCGCACGGGCAGATCTACGGGTACCCCTTCACCACGCCCCGTACGGCCCTGATGCTGCGCTCGGTCGCCGAGTACAAGGAGCAGACCGGCGGGCGCAACCTCTTCGCCGACGTGGTGGAGAAGGAGCTCGCCGAGACGGGGGCAGGCTCGCGGGTCGTCCTCGACGGCGAGCACTGGGTGGCCTTCGTGCCGTACGCGGCGCACTGGCCGTACGAGGTGCACCTGTATCCCAAGCGCCAGGTCCCGGACCTGCTCGGACTCGACGACGACGCGCGCACAGAGTTCCCCAAGATTTATCTGGAACTCTTGAGGCGCTTCGACCGGATCTTCGGCGCGGACCAGCCGGTGACGCCGTACATCGCGGCCTGGCACCAGGCCCCGTTCGGCACGCTGGACGAGTTCGAGGGCGTCAACCGCGACGACTTCGCGCTGCACCTCGAGCTTTTCACCATTCGCCGCACTTCCGGCAAGCTGAAGTTCCTCGCGGGTTCCGAGTCCGGCATGAGCGTGTTCATCAACGACGTGCCGCCGGAGACCGCGGCCGAGCGACTGCGAGAGGTAGCGAGCAAGTAATGGGTCAGGTCGTTCCTGAGAAGTACATGGTCACGGGCGGTGCCGGATACGTCGGCAGCGTCGTCGCGCAGCACCTGCTGGAAGCGGGCCACGAGGTCACCGTCCTCGACAACCTCTCCACCGGCTTCCGTGAGGGCGTCCCCGCCGGGGCGGCCTTCATCGAGGGCGACATCCGCGACGCCGGCAAGTGGCTCGACGACTCGTACGACGCCGTGCTGCACTTCGCCGCCTTCTCGCAGGTCGGCGAGTCCGTCGTGAAGCCCGAGAAGTACTGGGACAACAACGTCGGCGGCACGATGGAGCTGCTCGCCGCGATGCGCGCGGCCGGGGTCCGCAAGCTCGTCTTCTCCTCGACCGCCGCCACCTACGGCGAGCCGGTGAACACCCCGATCACCGAGTCGGACCCGACCGCGCCGACCTCCCCGTACGGCGCCTCCAAGCTCGCCGTCGACCACATGATCACCGGTGAGGCGGCCGCGCACGGCCTGGCCGCGGTCTCGCTGCGGTACTTCAACGTGGCGGGCGCGTACGGCGACTGCGGTGAGCGGCACGACCCCGAGTCGCACCTCATCCCGCTCGTCCTCCAGGTCGCCCAGGGCCGGCGCGACGCCATCTCCGTCTACGGCGACGACTACCCGACGCCCGACGGCACCTGCGTCCGCGACTACATCCACGTCGCCGACCTCGCCGAGGCCCACCTGCTCGCCGTCGCGGCCGCGCAGCCGGGCGAGCACCTCATCTGCAACCTCGGCAACGGCAACGGGTTCTCCGTCCGCGAGGTCATCGAGACCGTCCGCCAGGTCACCGGGCACCCGATCCCCGAGGTCGCGGCCCCGCGCCGCGGCGGCGACCCGGCGGTCCTCGTCGCCTCCGCCGCCACCGCGCGCGAGCGCCTCGGCTGGAACCCGTCCCGCGCGGACCTCGCGGGAATCGTCGCCGACGCCTGGCGGTTCGCCCAGGCGCGCCAGCAGTCGTAAGCAGGGGTAGGGAGCCAACTCATGTCTGTCGCCGCGCAGTTCCGTGATCTGTACGGGTACGAGCCCGCGGGTGTCTGGGCGGCCCCCGGCCGCGTCAACCTCATCGGCGAGTACACCGACTTCAACGAGGGCTTCGTCATGCCGCTCGCGCTGCCGCACACCGCGGTCGCGGCGGTCGCGCGGCGGACGGACGGCGTGCTGCGCCTGCACTCCGCCGACATCGACGCCCCCGTCGCCGAACTGCGCGTCGACGAGCTGACCCCGCTCAGCAAGTACGGCCAGGGCGGCTGGGCCGCGTACCCGGCGGGTGTCGTCTGGGCGCTGCGGGACGCCGGGCACGTGATCACCGGCGCGGACATCCACCTCGCCTCCACGGTGCCGACCGGCGCGGGCCTGTCCTCATCGGCGGCCCTGGAGGTCGTGACCGCGTACGCCCTCAACGAACTGTACGAACTCGGCCTGACCGCACCGGAGCTGGCGGTCCTCGCGCAGCGCGCCGAGAACGTCTTCGTCGGCGTCCCGTGCGGTGTGATGGACCAGATGGCCTCCGCCTGCGCCACCGAGGGCCACGCCCTGTACCTGGACTGCCGCGACCTGTCGACCCGCCAGGTCCCGTTCGACCTGGCCTCGCAGGGCCTCCGACTCCTCGTCGTCGACACCCGCGTCAAGCACGAGCTCGGCGACGGCGCGTACGCGGAGCGCCGCGCGGGCTGCGAGGAGGGCGCGCGCGTCCTCGGCGTCTCGCATCTGCGGGACGTCCCGTTCGCCGAACTCGCCGACTCGCTGGCGACGTTGGAGCAGGCCGGGGTGGACGAGAAGGTCGTCCGCTACGTCCGCCACATCGTCTCCGACGACCATCGCGTCGAGCGCGTCATCGAACTGCTCGACTCCGGCGACGTCCGCGCCATCGGCCCGGTCCTGAACGACGGCCACGTCTCGCTCCGCGACGACCTGCGGATCTCCTGCCCCGAGCTGGACCTCGTCGTCGCCACGGCCGGAGCCTCCGGCGCGATCGGGGCCCGTATGACGGGCGGCGGTTTCGGCGGGTCCGCGATCGTCCTGGTCGAGACCGGCGACGCCGAGGCCGTCACGAAGGCCGTGCTCGACGCCTTCGACGAGGCCGGATTCACGGCGCCGCGCGTGTTCCCGGCGGTGCCTTCGCGAGGCGCCCGCAGGGAGAGCTGAGCCGCGCGGCTCAGCCCGGTGGTGCCGTCGGTCACTCGCCCGCGGGTCGGCCCCCGAGATCGCGCAAGCGCTTCGTGAGCGTGAACTCCTTGACCCCGGGCGGATAGTCCGGCACCACCGCCACCACGTCGTACCCGTGCTGCCGGTAGAAGCCGGGCGCCTGGAAGTCCCAGGTCTCCACACGGGAGTTGACGCAGCCGTGCTCCTCGTACGCGATCCGTTCCGCCTGGGCGAGGAGCCGGGAGCCGAGGCCCGCGCCGCGGTGCCGGTCGTCGACCCAGAGCTGGTTCACATGCAGCCAGGTCGCCCAGGTGTGCGCGTCGAGCCCCCCGGCCAGCGCGCCGTCGTCCGTCAACGCCCAGACCTGGAGCGGGGTTTCGCGCTCGGCAGGCGTGCCGCGCAGGGCACGCAGCGCGGGCGAGGCCGCCGTATTGGTCTCCTGGAGCAGCGACCGCAGCAGAAGCCGGCGCTCTTTGTCGACTTCTGTCTCAATGCGAAACATGCGCCTCACCATAAACGCGCTGGACAGTCGCCGGTCGGTCAACGGCAACCAGTTCTGTGAATTGCCTTCCCCTCTCGGCCGTCGGCCCTACTCTGAGGACAGCACCGGTGGGGGCCGGTGCTGATCAGGGGGCGAGACAGCCGGGTACGACGCCCGGAGTGGGGGTGGCAGTTCGGTACGGCGGCGGCCGTGCGGCTGCGGTGACCTGCTCTCCGGGCGCCGTACCTGCGTTGGTCCGTCCCCCGACCAGTGGGGGTTATCAGTGGTTCGCATACGCGTACTTGTCGTCGACGACCATCGCATCTTCGCCGAGTCTCTCGCCGCGGCGCTCGCCGCCGAGCCCGACGTCGATGTCTCGGCGGCCGGCAGCGGCCCCGCCGCCCTGCGCTGCCTCGACCGGGCGGCCGCCGAGGGGCGCAGATTCGATGTGCTGCTCGTCGACGCGGACCTCGGCGCCGCGTCCTTGCAGGGCATGCGCCCGCCCACCGTCGTGCCCGACAGCGCCTCGCAGGACGGCCTGGTGGACGGCATCTCCCTGGTCGCGGGCGTCCGTTCGGGCCAGCCCGCCGTCCGTACGGTGGTGCTCGCCGAGCGGGACGATCCGCGCCGGGCGGCCCTCGCGCTCCAGGCGGGCGCGTCGGGCTGGGTCGCCAAGGACTGTTCCCTGTCGCGCCTGCTGACCGTCATACGGGGGGTGCTGCGGGACGAGACGCATCTGCCGCCCGCGCTGCTGACCGGGGTGCTGCGGGAGTTGACCGCCGCCCGCAAGCACCGCACGGAGTCGGAGCGGCTCGTCGAGTCCCTCACGCCGCGGGAGCGCGAGGTGCTGCGCTGCATGGTCGCGGGGCTCGGTCGCAAGGCGGTGGCGGAGCGGCTGTTCCTGTCGCCGCACACGGTCCGCACCCATATGCAGAACGTGCTGGGGAAGCTGGGCGTGCACTCGACGCTGGCCGCGGTGGCGCTGGCGCGGCGGGCGGGTGTGGGGCCGGTCGATCTGGAGGCGGCGAGCTGAGCCTTCTGCGGGGCGCGGGGCACAGTGGCGCGCGGCGCCTGCTTCCGCGGGGCGCGGGCCACCGCGCGACCAGCCGTGAGCCAGCCGCACCCGGCGCCCCGCATCCACCTCTGCGGCGCTAGCCCGGAATGTTGTCGAACGGGGCCGTCAACTGCCGCAACAGCCCCGCCAGTTCACCCCGCTGCCCGCGCGAGAGCTCCGCCAGGATCGCCCGCTCCTGTTCGAGCAGCCCCGCCAGAGCCTGGTCGGCGCGATCGCGGCCCTCCTCCGTGAGGCGGACCAGGACGCCGCGGCGGTCACTGGGGTCGGGGAGCCGCTCGACGAGGCCCTTCTTCGTGAGGCGGTCGATCCGGTTGGTCATCGTGCCGGACGTGACCAGCGTCTGCGTGAGCAGCTGACCGGGGGAGAGCTGGTACGGAGCCCCCGCGCGGCGCAGCGACGTCAGCACGTCGAACTCCCACGGCTCCAACTGGTGCTCGGAGAACGCGAGGCGGCGGGCCCGGTCGAGATGGCGCGCGAGTCTGCTGACCCGACTGAGCACCTCGAGGGGCTCCACGTCGAGGTCGGGGCGCTCCCGGCGCCACGCTGCGACCAGACGGTCGACCTCGTCCTCCATGACGATCAGTGTAGGGGGTGTGTCGATGTGAAGTCTCTTGATGTCGAGTTTCTTGACATCAAGAGACGTGGGCGGGGACCCTGGATGCCATGACGACGACCACACCCACCTGGGACCCGCGGCAGTACCTCCGGCACGCGGGACACCGCGGCCGCCCCTTCGTCGACCTGCTGGCCCGCGTCCCCGGCCTGCCCCGCGCGGACGCCCGCATCGCCGACCTGGGCTGCGGCCCCGGCAACCTCACGACGCTGCTCACCGAGCGCTGGCCCGCCGCCCGCGTCACCGGGTACGACAACTCGGCCGAGATGCTGGAACAGGCGCGGGCCCACGCGAGCGACCGGCTCGACTTCGCCTACGCGGACGCGGCCCACTGGACGCCCCCGGAGCCGTACGACCTGCTCGTGTCGAACGCCACGCTGCAATGGGTGCCGGGGCACGTCGACGCCTTCCCCGCCTGGATCGACGCCCTCGCGCCCGGCGGCACGTTCGCCTTCCAGGTGCCCGGGAACTTCGACGCCCCCAGCCACGTACTGATGCGGGAACTCGCCGCCTCCGCCCCCTGGAGGCAGCGGCTCGACGGCGTCCTGCGGCACGGGGACGCGGTGCTCACCCCGGCCGCCTACCTGGCACGGCTCGCGGGGCTCGGCTGCGCGGTCGACGCCTGGGAGACCACCTACCTGCATCTCCTCCAGGGCCAGGACCCGGTCCTCGACTGGGTCAAGGGGACCGGGCTGCGCCCCGTGCTCACCGCGCTCGACGACGACCCGGCCGCCCGCGACGCCTTCGTCGCCGAGTACCGCGACCTGCTGCGCACGGCCTACCCGGCCACGGACCACGGCACGGTCCTGCCGTTCCGGCGGATCTTCGTGGTGGCGACGAAACCGGCGTGAGCGCCCCGGCCGGGGCGCCGTCAGTTCTTCCGGTGCCCTATCAGCCGCGGCTTCGGCTCCAGGCCGTCCAGGCCGTGCCACGCCAGATTCACCAGATGCGCCGCGACCTCGGCCTTCTTCGGCTTGCGGGCGTCCAGCCACCACTGGCCCGTCAGCGCGACCATCCCGACCAGCGCCTGCGCGTACATCGGCGCCAGCTTCGGGTCGAAACCGCGGTTCTTGAACTCGCGGCCCAGGATGTCCTCGACCTGCGTCGCGATGTCGGAGATCAGCGACGCGAAGGAACCCGTCGACTGCGGGATGGGGGAGTCGCGGACCAGGATGCGGAAGCCGTCCGTGTACTCCTCGATGTAGTCGAGGAGCGCGAACGCCGCCTGCTCGCACAGTTCCCGCGGGTGGCCGGCCGTCAGCGAGCTGGTGACCATGTCGAGGAGCTGGCGCATCTCACGGTCCACCACGACCGCGTACAGGCCCTCCTTGCCGCCGAAGTGCTCGTACACCACCGGTTTGGATACCCCGGCCTTCGCCGCGATCTCCTCCACCGACGTGCCCTCGAACCCCTTGGCGGCGAAGAGCGTGCGACCGATCTCGAGGAGCTGCTGACGTCGCTCGGCCCCCGTCATCCGCGTACGGCGCGTACGCCGTGTCTTGTCGGGCCTGTCACTGCTCACATTGCTCGAAGTGCTTGAGTCGGTCGCCACACTCCCCATCATGCCGTGCCGACGTCACTCGGCGACGGCGGCCTGTTCCCTGCGTCGTGACGCGATCCGCTCCCGCGACGGCCAGCGCACGTCGTGGGCCCAGCCGAACTGCTCGAACCAGCGGATCAGACGGGCCGACGAGTCGACCTGTCCGCGCATCACCCCGTGCCGGGCCGACGTCGGGTCGGCGTGGTGCAGGTTGTGCCAGGACTCACCGCAGGACAGGACCGCCAGCCACCAGACGTTGCCGCTGCGGTCGCGGGACTTGAAGGGGCGCTTGCCGACCGCGTGGCAGATCGAGTTGATCGACCACGTGACGTGGTGCAGCAGCGCCACCCGCACGAGCGAGCCCCAGAAGAACGCCGTGAACGCGCCCCACCACGACATCGTGACCAGACCGCCGACGAGCGGCGGCAGCGCCAGCGACAGGATCGTCCAGAAGACGAACTGGCGGGACACCGCACGGATCGCCGGGTCCTTGATCAGGTCCGGGGCGTACTTCTCCTGCGACGTCTGCTCCTCGTCGAACATCCACCCCATGTGCGCCCACCACAGGCCCTTCAGCAGGGCCGGCAGCGTCTCCCCGTACCGCCACGGCGAATGCGGGTCGCCCTCGGCGTCGGAGAACTTGTGGTGCTTGCGGTGGTCGGCGACCCAGCGGACCACAGGGCCCTCGACCGCCATCGACCCGGCGACCGCCAGCGCGATGCGCAGCGGACGCTTGGCCTTGAAGGAGCCGTGCGTGAAGTACCGGTGGAAGCCGATCGTGATGCCGTGACAGCCGAGGTAGTAGAAGAAGACGAGCAGCCCGAGGTCGAGCCAGCTCACCCCCCAGCCCCAGGCCAGCGGCACCGCCGCGAGCAGGGCCAGGAACGGTACGGCGATGAACAGGAGCAGCGTGATCTGCTCCACGGACCGTTTCTGCTCACCGCCCAGCGTCGCCGAGGGCAGCGGAGCCGACGGAGATCCGGGTTGTCCGGACGCGTTCTTGGGGGCGTCTTCGATCACATCGGGGCCAATGGCCATGGGAGTCCCCTGTAGGTCGAGGGTCGAGAGGGTTGAGAGGCGCTGAGACGGGTCAGGAGATCCACGGAGATCCGCGGACTACGTGCCTACGGTTCCGTAACCTACGGCGCCGTAAGTATGGCAGCGCGCGGCCGGGCGGCAAGAGACCCCGAGCCGTGCCGCCGACGCGGGCACATATCCTTGGGAACGGTCGGACAGCGCGGTCCGCTCTGAATCTCCACCCCGGACTAGTACCCGGATCCGGGGATCCTTCCTCCAGATGAGCGCCACCCGTCTCCTACCGCCGCCCTTCCAGGGAGACGCAAGGCGTCGCACCTTCTGATTACTGCAAGGAGCCGCACCTGTGAGCAGTGCCGATCAGACCGCAACGACGAGCACCAGTGCCGAACTGCGCGCCGATATCCGCCGCCTCGGAGACCTCCTGGGCGAGACCCTGGTCCGCCAGGAAGGCCCTGAGCTGCTGGAACTCGTGGAGAAGGTACGCCGCCTGACTCGCGAGGACGGTGAGGCCGCCGCCGAGCTGCTGCGCGGAACCGAGCTGGAGACCGCGGCCAAGCTCGTCCGCGCCTTCTCCACGTACTTCCACCTGGCCAACGTCACGGAGCAGGTGCACCGCGGCCGCGAGCTGCGCGCCAAGCGTGCCGCCGAGGGCGGTCTGCTCGCCCGCACCGCGGACCGTCTCAAGGACGCCGACCCGGACCACCTGCGCGAGACCGTCCAGCATCTGAACGTCCGCCCCGTCTTCACCGCCCACCCGACGGAGGCGGCCCGCCGCTCCGTCCTCGGCAAGCTGCGCCGGATCGCGGAGCTCCTGGAGACGCCCGTCCTGGAGACCGACCGCCGCCGCTACGACACCCGCCTCGCCGAGAACATCGACCTGGTGTGGCAGACCGACGAGCTGCGCGTGGTGCGCCCCGAGGTCACCGACGAGTCGCGGAACGCGATCTACTACCTCGACGAGCTGCACGCCGGCGCCGTCGGTGACGTTCTGGAGGACCTCACCGCCGAGCTGGAGCGGGTCGGTGTGACCCTCCCCGAGGAGTCCCGCCCGCTGACCTTCGGCACCTGGATCGGCGGCGACCGCGACGGCAACCCGAACGTGACGCCGCAGGTCACCTGGGACGTGCTGATCCTCCAGCACGAGCACGGCATCAACGACGCGCTCGACATGATCGACGAGCTGCGCGGCTTCCTGTCGAACTCCATCCGGTACACCGGCGCCACCGAGGAGCTGCTCACCTCGCTCCAGAGCGACCTGGAGCGCCTCCCGGAGATCAGCCCCCGCTACAAGCGGCTGAACGCCGAGGAGCCCTACCGGCTCAAGGCCACCGCCATCCGGCAGAAGCTGGAGAACACCAAGGAGCGCCTCGCGCGCAGCACCCCGCACGTCGAGGGCCGCGACTACCTCGGCACCGCCGAGCTCCTGCACGACCTGACGCTGATCCAGACCTCGCTGCGCGAGCACCGCGGCGGCCTGTTCGCCGAAGGGCGCATGAACCGTACGATCCGTACGCTCGCGGCCTTCGGTCTTCAGCTCGCCACGATGGACGTGCGCGAGCACGCCGACGCCCACCACCACGCCCTCGGCCAGCTCTTCGACCGGCTCGGCGAGGAGTCCTGGCGCTACGCGGACATGCCCCGCGACTACCGCGGCAAGCTGCTCGCCAAGGAGCTGCGCTCGCGCCGCCCGCTGGCTCCCACCCCGGCACCGCTCGACGCCGCCGGCGAGAAGACGCTCGGCGTCTTCCACACGGTCAAGAAGGCCCTGGACGTGTTCGGGCCCGAGGTCATCGAGTCGTACATCATCTCGATGTGCCAGGGCGCCGACGACGTGTTCGCCGCCGCCGTCCTCGCCCGCGAGGCGGGTCTCATCGACCTGCACGCCGGCTGGGCGAAGATCGGCATCGTGCCGCTCCTGGAGACGACGGACGAGCTCAAGGCCGCCGACACGATCCTGGAGGACATGCTCTCCGACCCGTCCTACCGGCGCCTGGTCGCGCTGAACGGGGACGTCCAGGAGGTCATGCTCGGCTACTCCGACTCCTCGAAGTTCGGCGGCATCACCACCTCGCAGTGGGAGATCCACCGGGCGCAGCGCCGACTGCGTGACGTCGCCCACCGCTACGGCGTGCGCCTGCGCCTCTTCCACGGCCGCGGCGGCACCGTCGGCCGCGGCGGCGGCCCCTCGCACGACGCGATCCTCGCCCAGCCGTGGGGAACGCTGGAGGGCGAGATCAAGGTGACCGAGCAGGGCGAGGTCATCTCCGACAAGTACCTGGTGCCGTCGCTGGCCAGGGAGAACCTCGAACTGACCGTCGCCGCGACGTTGCAGGCCTCCGCCCTGCACACCGCGCCCCGCCAGTCCGACGAGGCCCTCGCCCGCTGGGACGCCGCCATGGACGTGGTGAGCGACGCGGCGCACGCCGCCTACCGCAAGCTCGTCGAGGACCCGGACCTGTCGCCGTACTTCCTCGCGTCGACGCCCGTGGACCAGCTCGCCGACCTCCACCTCGGCTCGCGGCCCTCCCGCCGCCCCGGCTCCGACGCCTCCCTCGACGGCCTGCGGGCCATCCCGTGGGTGTTCGGCTGGACGCAGTCGCGGCAGATCGTGCCCGGCTGGTTCGGTGTCGGCTCCGGCCTCAAGGCGCTGCGCGAGGCGGGCCTGGACACGGTGCTCGACGAGATGCACCAGCGCTGGCACTTCTTCCAGAACTTCATCTCGAACGTGGAGATGACCCTGGCCAAGACGGACCTGCGCATCGCCCGGCACTACGTGGACACGCTCGTCCCCGAGAACCTCAAGCACGTCTTCACCGACATCGAGGCCGAGCACGCGCTGACCGTCGCCGAGGTGCTGCGCATCACCGGCGAGACCGAGCTGCTCGGCACCCAGCCCGTGCTCCAGCAGACCTTCGCGATCCGGGACGCCTACCTCGACCCGATCTCGTACCTCCAGGTCGCCCTGCTCAAGCGGCAGCGCGACGCGGCCGCCGCCGGCGAGGAGCCCGACCCGACGCTCAGCCGCGCCCTCCTGCTCACCGTGAACGGTGTGGCGGCGGGCCTGCGCAACACCGGCTGACCCACCGGAAGAACCAGCGGAGCTAGAAGACGCTGACGGCGGCCCAGGCCGCCGTCAGCAGAACGAAACCGGCGCCTCCCGTGATCCACGCGAGGCGCCGGTTCCGTATGCCTCCCGCGATCACCACCGACGTGAGCAGCAGCGCGCCGCCCAGCGGCACCCACGCGTGCAGGAACCCGGCGGTCCCCGCGCGCACGGCCGTCGTCGAACTCGGCTTGAGGACGACAGGGAGGCGCGCGCCCTTCTTCTCCCCGATCGAGCGGTCGATCGTCACGCTCGGATGCCGTACGGCGGTGGGGGACCCGGGGGCGAACGGGCCCGTGCAGACCTCGTCCGTGCACCGCGACACCGTCATGGTGCCGCGCTCGCGCCCGGTCGGGAACATCACGTGCTGCGCCGCGCCCCACGACGCCCAGACACCGGCGATCAGCAGCAGCGCGGCCAGCACGGCCGTCGCGAACAGACGGGCAACAGGCACCATGGCCGGGATCCTTGGTCATGACCCCGCGTACGGTCAACTCGCGCCGGAGGCATATCCGTACAGGTCAGCAGTTGTACGGTCAGGTCCGCGCGGTCAGGAGTTGTACGAGGACTGCGCGCGCTCCAGGCCCTCGGTCACCAGCGCCTCGACCGCGTCGGCGGCCCGGTCGACGAAGTAGTCGAGCTCCTTGCGCTCGGCCGACGAGAAGTCCTTCAGGACGAAGTCCGCCACCTGCATGCGCCCCGGCGGCCGGCCGATCCCGAACCGCACCCGGTGGTAGTCCGGGCCCATCGCTTTGGTGATCGACTTCAGACCGTTGTGGCCGTTGTCGCCGCCGCCCAGCTTCAGACGCAGCACCCCGTAGTCGATGTCCAGCTCGTCGTGCACGGCCACGATGTGGGAGAGCGGCACCTTGTAGAAGTCCCGCAGCGCCGTGACCGGGCCGCCGGAAACGTTCATGAACGACATCGGCTTGGCGAGGATCACACGGCGGTTCGCCGGTCCCGGAGGACCGATCCGGCCCTCGACGACCTGCGCCTGGCCCTTCGTGGCCCGCTTGAACTTGGCACCCATGCGCCGGGCCAGCAGGTCGGCCACCATGAAGCCGACGTTGTGCCGGTTCATCGCGTACTCGGGACCGGGGTTGCCCAGCCCGGCGATCAGCCAGGGAGCGTTCTCGTCGGACATGTGCCTTCCTTGGGGAAAGAGCGGTACGGGGTGGCGGGCCGAGCCCACCACCCCGTACACCGGGTCGACTACGGAAGGCTCAGGCCTCCGCGGACTCCTCGTCGCTCGCCGCCGGGGCCTCCTCGGCCTGCGCGGAGAGGACCTGGAGGACGACGGCGTCGCCGTCGATGGCCAGCGTCGTGCCGGACGGCAGGGCGATGTCCTTGGCGTGGATGGACGCACCGGCGTCCAGGCCCGCGATCGAGACGGTGACCGACTCGGGGATGTGCGTGGCCTCGGTCTCGACGGCCAGCGTGTTCAGCACGTGCTCGAGCAGGTTGCCACCCGCGGCGAGCTCGCCCTCGGTGACGATCGGGAGCTCGACGGTGACCTTCTCGCCGGTCTTCACGAGGAGCAGGTCGACGTGCTCGAGGAAGCCCTTGATGGCGTCGCGCTGGACGGCCTTCGGGATGGCGAGCTGGGTCTTGCCGTCGACGTTCAGGGACAGCAGGACGTTCGGCGTACGCAGGGCGAGCTGGAGCTCGTGGCCCGGCAGCGTGATGTGGACCGGGTCGCCACCGTGACCGTAGACAACGCCGGGAACCTTGTTCTCGCGGCGGATGCGGCGGGCGGCGCCCTTGCCGAACTCGGTGCGGGTCTCGGCGGCGAGCTTGACCTCGGACATGCTCTTCAACTCCTCGTAGAACTAAGGGGGAAATCCCAGGAAAGGGGTCACCCGGCCACGAACGGCCTGCTACGAAGAGCGCGTCGATAACGGATCGCCGCACGCATACGCGTACGGCCTCCCTCGCCGAGCAACTTCAACAGATTACCCGGTGAGGAAGGCCGTACCCAAATGGATCTTCTACTTCAGGATCAGGCTTCGCCCTCGAAGAGGCTGGTGACGGAGCCGTCCTCGAAGACCTCGCGCACCGCGGAGGCGATCGTCGGGGCGATCGACAGGACCGTGATCTTGTCGAGCTCCAGCTCGTTCGGCGTCGGCAGCGTGTTCGTGAAGACGAACTCGCTGACCTTCGAGTTCTTCAGCCGGTCCGCGGCCGGGCCGGAGAGCACACCGTGCGTGGCCGTCACGATGACGTCCTCGGCGCCGTGCGCGAACAGCGCGTCCGCGGCGGCGCAGATCGTGCCACCGGTGTCGATCATGTCGTCGACCAGGACGCAGACGCGGCCCTTCACGTCACCGACGACCTCGTGGACGGTGACCTGGTTGGCCACGTCCTTGTCGCGACGCTTGTGCACGATCGCCAGCGGCGCGCCGAGACGGTCGCACCAGCGGTCGGCGACCCGCACGCGGCCGGCGTCCGGCGAGACGACCGTGAGCTTCTCGCGGTCCACCTTCGCGCCCACGTAGTCCGCCAGGATCGGCAGCGCGAACAGGTGGTCCACCGGGCCGTCGAAGAAGCCCTGGATCTGGTCCGTGTGCAGGTCGACGGTGAGAATGCGGTCGGCACCCGCGGTCTTCATGAGATCCGCGACCAGACGGGCCGAGATCGGTTCACGTCCACGGTGCTTCTTGTCCTGCCGCGCGTAACCGTAGAACGGCACGATCACGGTGATGGAGCGGGCCGACGCGCGCTTCAGCGCGTCGATCATGATCAACTGCTCCATGATCCACTTGTTGATCGGAGCCGTGTGGCTCTGGATCAAGAAGCAGTCGGCACCGCGAGCGGACTCCTGGTAGCGGACGTAGATCTCGCCGTTGGCGAAGTCGAACGCCTTGGTCGGGACGATCCCGACACCGAGCTGGTGCGCGATCTCCTCGGCAAGCTCGGGGTGGGCGCGGCCAGAGAAGAACATCATCTTCTTCTCGCCCTGCGTCTTAAGCCCGGTCACAGCACTAGTCTCCTCAGACGAGTTCGTCCGCCGCAGCTGCCCGCGCGTCCCTATAGCAGCGAGCCAGGCGAATCGTGAGCATCTATCACGGTACGCCGTGTCGGACGCACCTGTTTCCGGTCAGACCGCGTCAGTCAGCGGTTTCCGGTTCCCGGGAGGCCGCCTCGGCCGCCTTCGCGGCCGCGCTCCCCGGACGCTTACGGGCCACCCAACCCTCGATATTCCTTTGCTGGCCCCGGGCCACGGCCAAGGAACCGGCCGGTACGTCCTTCGTGATCACCGAGCCGGCGGCGGTGTACGCACCGTCCCCGACCGTGACAGGCGCCACAAACATGTTGTCCGAACCGGTACGGCAGTGCGACCCGATCGTGGAGTGGTGCTTGTCCTTGCCGTCGTAGTTCACGAAGACGCTCGCGGCACCGATGTTGGTGAAATCACCGATCGTCGCGTCGCCGACATAGGACAGGTGGGGGATCTTCGTGCCCTCACCGATCGTCGAGTTCTTCGTCTCGACGTACGTACCGATCTTGGACTTGAGGCCGAGACGGGTGCCGGGGCGCAGGTACGCGAAGGGGCCGACGGACGCCTGCGGGCCGATCTCGGCGCTGTTGGCCACCGTGTTGTCCACCCGGGCGCCCGCGCCCACCGTGGTGTCCGTGAGGCGCGTGTTGGGGCCGACGACCGCGCCCTCGGCGATGTGCGTCGCACCGTGGAGCTGCGTGGACGGCAGCACCGTGGCGTCCCGCTCGAAGGTGACCGTCACGTCGACGAACGTCGAGGCCGGGTCGACGATGGTCACGCCGTCCAGCATGGCCTGCTCGAGGAGCCGGTCGTTCAGGATCCGGCGGGCCTCGGAGAGCTGCACCCGGTTGTTGATCCCGGCGATCTCGCGGTGGTCGCGGGCCACGGAGGCCCCGACCCGGTGCCCGGCCTCGCGCAGGATCCCGAGGACGTCGGTGAGGTACTCCTCGCCCTGGCTGTTGTCCGTACGGACCTTCTTCAGGGCCTCGACGAGCAGGCGCCCGTCGAACGCGAAGACACCCGAGTTGATCTCGGCGATCGCGCGCTGCGCCTCGGTCGCGTCCTTGTGCTCGACGATCGCCGTCACCGCGCCCGAGGCGGCGTCGCGCACGATGCGGCCGTAGCCGGTCGCGTCCGGGACCTCGGCGGTCAGGACGGTGACCGCGTTCCCGTCGGCGGAGTGCGTCGCGGCGAGGTCGGTGAGCGTCCCGCCGGTCAGCAGCGGGGTGTCGCCGCACACGACGACGACCGTGCCGTCGACCGCGCCGTCCAGGCCCTCCAGGCCCATGCGCACGGCGTGCCCCGTGCCGTTCTGCTCGGCCTGCACCGCGGTGCGGGCCCCGGTGTCGATGGCGCCGACGTGCGCGGCGACCTGCTCGCGCTCGTGACCCACGACGACGACGAGTTCCTCGGGGCTCAATTCCCGCGCGGCGGCGAGCACATGTCCGACCAGCGAACGGCCACAGAGCTCGTGCAGGACTTTCGGGGTGGCCGACTTCATACGGGTGCCCTCACCCGCTGCGAGGACGACGACGGCGGCCGGGCGGTTGGCGCTCACGGGTGGGCCCTTCGGCTTCGGATGCTTCGTGGGGTGGACATCCGCAGGATACCGGGGGGTTCCGGGGGTGAAATGAGAGCGGGTCCCGACCGTTGCCCGGCGGGACCCGAAAGGGGGGTGAAGCTCCCCCGCCAGGACTCGAACCCGGACAGATGGCACCAAAAGCCACAGTGCTGCCAATTACACCACGGGGGATTAAAGCAGCTCGAACCAGACATTTCGTCAGGTGGTCGAGCATGCGCCCAACACTATGCCGTACCAAGCGCCTTCGACGCGACGGTACAGGTCGGCCCCTCGGCGTACGCGGATGCGCGGGCGACCGCGACGGGCGGCCCGGCGTCCGGCTCGGCAGTTCACGCGATACCGGTGGGTTTCGCTTCCGTTCGATTCCGGGGTGTGGTGTAGGCCAGTAAGTAAAACTCGACGGAAATCGGGCGGGGGGCGCCCGTAGGCTGGGAGGTATGACCACGACGGGGGAAGTTCACCGAGCCGCGGCCGGGGGGCCGTGGTGGTGGGAGCGGCGGCGTGCCGCCGTGTTCGACGCAGGGCTCGCGGTGGCGTCTGCCGTCGAGTGCGCGGTGGAGGGGGTGCCGTTCGCGCACAAGGCCGGGCTGCCGGTCTGGCTGGGGGTCGTCTTCGGGGTGCTCACGGGCGCGACGCTCGTGCTGCGCCGGCGCTGGCCGATCGCGGTGGTGCTGGTCTCGGTGGCCGTGACGCCCGCGCAGATGGGCGGGTTGCTGACGGTCGTCGGGCTGTACTCGCTGGCGGCGTCGGAGATGCCGCGGCGGATCATCGGGGCGCTCGCCGGGATGTCGTTCATGGGGACGCTGATCGTCTTCGTGGTGCGGATGCAGCAGGATTCGGCGGCGCACACGGATTCGTTCCAGGTGGCGAGCTGGGTCGTGCCGTTCCTCGTGATCATCACGGCGCTGGGGGTGACGGCCCCGCCGTTGCTGCTCGGCATGTACGTGGGTGCGCGGCGCCGGCTGATGGAGTCGCTGACGGAGCGGAACGAGTCGCTGGAGCGGGAGCTGGGGCTGCTCGCGGAGCGGGCCGAGGAGCGGGCCGAGTGGGCGCGGGGTGAGGAGCGGACCCGTATCGCGCGGGAGATGCACGACGTCGTCGCGCACCGGGTGTCGCTGATGGTGGTGCACGCGGCGGCGTTGCAGGCCGTGGCGCGGAAGGATCCCGAGAAGGCCGTGAAGAACGCCGCGCTGGTCGGGGACATGGGGCGGCAGGCGCTGACGGAGCTGCGGGAGATGCTCGGGGTGCTGCGGGCCGGGGAGCCGGTTCCGGACCGTACGGCGGTGCCGTTGGCGGCGGTGGGGATGGCCGCGGCGGCCGCGGCCTCGCGGGCCGAGGAGCCGGGCGCCGAGGCGGACGGGCCGTCCCTGGCGGAGGTCGAGGAGTTGGTGGAGCAGTCGCGGGCCGCCGGGATGGTCGTCGAGATGTCCGTCGAGGGGCGGGTCAGGGCGTACGCCGCGGCGGTGGAGCAGACGGCCTACCGGGTGGTGCAGGAGGCGCTGACGAACGTGCACAAGCACGCGGCGGGCGCCAAGACGTACGTGCGGCTCGCGCATCGGGGGGTGGAGGTCGCGATGCAGGTGGAGAACGAGCCGCCGCCGGTGCTGTCCGCGGCGGGCGCGGCGGGCCTGCCGTCCGGTGGGAACGGGCTGGTGGGGATGAAGGAGCGGGTCGCCGGGCTCGGGGGTGTGTTCGTGTCGGGCCCGACGGACGCGGGTGGGTACCGGGTGTCGGCCGTGCTGCCGGCCGCGTGAGGGTGCTGCCGCGCTGAAGCCGGGGGCTCGGGGTCCCCACGCTCCGGCGCGGCAGGGCCTCGGCGGGGTCAGGTCGCCTGGAGGCGGGGCGGCCGGGTGCCTGTCAGGAGGGTGGTGAGGGCCTGGTCGATGTCGGGGCCCAGGTACCAGTCGCCGCTGTGGTCGAGGGCGTAGACACGGCCCTCGGTGTCGATCGCCAGGAGTGCCTCCGTGCCGGACTCGGCGCCGAGGGGGCTCACCTCCGTGTCGAGGGCGCGGCCCAGGTCGCCGAGGGTGCGGGCCATGTGCAGGCCGTGCAGCGGGTCCAGGTGCGGCTGGGACGGGGCGACGTGGCGGCCGGGGCCGGTCGGCGTGAGGTGCAGGCCGCCGAACTCCGCCCAGGCCTCCACGGCCGCGGGGAAGACCGCGTGCCGGTGTCCGGCCGGGGAGACGTGCGTGCGCAGCGCGTCCGCCCAGAACTCGGCCTGCTTGATGTCCCAGCGTCCGGGCTGCCAGCCGGCGGCGCGCAGGGTGGCGTCCACGGGGACGGAGAAGCGGGTGCTCGAAGTGCGGTCCACGGAAGCGGAGTCGGGCATCAGTGGGCGGCCTCGCTGTTGGTTCGGTCCGGTCCGGCGTCGGGCTGCTGCGCGGGCACCACGACGTGGACGCCGAAGTGGGCGGTCAGCGCGGCGCAGGCGCGGCAGGGGCGGGCGAAGCCGCCGTGCAGCGGGTCGCCGTCCTCACGGATGCGCCGGGTGGTGAGTTTGGCGTGCTTGAGCGCCTTGCGGGCGTCGCTCATGGTCATGGGTCTGCGTCGGCCGCGCTTGGACTTCTCGGCGCGTTCCGCGTCGACGGCGGTGAGGTGCCGGGAGATCAGGATCGCCTCGGCGCAGCGTCCGGTGAAACGGTCCCGCTGCGCGCTCGTCAGCGTATCCAGATAATCCTGGACCAACGCGTGCAGAACGGGCGGCTGTTCGCCCCGCGCGGCCGTCGACGTGAGGGTCGTGCCGCGTACCGAGAGCGCGGCGGCGACGGTCGGCAGGATGCCGTCGCGCCGGCCCCGGAGTACGGGGACGGACCCCGCGTCGGTGGCGCTCCAGCCCACGCGTGGGTCGTCGCCGTCCGGCCGGGTCTCCACGGACGCCGATGACGGTGCAATGCCGCTGTTCATGTGGTGCTTCCCCTCCTGCAATCCCCCGGGTTGCCTGCACAGAGTGCCAAATGGGACGGCGGGTGCGGTAGCCGGTACCCGTCGACACGCCCGAAGCTCGGCGCTGCGTCACGGGCGGGTGACTGCTGGTCATGGAACCGGAGGCCCGGTGACCGGTGTCCTTCCAGCGCATAGGCTGTCGGGACAGGAAGCACCAGTACCGTCAACAGCGCCGCAGGGGGCAACCGCCATGACGACAGGTCGGCTCGGGCAGCAAGCCGCGCCGCCGAACGCGGCCTACGCCGGGCAGGTCGTGCACTTCCCGGATCCGGTCCGCGCCGCTCGCCATCCCAGGGGTGTGCGGATGGACGGCGAGGGCTTTCCCGACTTCTCGGCGTACGCGCGCGCGGCGGCCGAGATCGCGGAGCCTCCGCAGGGGTTCGGTGTCGACGAACTGCGGCTCACGGACTACGTGTCGGCGAACGCCGCCCTGGCCGCGTCCGGTCATGAACTGTGGGACACGATCCCGCCGGTGGCGACGCCGCACGGCTGGACCTGGCACCACGTACGGGGTTCGCGGCGCCTCGAGTTGGTGCCGGTCGAGGTGAAGGCGTTGCTGCGCCACCACGGCGGTCTCGCCACGGCGGCCGTCGACCAGCACAAGCGGGGCACCCGGCCGCTCCAGGACACACGACCGGCGCACTTCGGTCTGCCGAAGTCCGGGGTCGCGGTGACCGAGCAGCAAGTCCTCGGCGCGGAGGAGGACTTGGGGTACCGGCTGCCCGGCGCCTACCGGTCGTTCCTGAAGGCGGGCGGCGGTTGCGCGCCCGTCGGGGCCGCGCTGGACGCCGAGTTGGGGCTCCTGGTCGACCAGCCGTTCTTCACGGTGCGCGACGAGGCGGCGGTCAACGACATCGTCTACGTCAACAAGTGTCTGCGCGATCACCTGACCAAGGACTATCTGGCGGTCGGCTTCGTGCAGGGCGGCATCCTCGCGGTGAAGGTGCGGGGCGCGGCGATCGGTTCCGTGTGGTTCTGCGCGTACGACGACGCGCGCGACGGCGGCGACACGGCGAGCTGGTCGGTGGCCGAGCGGGTGGAGCGTCTGCTGCTGCCGTGCGGCGACGACTTCGACGTGTTCCTGTCCCGACTGGCCGGTAATCCGCCGGAGTTGGAGACGGTGGCGAATCTGATGGTGGACGGCGGCTTCGCGAGCGCGGTCCCGGCCACAGGTGGGGAGTGACGCGGCGATGGTGACCTTCGCGCAGGCGCAGGAGCGCGCCGAGGAATGGATCAACGCGGACGTGCCCGCGTACCAGCACCGTGAGGTGCGGGTGCGCGAGTTCGAGCTGGGCTTCGTGGTGTGGGCCGAGGACCGGGAGAACGGGCCGGTGTCCGACGGCGGCCGCCAGCGGCTGGTCATCGCGCGGGACAGCGGCGAGGCGACCCTGTGGCCGTCGCTGCCCGTCGGTGAGGTGATCCGTCGGTACGAGGAGGAGTACGGGCTGCCGGAGCCCGCGCAGGCCGCCGCGCCGCGGCCGCCGGAGCGGGTGGACCTGAACCAGACGTCGTTCCTGCTGAGTCCGCCGGAGTGGTTGCAGGAGGCGGCGGACAAGCTGGGGATCCCGGATCGCCGCTCGTCCGAGCCGTCGTCCGCGCCGTCGCCGTCGGCTCCCGCGCCGACCCCGGCTCCGGCTCCGGCTCCCGCGCCGGCTCCCGCTCCCGTCGCGCCCGCTCCGCCGGTGGGGGCGACCCCGTGGGCCGGTACGGACACGAACGGGGCCGGGGACGAGGAGGACCGGTCGGTGCCGCTGCCCGACACCGTGTTCTCGCCGCCGCTGGCCGAGGAGACCCCGCCGCCCGGTGTGACGCCGGACGCGAAGACCGCCCTGATCTCGGGCGGCAGCCAGCTTCCGCCGACGGCCGTGTCCCCGGCGGTCGCCGGTGCGCCCGCGCCCGTCGCGCCGGTGCCGCACACGCCCCCGCCGCCCGTGAGCGCGACGCCGCCGCCCGCCGCGGGCGCGCCGCTGCCGCCTCCGGTGCCGGGTTCCGCCGTGCCGGGCACGCCGCCGCCCGGCGCCTCGTACGGATACCCGCAGGGTCCCGGGCACGACGCCTCGGGCCGGCCGCTGGCGCCCGGCGCGGGGACATCGCCGACGCCGCCACGAGCAAGGCGCAGGGTCCGCCGCGCGGTGCCCGTGGGGGCGGCGCGCAGACCCCGCCGCCGCCCGGTGCTCCCGGCACCCCCGGTGTTCCCGGTGGTCAGACGCCGCCGCCCGCCGGTCCCGCGGGCGGTTACGTCCCGACGCAGATGGTGTCCGCGCTCGGTCCCGACGGTCAGCCGGAGGTCCAGGGCGGGCCGCTGCCGCCGTCCGCGCCGAAGCCGCCGGGTGCCACGCCCCGCCGGCGCCGGGCAGCGTGCACCACGCCGCGACCATGCTGGCCGGGCCGCCGGTCGGCGGTCCCGGGCAGGCCCCGCCGCCGCCCGGACCCCCGGTGCTCCCGGCGCGCCGCAGCCGCCGTCCGCGCCCAAGCCTCCCGGCGCCACGCCCCCGCCGCCCGGCGGCGGTGTGCACCACGCCGCGACGATGCTGGCGGGTCCGGCGGTCGGCGGTCCCGGCGCCCCGGGTCCGCAGGGTCCCGGCGCCCCGCTGCCGCCCCCGCCGCCGCCCGGCGCGATGCCGCCGCCGGTCGCCGGGCAGCAGATCCCCGGGGCCCGCCCCCGGCCGCGTACGGCTACCCGCCGCAGGCGCCGCCGGTGGGTCAGCCGACCGTCGGCCCCGGCTACCAGGCCGTGCTGCGCTACCGCGCGCCCGACGGCTCCGAGCAGCAGCTCATCCGGCGCTCCGCGCCCGGTACGCCGCACCCGGAGTGGCAGATCTTCCACGAGCTGCGCGGCATGAACATCCCGCCGGACCAGGTCCTCGAACTCCACACGGAGCTGGAGTCCTGCGCGTTGCCCGGCGCGTACTGCTCCCGGATGATCCAGGAGCAGTGGCCGCAGGCGCGCATCACGTCGATCGCCCCGTACGGCGCCGATCACGCCTCGCGCCAGCAGGGCATGCGGCAACTCATCGCGCACCAGGGCGAGTTGCACCAGGTCGCCGACGGTCCGGCGCGTCCGGCGCCGGTGCGTGCGCCGCTGCCGCCCGCGCAGCCCGCGCCGCCGGTCCCGCCGGAGGTCATCGGGCAGGAGCTGGCCGCGGCGTTCGGTCCCGGTGTCTTCCGCTTCGACCAGCGGGCGGTCTCGCGCCAGGGCGTCCCGGACATCGTCGCGCACACCCTGGTCGTCGCCGGTCTCCCCGCCGATTTCGGGCCGTTCTTCTGGGCGCAGGCCCAGCCGGGCCGCCCGGTGCCGACGCTCGCCGAACTCGCGCAGGAGCGCGGGGTGCAGCCGGCGTCGGACGCGGGCTCGTACCTCGTCATGGGCAGCGACTTCGGCAAGGCGCTGTGCGTGCAGTACGGGACGGCGAACATCGTGGCCGTGCCGGTGGAGTCGGGTCCGGGCGGGGCACCCGTGCCGCCGCAGTTCGTGAACAGCGGGCTGCCCGAGTTCGCGCGGTGCCTCGCGCTGCTCGGCCGGATGTGGCGGCTGCGCTACGGCCTCAACCCGGAGCAGGCGGGCCGCTGGACCGTCGACTTCCAGGCGCAGCTCAACGCGATCGACCCGGCCGCGCTCGGCTCGCCCGAGACCTGGTGGTCGGTGCTCCTGGAGCAGATGTGGGACGGCCTGCTGTAGTCGCGTAGGAACGCATGGGTACGGGGCGCTCGACCTGCGGGATCGGTCGGGCGCCCCGATCATGCGCTCATGGCAGGCACACCGACGCAGACGAGGCCACCGAAGCGGCGGCGCTGGCCCAGGCGGGTCCTGCTGACCCTCCTGGTCGTCCTCGTCCTGCTCGTCGGCTACGGCACGGCCCTGTATTTCTGGGCGGATTCGCGGCTGCGGACCACGCAGGCCCTCACCGACTACGACGGCCGCCCGGCGGACGGCAAGGGCACCGACTGGCTGCTCGTCGGCTCGGACTCGCGCGCGGACCTGACGCCCGAACAGCGCAAAGAGCTGCATGTGGGCAATGACACGGGCCTCAACACCGACACGATCATGGTCCTGCACCACGGGGACAACGGCCCGTACCTGATCTCGATCCCGCGCGACTCGTACGTCACGATCCCCGGGCACGGCAAGAACAAGATCAACGCGGCGTTCGCGCTGGGCGGCGCTCCGCTCCTGACGCGGACCGTCGAGCAGGCGACGGGGCTGCGTATCGACCACTACGCCGAGGTCAACTTCCTGGGTCTGGTGAACGTCGTCGACGCGCTCGGCGGCGTCACCCTCTGCGTCGCCGACGGCGGGCTGCACGACGAGAAGTCCGGCGCCGACTTCGACGCGGGCTGCCAGGAGATGGACGGGGTCCAGGCCCTCCAGTACGCGCGGGCCCGCTACTCCGACCCGCGCGGCGACCTCGGGCGGGTCGAGCGGCAGCGGCAGCTCGTCGACGCGATCGCCGACAAGGCGCTCAGCCCGTCGGTCCTGATCCCGCCGTGGAAGCTGATCCCGTTCCTGAGCGCCTCGCTCGACGCGCTCACCGTCGACGAGGGCACCGGCATCGGATCGCTGGCGACGATGGGCCGCGACATGTCCCGGCTGGCGGCCACGACGACCGTCCCGGTGGCGAGCGAGCCGTACGTGTCCGGGGTCGGTGACGTCGTCCTGTGGAACGACAGCGAGGCCGAGCAGCTCTTCGCCGCCCTGCGCGACGACACCGCGATTCCGACTTTCGACGGCAATTGACGCATCCTGGACCGAGTGAGTCGGCCGGTGTTCGGCCGGTGTGTCGCGTGTGTCGGTTTGTGGACGCTTCCCTGTGATCCACAAAGATGTGCGCCAATCGCGCAGAACGTCGGGTTGGACGGGTTGGAGAGGTGATCCACATGAGCGGTGCGGGTGCATCGGCGTCGCCGTACGGATTCGTCGTCGCCAGGGGGCGCGGTGGCCGCGGTTACCGACCCGAGCAGGTGGAGGCGGTCGCCGCCGAGGTGTCGCGGGAGCGCGACGACGCGTGGGAGCGCGCGGCCCGGCTGACCGTCCTGCACAAGGAGATGGAGGCGGAGGCCGAGCGGCTGCGCGAGGTCGTCGCGCGCCTCGCCCCGCAGACGTACGACACCCTCGGCAAGCGCGCGCAGTACCTGCTCGAACTGGTGGAGGAAGAGGCGGCGGCCGTCCGGCACGCGGCGCGGGCCGAGGCGCAGGCGGCGGCCGACGCCGCCGGGCCGCGGCGCGCGAGGAGCGCGAGTCCGCCCAGGCGTACGCCGACGTCCTGCGCGCCGAGGCCGACGAGCGGGCCCGCGGCCGGGAGGACGCGGCGCGGGCCGCGGCCGACGAGATCAGGGTCGCGGCGCGCCGCGACGTGAAGGAGATGCGCGGCGAGGCGCTCGCGGCGCTGCGCGACACGCGCCGCCGCGCCGAGGGCGTCCTCGCCGAGCAGACCAAGGAGCACGCCGAGCGGATCGAGCACGCCGAGCGGGACGCGGCCGAGCAGGAGGCCGCCGTCGACGCGTGGGAGACGGCCGCCGTCGCCGAGGCCGAGGCCCGCCTCGCGGAGGCCGGACGCGCCCTCGCCGAGGCGGAGGAGGCGGCCCGGCACGGCCAGGAGGACGCGGAGGCGAGCGCCGCGGAGCTGCTGGCGCAGGCGCGGGCCCGCGAGGAGCGGATCGCCCGGGAGACCGAGCGGGTGCTCCGCGAGAACGGCGAGGCGTGGGACGAGGTGCGGGCCCACATGGACCACGTACGCAGCTCGCTCGCGGCGCTCACGGGGCGGGCGGCGGCGGAGTAGCCCCCAGGCCGCCCGTCCCGTCCCCGCTTTGCAGGGAGTGCTACTTTGCAAAGAGTTCGGTCAAGTGGCGTGCGTACAAGGGGGAGTTGAGAGGCATGGGCGAGGGGCGGCTGCTGCCGGAGGTCGAGCGCGGCGCGGTGCGGCGCATCACGGTGGTCGGCGAGCCGGTGCTGCACCGGCGGTGCGCACCGGTCACCGAGGCGCACTTCGGCACGGCCGACCTCGCGCGGCTCGTCGACGACATGTTCGCCACGAACCACGTCGCGCACGGCGCGGGCCTCGCCGCGAACCAGGTCGACGTCGACCTCCAGCTCTTCGTCTGGGACATCGAGGACGACTGGGGCGTGCGGCACGTCGGTCACATCGCGAACCCGGTCCTCGACGAGGAGCCGGTCGCCGGCCGCAGACTCGTCGAGGAGATGGAGGGCTGCCTGTCCGTCCCCGGCCCGTACAAGACCGTGCCGCGCGCCGACCACGCGGTCGTCCGCGGCCAGGACAAGGACGGCAACCCACTGGTCGTCGAGGGCCGCGGCTACTTCGCCCGCTGCCTCCTGCACGAGACGGACCACCTCCACGGCCGCCTCTACCTCGACCGTCTCGCCACACGCGAACGCCGGGACGCGCTGCGGGAGATGGAGGACCTGCGCGACGGCGTCCTCGCCCGGCGCGCGGCCATGGCGGAGCGACTCGGCAAGTAGGTCACAGGGACGCGGCCAGTGCCGTGCGGTGGGCGTCCACCCAGGCGCGGGCCGCGCGGATCCCGGTCACCACACCCCGCTCGCACAGCCGGAGCATCGCAGGGTCGCCCCGGTCCGCGCCCGCGTCGATGCCGCGCACGCAGCGGTCCTGCCAGTCCAGGACGGCGTCGAGGAGCGGCGCCCGGTCGGTGAGGCCGTAGGCGTCGCAGAGCAGACGCAGGCGGCGGGAGGTCTCGCGCACGTCCTCGACGGCCGGCCCCAGGTCCAGGTACTGCCAGCAGACGTGCGCGACGTCGTCGATGCGGCGGCCGGGGGCGGCCAGGTCCCAGTCGATGAAGGCCGTGGGGTGCCAAGTGCCGACGCCGGTGTCGAGGGCGTAGACCGTGTTGCGGGGGTCGAGGTCGTTGTGGCAGACGACCTCGTGGCCCGCGGCCAGTGCCGTACCCGCCGTCATGTCGTGGAACTGCCTGACCAGAACGGCCAGTTGGGTGAGGCAGTCGTCCGTGCGGGCCGACCGTCGTTCCGCGGCGGTGAGGGCCGCGCGGCCCGGCACGTAGTCGAGGATCTCCCGGCCCTCGTCGTCGACGCCGAGGAAGCGGGGCGCGCCCGGCCAGCCACGTCGCTCGAACAGGGCGAGCAACTCGTGGACGAAGGCCGAGCGGGGCGTGGATGCCCTGCGGACCGTCGCGCCCACGCGGGTCACGTGGTGGATGTGCCCGCCGGGCAGTGCCTCGCCGTCGCCGCTCACGCGGTGCGTCCCTTCCTCGAATCCCCGGAACCGGTTCCGGGCCTCAGTCGCTGGAGAAGCCCCAGAAGTACAGTTCGCTCGGGCGGCCCGCCCCATCGTGCAGGACCGCCACCCGGCCGAACCAGCGCCACGCCGCCGGTGGGCCCCGGTCCGATGCTCCATGACGCCCCGCTCCCCAACTCGGCCATGCGCGCGTGCACTTGGCGGGCGACGAACGCACAGCGAAATTCGGTTGGCCCCGCGGGCGGGGGGTGTTAGCTTTCCGGTGATCGTGAAGTCGGCCGAGGAGGTGAGTCCCGTGAACGCAGTACCGCATGGGTGCTCCCCCTGTCCTTCACGGTCGGGCGACTGACGCAGGTGTCGCCGGGAGTGCCAGGACCGCACTCCCGAAGGACGGACACCATGAACACACACACGTCAGGACCCGTACCGGAACCGGTACCCGTAGCGGCATCCGTGGCGAAAGCCGGGCCCGTCGAGGTCACGCGCGTCGCGGACGGCCAGTGGCAGGCCCGTGAGGGGGAGCTGCTCGTCGGCACCGCGGACCTCGCGCACCGGCCCGGCGGCCGGGCCTTCATCAGCGTCGACGCCTGGACCGACGAGGCGTTCGACCGGCTCGCCCGCGTCGTGCCCGCCGAGCTGCCCACCCCGCTGCACACCGTGGTCGACGAGGCCGACCACGCGCTCATCGCCCGCTGGGGGCGGGCCGGTTTCCTGCCGGGCCGCCGCGAGGGCGAGTACGTCGTCCCCACCGATCCCCGGATCACGGGACTCGGCTCCGCGCCCGTGCCGCGCGGGGTGACGATCGTGCCGTTCGGCGAGGCGGAGGACGCCCCGCTGCGCGCCCTCGACCGGGCAATCCGCGACGAGATCGCCGCCGCAGGCGGCTGGCACACCATGCCCGCCGAGGTGGTGCCGCTGCCCGACGGCGTCACCGTCGTCGACCCCGCGAAGTACGCCGTGGCCGTCCTCGACGGCCGGTACGTGGGGATGCTCAGGATCGCGCCGGTGCCGCGCAGGCCACGGATCGGGGTGCTCGCCGTCCGCGCCGACGTGCGGCGCCGCGGTATCGGGCGGGCCCTGCTCGCCGGGGCCCTCGGCGCGCTGCACGCCGCCGGTGTCCCGGACGCCTGGGCCGAGGCGCAGGAGTCCCAGCACGCCGCCGTGTCCCTCCTGGAGGGCGTCGGTGCCCGGCGGGTCGGCGGCAACGTCGAGCTGGAGCGCCGATGACCATGGGGCGCGTGGCGAAGGGCATCGAGAAGGAGGGCGTCGTCGTGGAGTGCCTGCGCGGGGCGACGTTCCGGGTGGAGATGCAGAAGGGGCACGTGGTGCTCGCGCACATCAGCGGCAAGATGCGCAAGCACCACATCAAGATCCTCCCGTACGACCGGGTCCTGGTGGAGATCAGCCCGTACGACCTGACCCGCGGCCGGATTCTCTTCCGGTACCGGTCGTAGCGGACGGCGGGGGCGGCGCCACGGGAGCCCCCGCCAGGATCCAGCCCTCCACCGCCTCGTAGAGCTGCCGCTGGGCCTGTGCCTTGCGCGGCGCGGTCAGGACCGTGCCCAGCCAGCCGAGGAAGAAGCCGAGCGGGATCGAGACCAGACCCGGCGTCGTGAACGGGAACCAGGTGAAGTCCTGGTCCGGGAAGGCCGACGCCGGGTTGCCCGACACCAGCGTGGTGCCGGTGATGAGGACCATCGAGGAGAGCGTGCCGCCGATCAGCGTGCACAGCAGTCCCGTACGGGTGTAGCGCCGCCAGAACAGGCTGTACACCAGCGCCGGGGCGAGCGCCGACGCGCCGATGCCGAGCGCGAGGAAGACCAGCGGCTGAAGGCTGCGGTGCTGGAAGTAGGTGGCGAGCGTGATGGTCACGGCGCCGACCGCGAGCGCCGAGTAGCGGGCCAGCGTCATCTCCCTGCGCGGCGTGGGCTGGGTGCGGCCCAGGTACGCGAACACGTCGTGGGCCAGGGAGTTGGCGCAGGCCAGGATCATGCCCGAGACGGACGCGAGCAGCGTGAGGAACAGCGCCGTGGTGGCCGTCGTGAACACCAGGGCGCCCACGGTGGACAGTTCGGCGCCGAACGCGGCGCGCGAGCCGAGCAGGAAGGCCGTGTTGCCCTGCGGGTCGGCCGTCGCGATCACCTTGCTGCCGACGAGCGCGGTCGCGCCGAACCCGATCACCGAGATCATCAGCGCGAACACCCCCGTCGAGGTGACCGCCCACGACATCGAGCGGCGCACCTCGCGGGCGTGCCGCGCCGTGTACATGCGCATCGTGACGTGCGGCAGGGCGGCGCCCCCGAGCATCACCGTCAGATACGAACTGATCATGTCGAGGCGGGGGCTGCCGCTGTGCACGAACTGCAGCCCCGACTTCAGATAGGCGCTGCCCGCGTCGCTGTTGGCGACCGCCGCGGCGAGCAGTGCGCCCGGGTCCCAGTCGAAGCGGCGCAGGATCAGCAGGGAGACCACGGTGCCGGAGCCGAGCAGCGTCACGATCTTGAGGATCTGGATGACGGCGGTGCCCTTCATGCCGCCGATCGTCGCGTAGCTGATCATCAGGGCGCCGACGGTGACGATGACGCCGGTCTTGAACCCGGTGCTGTCGAAGCCGAGGAGGAACCCCAACAGGTCTCCCGCGCCCGCGAGTTGGACCAGCATCATGGGCAGCAGCGCGGCGAGCGTGACCAGGCAGGACGCGAGCCGCGCGGCCCGGCCCGGCATCCGGCGGGCGAGCACGTCCCCCATGGTGAACTGGCCCGCGTTGCGCAGGGGTTCGGCCAGCAGGAACATCAGGAGCATCAGGGAGAGTGCGGTGGCCAGGGCGAGGACCACGCCGTCGTACCCGGTGAGCGCGACGACCCCGCAGGTGCCGAGGACGGTCGCGGCCGAGATGTAGTCACCGGCGATGGCGAGCCCGTTGCGCAGGGAGCCGAGCCGGCCGAAGCCGGTGTAGAACTCCGTCAGATCGTCCCGTTCGGGGCCGGTGACGATGCACAGCAGCAGGATGACCGAGCCGACACCGGTGAACGCCACCAGGGCCATCGACTCCGTCGACACGGACGTCGCGGCGAGGGGGATCATCGCGCGGCACCCCCTTGGCGGCGCAGCCGGTACGCGAGCGGGTCGACGCGGTGCCGCGCCGTGTGCTCGTACACGTAGACCGCGAAGCACGTGACGGGGAACTGGCAGAGGCCGACGAGCAGCCCGAAGGAGAGGCCGCCGGTGACCGCGCGGGTCATCAGGGACGGGGCGAACGCCGACAGGATCAGGAACGTGAGGAAGTAGCCGATCGCGGTGAGCGTCGAGACGCGGCGCTGCCAGCGGTAGGCCGTGCGCAGCAGCATCAGCTCGCCCGCGGGACCCGCCGGGCTGTCTGCCGGGCCGCGGTCCGGGTGGCGGGGGAGGCGGTGCGAGCGGGCGGTGTGCGGCGGCTGCTGCGAGAACGGCTGGTACGGCCGGTACGGCTGGGACATCCCGGGGCTCCTTGCACGGCTCGGGTCCGCCGGGGACGAGCGGACCGCAGGGAGTGTGTGTGGGGGAGCCGGAACGTTACTCGCAGGTAGTGGAGTTGGGCGAGAGTTTGAACGAACTGTTCAGTCGGTTCGCCGCTCGTTCTCTAGTGAGCGGGGTGAGTGTTGCTGGTGGGGGAGTTGTGCGTCGGATGACTTCTCGCCGGGGCGAACATCCGCTAGCGGGTCGAGGACCGGAAAGCGGCGCGGGGCCAGCGTCAGGAGGAGCAGGAGCGCGAGCGCCGCCGCGCAGGCCGCGCCGATGTAGACGGAGTCGACCGCCGCGTCGACCGCCCGGCGCACGCTGTCCGTGCCGGAGTCGCGGACCACCGAGTCGAGGTCGGCGCCGCTGCCGAGGCGGGCCGAGACGACCCCGTTGGCGACCGCGCCGAACAGGGCCGCGCCGACCGTCTGCCCGATCTGCCGGTAGAAGAGGACCGAGGCGGTGGCCGTGCCGCGCTCCGCCCAGCCGACCGTGGACTGCACGCCGACGATCAACGGGAGCTGGAAGAGGCCGAGGGCCGCGCCGAGCAGCAGGCTGAGCAGCGTGGGCTGCCAGACCGCGCCGGGGAACGGCAGCAGCGGGAAGGCGACGAGGACGGCGAGCGCCACCGTGATGCCGAGCGCGGCCGTGTCCCGGAAGCCGATCCTGCGGTAGACGTGCTGGCTCAGGGCCGCCGACACCGGCCAGCTCAGCGTCATCACGGACAGCACGAACCCGGCGGCCGTGGGCGACAGGCCGAGCACCGACTGGGCGTACGTCGGCAGGAAGGTGGTCGGCGCGACCATCAGCAGGCCGAGCGCAGCGAGCGCCAGATTGACCGCGGCGATCGTGCGCCGCCGCCACACCCACCCGGGCAGGATCGGCTCGCCCGTCTCCCACCACCGCCCCGGTGACGACGTCGCTTCGCTCCACCTCCTTTCCGCCCGCCGCTCGATGACGACGACGGCCCCGACGAGCGCGAGTCCCGTACCGAGCAGGGCGACGGAGGGCACGGAGGCCCACGCCCAGGCGACGCCGCCCTGCACCAGCCAGGTCAGCAGCACCCCGCCGGCCGCGAACACGGCGAGCGCGCCCGCCCAGTCGACGCGGAGGCGCGCGGCAGCCTCACGGCGCGGCTCGTGCAGATGCCGTACGACGAAGAAGAGCGCGACGGCGCCGATCGGCAGGTTGATCAGGAAGATCCAGCGCCAGCCGGCGGTGGAGGCGAGGATGCCGCCGAGCGCGGGGCCGAGGACGGACGACGTGGCCCACACGGTCGACAACTTCGCCTGGATCCTGGGGCGTTCCTTCAGCGGGTACAGATCGGCGGCCAGCGTCTGGACCGTGCCCTGGATCGCGCCGCCGCCCAGCCCCTGGATCACGCGGAACGCGATCAGGGCGCCCATGTTCCAGGCCGTCGCGCAGAGCAGCGAGCCCGCCAGGAACAGGGCGCAGCCCGTGATCAGGACCGGCTTGCGGCCGAGGGTGTCGGAGAGCTTGCCGTAGAGAGGCAGCGTGACCGTCACCGCGAGCAGATAGCCGGAGAACAGCCAGGAGAAGACCGAGAAGCCGCCGAGCTCGCCCACGATCTGCGGGACCGCGGTGGAGACGATGGTGGAGTCGAGCGCGGCGAGCGCCATGCACAGCATCAGCGCGGCGACGACCGCGACGTTCTTCCTGCCCGCCATTTCATTCCCCCTGCATCTATCCCCGGCCAGGAGCTTATGCGGGTGGAGGCGACCCTGAGTAGGCCTCCACCGAGGGATGGACCTCCCCTAGGGGGACCTCCGTACAACGGACCGGGGATCACTCGTCCCGCCGGAGGACGAGACGGCAGGGGGGTTCTTCCTACCGTTCAGGGGTGGGGTTTTCCCCCGGGAAAGACGGTGACTTCCACCAGCGCGCCCGAGGCCCCGCGTCACCAGACTTGAAGCAGTTCCGCAGAGCGCTGCGGACGCCGGGCAACCGACATAGGAGACGTACCGTGACAACGGCTGTGACCATTCCCAGGCACGGGGGCACTGGCGGGCGAACGGCTGTTGCCGCGAGGGCGCGACAGGTCGTCAAGGCGTACGGGTCGGGGGAGACCCGGGTCGTCGCGCTCGACCACGTCGACGTCGACATCGCGCGGGGCCAGTTCACCGCGATCATGGGCCCGTCGGGCTCGGGCAAGTCGACGCTGATGCACTGCCTCGCCGGTCTCGACACCGTCACGTCCGGCCAGATCCACCTGGACGAGACCGAGATCACCGGCCTCAAGGACAAGAAGCTCACGCAGCTGCGCCGGGACCGGATCGGCTTCATCTTCCAGGCGTTCAACCTGCTCCCCACCCTGAACGCCCTGGAGAACATCACGCTCCCGATGGACATCGCGGGCCGCAAGCCGGACGCCGCGTGGCTGCGCCAGGTCGTCGAGACCGTCGGCCTCGCCGAACGGCTCAAGCACCGGCCCACCCAGCTCTCCGGCGGCCAGCAGCAGCGCGTCGCCGTGGCCCGCGCGCTGGCCGCACGGCCCGAGATCATCTTCGGTGACGAGCCGACCGGAAACCTCGACTCCCGGGCCGGCGCCGAGGTGCTCGGCTTCCTGCGCCGCTCGGTCGACGACCTCGGCCAGACGATCGTGATGGTCACGCACGACCCGGTCGCCGCCTCGTACGCGGACCGCGTCCTGTACCTGGCCGACGGCCGCATCGTCGACGAGATGATCCGCCCGACGGCCGACGCCGTCCTCGACCGCATGAAGGACTTCGACGCACGGGGGCGCACCTCATGAGTGCCAACACCGTCATGAAGACCTCGCTGCGCAACTTCTTCGCGCACAAGGGCCGGATGGCCCTCTCAGCGGTCGCCGTGCTGCTGTCCGTCGCGTTCGTGACCGGGACGCTCGTGTTCACGGACACGATGGACAAGACCTTCGACAAGCTGTTCACGGCCACCGCGTCCGACGTCACCGTCAGCCCGAAGGACTCCGAGTCCGAGGGCAGCGCCACCGGCCGGCCCGAGTCGCTGCCGGCGTCCGTCCTGGCCACCGTGAAGCAGGCCGACGGCGTCAAGTCGGCCGAGGGCGCGGTCAGTTCGATGGACGTCACCGTCGTGAACGCCGACAACGAGAACATGGGGTCCGAGAACGGCGCCCCGACCATCGCCGGCAACTGGACCACGAACGACCTGCGGTCCATGGAGATCACCTCCGGGCACGCGCCGCGCGGCCCCACCGAGGTGATGGTCGACGCCGACACCGCGAAGAAGCACCACCTCAAAATGGGTGACGAGCTGCGCACGATCGCCGTCACCGGCGACATCAGGGCGAAGATCGTCGGTATCGCCTCCTTCACCGTCACCAACCCGGGCGCGGCCGTCGTCTACTTCGACACCGCCACCGCCCAGCGCGAACTCATCGGAAAGACCGGGCAGTTCACGCAGATCAACGTCGCCGCGGCGGCGGGCGTCTCGGACGCCGAGCTGAAGCGACACGTCACGGCCGAACTCGCGTCCTCCGGCACGTACAAGATCCAGACGCAGCAGCAGACCGCGGACGCCAACGCCTCCGACGTCGGCTCCTTCATGGACGTCATCAAGTACGCCCTGCTCGGCTTCGCCGGCATCGCCTTCCTCGTCGGCATCTTCCTGATCATCAACACGTTCTCGATGCTGGTCGCCCAGCGCACCCGCGAGATCGGCCTGATGCGCGCCATCGGCTCGTCCCGCAAGCAGGTCAACCGCTCCGTGCTCGTCGAGGCGCTGCTGCTCGGCGTCGTCGGCTCGGTGGTCGGCGTCGGCGCCGGTGTCGGCCTCGCCGTCGGCCTGATGAAGCTCATGTCCTCCATGGGCATGGACCTGTCCACCGACGACCTGACCGTGAAGTGGACGACGCCGGCGATCGGCCTGCTGCTCGGCATCGTCGTGACCGTGCTGGCCGCCTACCTGCCCGCCCGCCGGGCCGGCAAGGTCTCCCCGATGGCCGCCCTGCGCGACGCGGGCACCCCGGCCGACGTCAAGGCGGGCCCCGTCCGCGCCGCCATCGGACTCGTCCTCACGGGCGGCGGCGGCTTCGCCCTCTACCTCGCGACGCAGGCCGACAAGGCGAGCCAGGGCTCGCTGTGGCTGGGCGTCGGCATCGTCGCCTCGCTCATCGGCTTCGTCGTCGTCGGCCCGCTCCTCGCGGGCATCGTGGTCCGCGTCATCAGCGCCGTACTGCTCCGCTTCTTCGGCCCCGTGGGACGGATGGCCGAGCGCAACGCGCTGCGCAACCCGCGCCGCACCGGCGCGACCGGCGCGGCCCTGATGATCGGCCTCGCACTCGTCGCCTGCCTCTCCGTCGTCGGCTCCTCGATGGTCGCCTCGGCCACCGACCAGCTGGACAAGTCGGTCGGCGCGGACTTCATCGTCGAGGGCCAGGGCGGCATCAAGCCGCAGGCCGCGAACGCCCTGAAGGCGGTCGAGAAGGACGGCCTCGTCTCCCACGTCACCGAGGTCAAGTGGGTCAAGGCCACCGTGACCACCCCGGGCGGCGCCAAGGAGGAGCAGGAACTCTCCGCGGCCAGCCCCAGCTACACGCAGGACCTGCGGCGCGAGGCCACCTCCGGTGAGCTCTCGGCGGCGTACGGGAAGAACGCGATGTCGGTCGGCTCCGAGTTCGCGGAGCGCAACCACCTCAAGGTCGGCGACACGATGACCGTCGCCTTCGCCCACGGCTCCACGGCGAAGCTGAAGCTCGCGGCGATCACCTCGGACGACACCGCGTTCGACAAGGGCGCGATGTACACGAACATCGCGACGGCCGAGCAGTACCTGCCGAAGGACCGGGTGCCGCTGAACGGGATGATGTTCGCCAAGGCCGCCGACGGCAAGGCCGACGCCGCCTACAAGGCGCTCAAGAAGTCCGTCGCCGCCGACCCGACCGTCAAGGTCAAGGACCAGACCGACTACAAGGAGACCCTGAAGGACCAGGTCGGCCAGCTCCTGAACATGATCTACGGCCTGCTCGCGCTCGCGATCATCGTGGCGGTCCTCGGCGTGGTCAACACGCTGGCCCTCTCGGTGGTCGAGCGGACCCGCGAGATCGGCCTCATGCGGGCCATCGGCCTCTCCCGCCGCCAGCTGCGCCGCATGATCCGCCTGGAGTCGGTGGTCATCGCCCTCTTCGGCGCCCTGCTCGGCCTCGGGCTCGGCATGGGCTGGGGCGCGACCGCCCAGAAGCTCCTGGCCCTGGAGGGCCTCGGCGTCCT
Organism: Streptomyces sp. Q6; assembly: GCF_036967205.1. Classification (NCBI taxonomy): domain Bacteria; kingdom Bacillati; phylum Actinomycetota; class Actinomycetes; order Kitasatosporales; family Streptomycetaceae; genus Streptomyces; species Streptomyces citrinus. The sequence continues at coordinate 4,971,449 of NZ_CP146022.1, forward strand.
GGAGATCCCCTGGCCGACGATCATCGGGGTCTTCATCGCCTCGGCCTTCGTGGGCCTGTTCGCGGCGCTGATCCCGGCGTTCCGCGCGGGGCGGATGAACGTGCTGAACGCGATCGCCACGGACTGACCTCCGGCGGTACGTGACAGCCGGCACGCGACAGCTGGTACGTGACAGCCGGCACGTGACAGTCGGTACGGGGGAGTCGGTACGGGGCAGGGGCCCGGGGAGCTTGTGCTCCCGGGCCCCTGCCGCGTGCTCGGCAGGGGTGGCCGTGGCCCTCCCGCGTCCCCTCCGCCGCCCCTCTCCCGGCCGGCGCGTCCGCTCGCCGAGTCGAAGAGCGTCCGGCGTCGTACCCTGGAGAACCCCCGGCCCGTTCGACGTGTCGGGCCCTTTGCGTTGCCCACTGACCCGGGACGGATCTTCTCCATGAGTCTGCACGGACTGCTCGACGCCGTCGTCAAGGACGCCGCCCTCGCGGAAGCGATCAAGGCGGCCGGTGACGGCAACCGCATGCACATCGACCTCGTGGGCCCGCCCGCGTCGCGGCCCTTCGTTCTGGCCGCGCTCGCGCGCGAGGCGAAACGTCCCGTCCTGGCCGTCACCGCCACCGGCCGCGAGGCCGAGGACCTGGCGGCCGCGCTGCGCTCGCTGCTCCCGGAGGACGGGGTCGCCGAGTACCCGTCGTGGGAGACGCTGCCGCACGAGCGGCTCTCCCCCCGGTCGGACACGGTCGGCCGTCGCCTCGCCGTGCTGCGCCGGCTGACCCACCCGAGCACCGACGACCCGGAGACCGGTCCCGTGTCGGTGGTCGTCGCGCCGATCCGCTCCGTGCTCCAGCCGCAGGTCAAGGGGCTCGGCGAGCTGGAGCCCGTCGCCCTGCGCAGCGGGCAGAGCGCGGACCTGAACGAGATCGTCGAGGCGCTGGCCGCCGCGGCGTACGCCCGCGTCGAGCTGGTCGAGAAGCGCGGCGAGTTCGCGGTCCGCGGCGGCATCCTCGACGTCTTCCCGCCGACCGAGGAACACCCGCTGCGCGTCGAGTTCTGGGGCGACGACGTCGAGGAGATCCGCTACTTCAAGGTCGCCGACCAGCGGTCGCTGGAGATCGCCGAGCACGGGCTGTGGGCGCCGCCCTGCCGGGAACTCCTGCTCACCGACGACGTGCGCGCCCGCGCGGCCGAACTCGCCGAGCGGCACCCCGAGTTGGGCGAACTGCTCGGGAAGATCGCCGAGGGTATCGCGGTCGAGGGCATGGAGTCCCTCGCGCCCGTCCTCGTCGACGAGATGGAGCTCCTGATCGACGTCCTGCCGGCCGGGTCGATGGCCGTGGTCTGCGACCCGGAGCGGGTGCGGACCCGGGCCGCCGACCTGGTCGCCACGTCCCAGGAGTTCCTCCAGGCGTCCTGGGCGGCGTCCGCGACCGGCGGCGAAGCCCCCATCGACGTGGGCGCCGCCTCGCTGTGGGCCGTCGCCGACGTACGGGAGCGGGCGCGTGAGCTCGGCATGATGTGGTGGTCGGTGTCGCCGTTCGCCGCCGATGTCACGTGGACGTCAGCCGCCGACGCGGCGGGCGGCGCGGACACCCTCCAGCTCGGCATGCACGCCCCCGAGACCTACCGCGGCGACACCGCGAAGGCGCTGGCGGACACCAAGGGCTGGCTCCAGGACGGCTGGCGCACCGTCTTCGTCACCGAGGGGCACGGGCCCGCGGCCCGCACCGTCGAGGTGCTCGGCGGCGAGGGCATCGCCGCCCGCCTCGACAAGGACCTCACCGCACTCGCCCCGTCCGTCGTGCAGGTGGCCTGCGGCAGCCTCGAAGTCGGTTTCCTGCACCCGGAGTTGAAGGTCGCGGTCCTCACCGAGACCGACCTGACCGGGCAGCGGTCGGCCGGCAAGGACGGCCAGCGGATGCCCGCCAGGCGCCGCAAGACCATCGACCCGCTCACGCTGGAGTCCGGCGACTACATCGTGCACGAGCAGCACGGTGTCGGCCGCTACATCGAGATGGTGCAGCGCACCGTCCAGGGCGCGACCCGCGAGTACCTCGTCGTCGAGTACGCCCCCGCCAAGCGCGGCCAGCCCGGCGACCGCCTCTACATCCCCACGGACCAGCTGGAGCAGATCACCAAGTACGTGGGCGGCGAGGCGCCCACCCTGCACCGGCTCGGCGGCGCCGACTGGACGAAGACCAAGGCGCGCGCCAAGAAGGCCGTCAAGGAGATCGCCGCCGACCTCATCAGGCTGTACAGCGCGCGCATGGCGGCGCCGGGCCACGCCTTCGGCCCGGACACGCCCTGGCAGCGCGAGCTGGAGGACGCGTTCCCGTACGCGGAGACGCCCGACCAGCTCACCACGATCGCCGAGGTCAAGGAGGACATGGAGAAGACGGTCCCGATGGACCGCCTGATCTGCGGTGACGTCGGCTACGGCAAGACGGAGATCGCGGTCCGCGCGGCCTTCAAGGCGGTCCAGGACGGCAAGCAGGTGGCGGTCCTCGTCCCGACGACCCTGCTGGTGCAGCAGCACTTCGGCACGTTCAGCGAGCGCTACTCCCAGTTCCCGGTGGCCGTGCGGGCGCTGAGCCGTTTCCAGACGGAGACCGAGTCGAAGGCCACCCTGGAGGGCCTCAAGGACGGCTCGGTCGACATCGTCATCGGCACCCACCGGCTCTTCTCGTCCGAGACCCGGTTCAAGGACCTGGGCCTGGTCATCGTCGACGAGGAGCAGCGGTTCGGCGTCGAGCACAAGGAACAGCTCAAGAAGCTGCGCGCCAACGTCGACGTCCTGACGATGTCGGCGACCCCCATCCCCCGTACGCTCGAAATGGCCGTGACCGGCATCCGCGAGATGTCGACGATCACGACACCGCCCGAGGAGCGGCACCCGGTCCTCACCTTCGTCGGTCCGTACGAGGAGAAGCAGATCGGCGCGGCCATCCGCCGCGAACTCCTGCGCGAGGGCCAGGTCTTCTACATCCACAACCGGGTCGAGTCGATCGACCGGGCGGCGGCGCGGCTGCGCGAGATCGTGCCCGAGGCGCGGATCGCGACGGCCCACGGCCAGATGTCCGAACAGGCCCTGGAGCAGGTCGTCGTGGACTTCTGGGAGAAGAAGTTCGACGTCCTCGTCGCGACGACGATCGTCGAGTCCGGCATCGACATCTCGAACGCCAACACGCTGATCGTGGAGCGCGGCGACAACTTCGGCCTCAGCCAGCTCCACCAGCTGCGCGGCCGGGTCGGGCGCGGCCGCGACCGCGGCTACGCCTACTTCCTCTACCCGCCGGAGAAGCCGCTCACGGAGACGGCCCACGAGCGCCTCGCCACCATCGCGCAGCACACGGAGATGGGCGCGGGCATGTACGTCGCGATGAAGGACCTGGAGATCCGCGGCGCGGGCAACCTGCTCGGCGGCGAACAGTCCGGCCACATCGCGGGCGTCGGCTTCGACCTGTACGTACGGATGGTCGGCGAGGCCGTGGCCGACTACCGGGCGCAGATGGACGGCGGTGTCGAGGAGGAGCCGCCGCTGGAGGTCAAGATCGAGCTCCCCGTCGACGCGCACGTCCCGCACGACTACGCCCCCGGTGAGCGGCTGCGTCTCCAGGCCTACCGCGCCATCGCCTCCGCGAACACGGAGGAGGACGTCAAGCACGTCCGCGAGGAACTCACCGACCGCTACGGCAAGTTGCCCGAGCCGGTCGAGAACCTGCTCCTGGTGGCGGGCCTGCGCATGCTCTCCCGCGCCTGCGGCGTCGGCGAGATCGTGCTCCAGGGCGCCAACATCCGCTTCGCGCCCGTGGAGTTGAGGGAGTCGCAGGAGCTGCGGCTGAAGCGGCTCTACCCGGGGACCGTCATCAAGCCGGCCACGCACCAGATCCTGGTGCCGCGCCCGAAGACGGCGAAGGTGGGCGGCAAGCCGTTGGTCGGGCGGGAACTGCTGGCGTGGGTCGGCGAGTTCCTGGCGACGATCCTGGGGTCGTAAGAGGTCGTAGGAGGTCGTAGGAGGGCGGTAGGAGTTCGTGGAGGGCCGGTAGGGGCCGTAGGTGGGGCGTAGTGGCTCGCGGCGGCTCCCAGGGGAGCGGGTGATCCGCCTCCGCTGTGGCGTTCATGGTGTCCGAGAGGGGATCGTCTGTCCTTTCGGACACCAAGTCGCTTGAGGTGTGGGGGAGTTCATGACGCACATACCGGATGCCAAGGTCCGTCAGCTGTGGCACCTGCTGGAACCGCTGCACGCCGTGCTCTACTACGCGCCCGAGGCCTTCGAGGAGGCGGCCGCGCTGGGGTACGACGTCGAGGAGCGGTGGCCGAGCTACTTCGCCTGGCGCGCCGCCCCGCTCGGCGCCGCCGGTCCACGGCGCGTCGCCTCCGCCTTCTACAGCTTCAGCCCCGCCAAGGTCGCCGAGCACGTACCGGCCGCCTGGGCGGTGGCGGCGCCGCGGGAGGTGCTGGCCGCCCGGCTGCGCGCCGTCGACCGCGCCTACCGGACGCTCTTCGGTGACGCGGTGGACGGCCCGGACGTGGCGCGGGCCGCCGACCTCGCCCGGCGCGCCGCCGAGGCGGCCCACCTCGAAGGCCGCCCGCTGGCCGCCGCCAACGCCGAGCTGCCCTGGCCCGACGCCCCGCACCTGGTGCTCTGGCAGGCGGCCACCGTGCTGCGCGAGCACCGCGGCGACGGACACGTGGCCGCGCTGCTCACGGCGGGGCTCGGCCCGGCCGAGTCGCTCGTGTCGTTCGCGGCGATCGGCGCGGCGCCCGTGGAGACGTTCGCGAGCCGCGGCTGGACGCGGGCCGAGTGGGACGCGGCCCACCAACTCCTGGCCGGCGAGGGGCTGGTGGACGAGGACGGCATCGCCACGGACGCGGGCCGAGCGCTGCGCGCCGAGGTCGAGGCCCGAACGGACCGGCTCGCGGCCGGGCCCTGGCGCGCCCTCGGCACCGACGCGGTCGGCGAATTCTCGGATCTGATCGGCGAGTTGTGGGTAGCCGTTCTCGGGTCGGGCCTGCTGCCCTCGGTCACGACGCTGGGCATCGGCAAGGGGTGATCATGCCTCGGGTACGGTGAGGGCCGCGGGTAAAACCGCATGAAACGCGAACGAAGGCCAACAAAAAGGGGAGGCGGCGTCGTGCTGCGAGGTGCTGGGCGGATCGCGGGCGCGGTGCTGGTGGCGGCCGTCGCCGTCACCGGCTGCGAGGTGACGACCGGGACCGGGACCGGTGGCGGTGACGCGGGTCCCGAGCCGCAGGGCGAGGCGGGCAGCGCGCTCGCCGCCGTCGGCACGCTGACCGTGAAGGGCCGCGCGCCCAAGACCGGTTACTCCCGGGAGCGGTTCGGCAGCGCGTGGGCCGACACCGACTCCAACAGCTGCGACACCCGTGACGACATCCTCAAGCGGGACCTGGAGGGCGTGCGCTACTCGGGCGGCGGCGACTGCAAGGTCGTCTCCGGCACCCTCGCCCCGGACCCGTACAGCGGCAAGGACGTCTCCTTCACGCGCGGCCGCAGCCAGGTCGACATCGACCATCTCGTCGCCCTCTCCGACGCCTGGCAGAAGGGCGCCTTCCAGTGGGAGCCCGGCAAGCGCATCGCGCTCGCCAACGACCCGCTGAACCTGCTCGCCGTCGGGGCGACCCCCAACCGCAGCAAGGGGGACGGCGACACCGCGACCTGGCTGCCGCCGAACAAGAAGTACCGCTGCGCGTACGTCGCCGGACAGGTCGCCGTGAAGAAGAAGTACGGGCTGTGGGTGACCGCCGCCGAGCGCGACGCCATGAAGAAGGTGCTCGGCGGCTGCCCGGACCAGAAGCTGCCGACCGGCGGAAATTCGACTGCGGCGCCGCCGCGCTTCCATGCACGATGAGCGCATGAACGCTGCCGTGGGCTCCGCCGCCGGACCCGATCTGACCATCACGACGCTCGCCGAGCGGCCCGCGCTCGGCGTCGCGATGTGGACGATGCCGGACACCTGGCCGGAGTTCATCGGTCACGACCTGGTCGGCGCCGCGTTCCTGCGCCGCGTCTGGCAGGAGCTGCCCGCGTACGTGGTGGTGGCGACGGACGCGGCGGGGGCCGTGGTCGCCAAGGGGTTCAGCGTGCCGTTCGCGCTGCGCGCCGAGGGCCGCGGCGACCTGCCCGACCAGGGCTGGGACCAGGTGCTCCAGTGGGCCTTCGCCGACCTCGCGGCGGGCCGCGAACCCGACACCGTCAGCGCCGTCGAGATCAGTGTCCTGCCCGGACTCCAGGGCCGCGGCCTGTCCGGGCGGATGCTCGCCGCGATGCGGGACAACGCCCGCGCGAAGGGGTTCCGTGAGGTGGTCGCCCCGGTGCGGCCCAGCTCCAAGCACCTGGAGCCGAAGACGCCGATCGACGAGTACGCCCACCGCGTACGGGAGTCGGACGGGCTGCCGCACGATCCGTGGCTGCGGGTCCACGTCCGCGCGGGCGGTGTCGTCGCGAAGGTGGCGCACGCCTCGATGACCGTGTCCGGCTCCCTCGACCAGTGGCGGGCCTGGACCGGGCTGCCCTTCGACACGGAAGGACCGGTCGAGGTGCCGGCCGCCCTGGTGCCCGTGCACTGCGCGCCCGAGAGCGGGTACGCCGTGTACGTCGAGCCCAACGTGTGGGTGCGGCACGCGCTGTGAGCGCGTGCCGCACCGGCCCTCGGGTGACCGACTAGAGCTTCAGGTCCCACTGCGTGGCGTCGTACTCGAAGCTGGGCTCCACCTCGACCGTGAGGTTCTTCGCGTCGGCCGGGGCGTCGAAGCCGTAGACGACCGTGGCCTTCTTGCCGGGCATGATCGTGCCCTCGAAGCCGGTGCCGACCGCTTCGTCGAAGATCTGCTCGGCGTCCACACCGTCGGCGCCGGCGCGGGCGCTCGTCTGCAGCAGGCTCGCGTCGAACTTCTCCTTGCTGTCGTTCGTGACGGTGACCGTGACCTTGTAGGCGTGGTTGCCCTTGCTGTGGCCCGCCGCGTACTCGCTCGGGCTGAAGGTGACCGCGTTCGAGACCGCGACGGTCAGGTCGTCGTCGTAGATCACGGAGTCGCCCGCGTCGAGCGCCTTGCCGGCGGCCGGCTTCTCGTCCTTGCCCTTGTCGGCGCCCTTGCCGCTGCTGTCGGACTTGTCCGTGCCCTTGGCGTCCGTGTCCTTGGCCTTCGTGTCCGACACCGACTTGTTGATCTCGTCGACGGCGTCGTCGACCGCCTTGAACGTGGTGTACGCGCCGAACACCGCCAGGCCGAGCGAGGCCAGGGCCAGGATCACGCCGGTCAGCGCCACCCCCTTGTTCGTGGCCTCGCCGCGCTTGGCGCGGGCCCGGCCCGTCAGGCCGAGGATCAGCGCGATCACGCCGAGGATGCCGGCCAGCCAGAACATCAGCGGGATCAGCCCGGACAGGGCGCCGATGATGCCGAGGATCAGCGCCGCCGTCCCCAGTCCGTTCCGCGCCACCTGCGTCGGCTGCTGCTGCGGCTGGAACGGCGGGTACTGGGGGTGCTGCTGGGGCTGGTGGGTCTGCGACATGGGACTTCCTCCGTGATGAGAGACGCCAACCTCCCCCCGGCTTTCCGTGTGTCCGGCGGTTGGCTGGGTCAAGAACACCATTGTTTGTGAACCGAGTCAACCCGGTTCACAGAGTTCGAAGTGTGCACGCCTGTGAATACGGTTCTTACGTGGGAGTCGATAAGGTCGGGCGCATGGACAACGCGACAGAGGTGACGGCCGCCGGAATCGCCCGGCTGGCCGGGGTGGGCCGGGCCGCCGTCAGCAACTGGCGGCGGCGGCACGCCGACTTCCCCAAGCCCGTCGGGGGCACCGAGACCAGCCCGTCCTTCGCCCTCGCCGAGGTCGAGGACTGGCTGCGCGTCCAGGGCAAACTCGCCGAGGTCCCGCTGCGCGAGCGCGTGTGGCAGCAGCTCGCCGGCCACCCCGCGGGCCCGGTCACCGCGCTGCTGCACGCGGGCTCCGCGCTGCTGCTCGTCCACGACCGGCCCACCGAATGGCTCGCCCTGAGCACCGCGGACGACGACGCCTTCCTCGCCGAGCGACTGCCCGCCGCTCTCGAAGGCATCCTCACCGCGCGCTTCGGCCACGCCACCGAGCGCGCCCTGGCCACCCCGAAGGCCGCCGCGCTGCTGCCGTCCGTGCCGCTGCTGCGCGGCGCGGGCGAGCTCGCCGCCGAGCTGGGCGCGCGCCGCACCTTCGCCTTCCTGCTCGGCCGCCACCTCGACGCGAACCCGCGCCAGTACACGCTGACCCCGTCCGGCCCCGCCGCCCTGATGGCCGCCCTCGCGGGGCCCGCCGACAGCGCCCTCGACCCCGCCTGCGGCACCGGCACCCTGCTGCACGCCGTGCGCGGCCTCGACCCGCGCCCCGGCCAGCGCCTCTACGGCCAGGACGTGGCCCCGGAGCTGGCCGCCCTGACCGCCCTGCGCCTCGCGCTCGACGGACCCGCCGAGGAGGGCGCCGCCCCCGCGATCCGCACCGCCGCAGCCGACACCCTGCGCGGCGACGCCCTCGGGGACGTACAGGCCGACGTGGTCGTCGCCCACCCCCCGTTCAACGAACGCGGCTGGGGACACGACGAGTTGGCGTACGACCCGCGCTGGGAGTACGGCTTCCCGGCCCGCACCGAGTCCGAACTGGCCTGGGTACAGCACGCGTTGGCCCGCCTCAAGGACGGCGGGAGCGCCGTGCTCCTGATGCCGCCCACCGTCGCGTCCCGCCGCTCGGGCCGCCGCATCCGCGCCGACCTGCTGCGCCGCGGCGCCCTGCGCGCGGTGATCGCGCTGCCCGCCGGAGCCGTACCGCCGAACAACATCCCGCTGCACCTGTGGGTCCTGCGCCGGCCCGCCGCGCACCTGCCCGCCGCGGGCGCCGCCGCCCCGAGCTGCTGCTCGTCGACACCACGGCCGTCGACACAGGCGAGGCCCGCGACCTGCGGGACAAGCAGGCGTGGGCCGCCGTCCAGGACGCGGTGCTCGACGCCTGGCGCGCCTTCGACCGCGCGGGCACGCTCGCCGAGCGCCCCGGCCTCGCCCGCTCCGTGCCCGTCATCGAACTGCTCGACGACGAGGTCGACCTCGCGCCCGCGCGGCGCCTGCCGCCACCGGCCGCGGGCGGCGGCGCCGAGGAGTTGACCGCCGTACGCCTCGAACTCGCCGACACCCTGAGCCTCGCGACGAAGCTCGCCCCAAGGCCGCGACCCCGGTCGCCGCCCCCGTGCGCTGGCCGCAGACCACGATCGGTGAACTCGCGCGCGCGGGCGCCCTGTCGCTGCACACGGCCCCCACCACCATGAGCGGCACGAGCGGCCACGCGCGCGTGCCGCTGCTCACCGACCACGACGTGCTCGCCGGCACTGGACCCTCCGGCAGCCACTCCGGCGACGACGACCCGTTCCTCGTCGCGGCCGGGGACGTCGTCGTGCCCGTCGTCGGCGGCGGCGCCGTCGCCCGCGTCGTCGACGAGAGCGCCGCGGGGGCCGCGCTCGGCCGCGGTCTCGCCCTGCTGCGGCCCGACCCGGCCGCGCTCGACCCGTGGTTCCTCGCCGGGTTCCTGCGCGGCACGGCCAACAACCGGCAGGCCAGCAGCTACGCCTCGACCGCGACCCGGCTCGACGTGCGCCGCCTCCAGCTGCCGCGCCTGCCGCTCGCCGAACAGGCCCGCTACGGCGAGCGGTTCAAGTCCCTCGCCGCCTTCGAGGACGCGCTGCGCCTCGCGGGACGCCTCGGCGAACAGCTCGTGCAGGGACTGCACGACGGCCTCACGGACGGTGTCGTCGAACCGGAGTGACAGCCCCCGGGTGACCAGGTCGGCAACGGTTCGGTACAACCCGGGGCCGGTTGTCCGAGTCGGCCTATACGCTCGATGGAGCACGCACTTCGCACGCAGGCACCCACCAGCAGGAGCAGTCATGCACGGCCACGGCTATGCGCCCCCGCCCCAGCGGCTCCCCTCGCCCGGAGCGCAGGTCGGATGGCGTGTGCTGTTCGTGGCGATCGCCGTGCTGACCATCGGTTTCCTCGCGTTCGTGCCGACGCTGAGGCTCGCCCTGACCAGCCACCGCAAGGTCGACTGGCGGGTCTTCGCCGCCGTGGCCGCGGCCCAGTTCGTGTCCTGGATATGCATCTTCACCGACCCCGGCGCCGAGGAGTTCACGACCTGGCGGGGGAACGCGGGGATGGTGCTGATGCTGAGCACCCTCGCCGTCTCGGTCACGTACTACCTCATCGTCGACATCCGGCTCGGCGGCCGTGCCCGCCCGCTCGCCGCCCCGTACGACCCGTACGGGGTCACCCGGCCGCAGCAGGTCTACGGCTACCCGCAGCCGCGCCCCCAGCAGCCGTACGCCCCACCGCAGCCCCAGCCCCAGCAGTACACGCGGCCCACGCCGCCCCAGCCGCACACCCTGCCGACGCAGACGGGGGGTCAGGCGCCCACGCCCACCCCGGCGCCGCAGCCCCAGCCGCAGAACCAGGCACAGCCGCCGCAGCGCATCGACCAGGTCCGCGCCGAGCTGGACGAGCTGAGCGACTACCTGCGCAAGCAGGAAGGCGAACGGTGACCCACCGGTGAGCATGCCCCTCAGCACCACCGCCGGACGCGTCGTCGCCGGCCGCTACGAACTCTCCACGCTCATCGGCCAGGGCGGCATGGGCCAGGTCTGGACGGCGTACGACCAGCGCCTGGACCGCCGCGTCGCCGTGAAGCTGGTCCGCCCCGACCGTGTCGCGGGCGCCGAGGCCGACGAGCTGCGCCGCCGCTTCCTGCGCGAGTGCCGCGTCACCGCCCAGGTCGACCACCCGGGCCTGGTCACCGTGCACGACGCGGGCACCGAGGACGACGGCGCCTCCTCGTTCCTGTTCCTCGTGATGCAGTACGTCGACGGCTCCGACCTCGCCGACCACCTCGCCGAGCACGACCCCTACCCGTGGCCGTGGGCCGTCTCGATCGCCGCCCAGCTGTGCGCCGTGCTCTCCGCCGTGCACGCGGTGCCGATCGTCCACCGCGACCTCAAGCCGCGCAACGTGATGGTGAAGAAAGACGGCACGGTCACCGTCCTCGACCTCGGCGTCGCCTCCGTCCTCGACACCGACACCACGCGCCTGACGCACACCGGATCGCCCATCGGCACGCCCGCCTACATGGCGCCCGAGCAGGCCATGGGCGGCGCCGTGGGCCCGTACACGGACCTGTACGCGCTCGGTGTCCTGCTGCACGAACTCCTCAGCGGCGACGTCCCGTTCGCGGGCACCACCGCCCTCGGCATCCTCCACCGCCACCTGTACGAGCCCCCGCTCCCGGTCCGCCGGCTCCGCCCCGAAGTGCCCGAGGCCCTGGAGAACCTGGTGCTGCGGCTGCTCGCCAAGGACCCGCAGCACCGCCCCGCCTCCGCGCAGCAGACGTACGAGGAACTCCTCCCGCTGCTGCCCGCGCGCGGCGTGCCCACCGGCCACCCGCTCGACCCCACCCGCCCGTTCCTGCGCCCGCACGCCCCTGGCCGGACCGCGCCGTGACGCCCGCGCCGCAGCCCGCCGGCTCCGACGTGCAGGGCGAGCGGCCCGACGTGGCCCGCGCCGTCGACGAGGTCAAGCGCCTGCTCGGCGAGGGCCGCATCACTCAGGCCGTCGACATCCTCGGCTCGATCCTGCCCGCCGCGGCCGCCCAGCACGGCGAGCACTCACCCGTCGTCCGCACCCTGCGCAAGCAGTACGCCGCCACGCTCATGGACGACGGCCAGTACCGCCGCGCCCTGCCCGAGCTGCGCCGCCTCGCCGACGAGCGCGCCGCGGAGGCCGGGCACGCCGACCCGCAGTCGCTCCAGTTCCGCTACGAGGTCGCCCAGTGCCTGGAGGCCCTCGGTGAACCGGCCGCGGCGCTCGCCGAGTACCGCTCGCTGCTGCCGTACTACGAGAACCAGTACGCGACGACGGACCTGCGTCTCGCCCTCGAAGTGCGCCGCCGCATCGGTCAGTTGCTGCTCGCCGTGGGGGACCGGGGCGCCGCCCACGAGACGTTGATCCGCCTGCTGCACGACGCGGAGCGGCTGCACGGCCCCGGCCATCCGTTCACGGCGGAGATCCGGCGCACGTTGCAGTGGCTGGGGCAGGTGCGGGGCTGACCGTCCGGCCGGGCGACAGGCAAAGATCCGGGAAACCGCGCGCCAAGTTCTGGCCGGATGGACGTTCGAGCCGCTGCTCGCCAGGCAAGATCAGCTCGCTCGCTGTGCGCTTCCCCAGGCGTTCCTGTGCCTTGCCTTTCCCCCACCAGGGCCGAGCCGGCATCTCCATAGGTCTACCGAGAAACGTCTCCTCCCCATGCGCATCACCGCTCCCACCCGTGCCGCGGCCCTGCTCGCCGTGGCCGTCCTCCCGTTCGCCCTGACGGCCTGTTCGTCCGGAGACTCCGACGGGTCCGCCGGCTCCCAGGGGGCCGCCTCCTCCCCGTCCGCCGCCCCGACGTCCCACAACCCCGACGAGGGCCTCGCCACCGGCGCGGACCTGAAGAAGGCCCTCGCCCCCGCGTCGTTCTTCGGCGCCGGATACAAGGTCGACCCGGACGGCGTCCGCGACACCGGCACCTCGTTCCAGAAGCAGAGCGCCGACCCGGCCGCTCCGGCCAAGCCGGACTGCACCAAGTTCGGCGGCACCAGCTGGATCGCCCTCACCGGCGACGAAGGCGTCTCCTTCGCCCAGAACGACTACGTGAACGACGACTCCTCCGCGGACATCGCCCAGGAGATCGACGTGTTCCGCGGCACGACGGCGACGACCGTCATGCGGCACCTCCGGAAGGTGGTCGCCGCGTGCCCCACCTACAAGGACGCGGACACCAAGAGCGTCGTGAAGGTGGCCGGCACCGCGGCCTCCGGACTCGGCGACGAGGCGTACGCCATCACGCTGACCGACCCGACCTGGACGAACGGCACGACCCTGATCGCCGTCCGCAAGGGCACCGCCGTCGTGAGCATCATGTCGACCGACGGCCACGACAACGGCGCGGCGACCGCGAAGAAGCTCGCCGCGAAGGTCACGGCCGCCGTCACCGGCTGACCCACGCACCGCAGCCCGTAGCCCAGTTCGTAGCCCCACTCGCAGCACCATCCGCATCGGAGGAAGACCCATGCCCGCAACCGGCAGTCACCGGCTCTCCCGAAGAGGCCGCCGCATCGCCATCGGCGCCGCCTGCGCGGCCCTGCTCGCGGGTGGGGTCACGGTCCAGCAGTCCCTCGCCACGACGACCTCATGGCCCGCCGCGAAGACGTACACCGGTCGCGCCTTCGACACCTGCGCCGCACCCTCCGCCTCCGCCATGAAGGCATGGCACACGGGCTTCTACGGCGCGGCGGCCGTCTACGTGGGCGGCAAGAACCGCGGCTGCGCCCAGGCCAACCTCACCGCCTCCTGGGTGAAGACCGTCAACTCCCAGGGCTGGAAGCTCATTCCGCTCTACGTAGGCGCGCAGCCGCCGTGCGCGAGCGGCTCCAACCCGGAGAAGATGACGGCCACGACCGCCGCGTCCCTCGGCGCCACCGACGGCGCCGACGCCGTGGCCAAGGCGTCCGCGCTCGGCATGAAGGCGGGCAGCGCGCTCTATCTCGACATGGAGGCGTACGACAGCACGAACGCCTCCTGCAACACCGCGGTCCTCACCTACGTACGCGCCTGGCAGAAGGCCGTCCACGCGAAGTACTACCGCACCGGCATGTACGGCTTCTCCAGCTCCAGCGCCAAGGCCGTCGCCACGACGACCGACCGCAGCAACCTGCCGGGCAACCTCTGGTACGCCAAGTGGGACAAGGTGAACACGACCACCACCGACTGGCCCTTCGCCGCCACCCTGTGGACCGGGCACCATCGCGGCCACCAGTACATGGTCAACAGCAAGGAGTCGCGCGGCGGTTACACGATCACCGTGGACCGCGACGCGTGGGACGCGCCGGTCGCCGTCATCGGCTGAGTGCGGGTCAGTACCTCAACTCGCGGCGAATCGTTGTCGAATAGGTGGCCGAGTACGCGGCCACCTCCTACCATCGATCATCGCCGGACTTTGTGCACTGACGCACAAACTGCTCGCAGGGAGGCCCCACCTTGCACCGCCGCAACAGCCGCCGCATCGCTCTCGTGCTCACATCCGCTGCCGCCGCCGTCCCCCTCCTCACCGCCTGCGGAAGCGACGCCCACCCCGGTGCCGCCGCGGTCGTCGGCGGGCAGCGCATCACGGTCTCCCAGCTGGAGAGCCGGGTGAACGAGGTCCGGGACGCCCAGCAGGCCGCGACGGCCGACAGCGCGCAGTACGAGCAGGCCATCGCCAAGACCGGTGGCCTCACCCGCAACACGCTGCACACGATGGTCCTCGACCGCGTCCTGCACCGGGCCGCCACCGACAGCGGCGTCACGGTCACCCGCAAGGAGATGCAGCAGATGCGGGCCGGTCTCGAACAACAGGCGGGCGGCGCGAAGCAGTTGGAGGTCGCCTGGCTCCAGCAGTACAACGTCGCGCCCAAGCGGCTCACCGAGTCCCTGCGCACCGAGATCGAGGCGCAGAAGCTGGCGACGACCCTCGGCGCCGACATGCAGACCGAGGCGGGCAAGGCCGCGTTCTGGAAGGCGCTCTCCCAGGCGTCCAAGGAACTCGACGTCGACCTGAACCCCCGTTACGGCTCCTGGGACGTGACCAAGAGCAGCCGCGTCGACGCGAAGACGCCCTGGGTGAAACAGGTCACCGCCCTGGCGTCCGAGGCCCAGCAGACCGCCTAGCGGCCGCCTGGCCGTACGCGCTGTCAGTGCCCTGGGTTACGTTCGAGACGTGAACGACAAGGTGAACGCCCCCGTGGACGCCGCCGACGACCCCGCCGGCCGCATCGTCCTGCTCACCACCAGCCACCGGGTCGCCCCGGGGCTGCTGTCCTGGCAGGCGTGGCAGGCGCTGCGCGGCGCCGACGAGGTGCTGTGCGCCGACCCCGCGCACCCGCAGCTGCCGTACCTGAAGGAAGCGGGCGTCGAGGTCGTCGTCGCCGCGCCCACGGCCCGCGACCTCGTGGACCGCTGCGTCGGCGGCGGCCGCACGGTCGTCGTCCTCACCACGGCCGAGGGCGACCGCCGCCTCACCGACGGCCTGGCGACGCTGGCCGGCTCCGGCCGCGAGCAGATGCCCGCGCTCGAACTGCTCCCCGGCTCGTACGATCTGCCGGGCGCCCGCCTCCTGGACCTCGTCCAGGTCATGGACCGCATCCGCCGCGAGTGCCCGTGGTCGCGGCTGCGCACCCACGAGGACCTCGCCAAGTACGCCATCGAGGAGGCGTACGAGCTGGTGGAGGCGATCGAGACGGACGACAGGGAAGAGCTGCGCGAGGAGCTCGGCGACGTCCTGCTCCAGGTCGTCTTCCACGCCCGCATCGCCGAGGAGGCGGGCGGCGAGGACGAGCCGTTCTCCATCGACGACGTCGCGGGCGGCATCGTCGACAAGCTCATCCATCGCCACCCGCACGTCTTCGGGGACGAGAGCGCCGCCACCCCGGAGGAGGTCCGGGAGATCTGGCTCCGCAAGAAGGGCGAGGCCAAGCGGCGGGCGTCCGTCACCGACGGTGTCCCGCTCGGCCAGCCCGGCCTCGCCCTCGCGGCGAAGCTCGGCTCCCGCGTGCGCACCGCGGCGCTGGACGTCGAGGTGCCGCGCGGTGAGGGCGTCGGCTACGAACTCCTGGCGCTGGCCCTCCGGGCGGAGGCGGAGGGGTCGACCCCGAGGCGGCGCTGCGGGCTGCCGCCCGCGCCTACCGGGATGCCGTGCGCTCGGCGGAAGGGCTTTAGGCTCCGCGTCACCCGCCCGCGCCACCCGCCCGCGCCACCCGCCCGCGCCACCCGTCCGCGGGGCCGGGGAGCGCTGCCGGGCGCGGCTCTCGTCGTGGCCGGTCGCGCGGTTCCCCGCGCCCCTGGGCGAGCGAAGCCCGCTTCGGTGCCGCGAGCGGCGCCCACCGAGGGCCTGTCCGGCGGGTCAGGTGGCATCAGGGCGACCTGCGCTGTGCTGTGCTGATGTGCGGGTCAGGCCCCGCGTCCGCGACAGGATCCGCGGAGGGCCTGTCCGGCGGGTCAGGTGGCATCAGGGCGACCTGCGCTGTGCTGTGCTGATGTGCGGGTCAGGCCCCGCGTCCGCGACAGGATCCGCGGAGGGCCTGTCCGGCGGGTCAGGTGGCACCAGGGCGACCTGCGCTGTGCTGTGCTGACGTGCGGGTCAGGCCCCGCGTCCGCGACAGGATCCGCCGAGGGCCTGTCCGGCGGGTCAGGTGGCATCAGGGCGACCCGCGCTGTGCTGTGCTGACGTGCGGGCCAGGCCCCGCGTCCGCGACAGGATCCGCCGGACAGGCCCGAACCGCGGCCCGTGGACGGGTGGCCGCGTCCCGCTCGTCGGCGGATACCGTCGGGGCGTGACCGAAAGCCCCGCCCCCGCCCCGGCGCCCGAGCCGCCCGCCATGCCCGAACTGTTCACCTGGGAGTTCGCCAGCGACCCGTACCCCGCGTACGCCTGGCTGCGCGAGCACGCCCCGGTGCACCGCACCACCCTGCCGAGCGGTGTCGAGGCCTGGCTGGTCACGCGGTACGCGGACGCCCGGCAGGCCCTCGCCGACCAGCGGCTGAGCAAGAACCCGGACCACCACGACGAGCCCTCCCACGCCAAGGGCAAGACCGGCATCCCGGGCGAGCGCAAGGCCGAGCTGATGACGCATCTGCTCAACATCGACCCGCCGGACCACACCCGGCTGCGCCGCCTTGTCGCGAAGGCGTTCACCCCGCGCCGCGTGGCCGCGTTCGCGCCCCGGGTGCAGGAGCTGACGGACCGCCTCATCGACCAGTTCGCGGCGAAGGGCGAGGCGGACCTGATCCACGACTTCGCCTTCCCGCTCCCCATCTACGCCATCTGCGACCTGCTGGGCGTCCCGGGCGAGGACCAGGACGACTTCCGGGACTGGGCGGGGATGATGATCCGTCACGGCGGCGGCCCGCGGGGCGGTGTCGCCCGCTCGGTGAAGAAGATCCGCGCCTATCTGGTGGACCTGATCCACCGCAAGCGCGGCGCCCTTGACGACGGCGCGGACGACCTCATCTCCGACCTGATCCGCGCCTCCGACCACGGCGAGCACCTCACCGAGAACGAGGTGGCGGCCATGTGCTTCGTGCTGCTCTTCGCCGGGTTCGAGACCACCGTCAACCTCATCGGGAACGGCACGTACTCCCTGCTCACCCACCCCGAGCAGCGCGAGATCTGGCACCGGGCGCTCGCCGAGGGCGACGCGGAGCTGCTCGCCACCGGCATCGAGGAACTGCTGCGCTTCGACGGACCCGTGGAGCTGGCCACCTGGCGGTTCGCCACCGAGCCGCTGCGCATCGGCGGCCAGGAGATCGCCGCCGGCGATCCGGTACTCGTCGTGCTCGCCGCGGCCGACCGCGACCCGGAGCGCTTCGCCGAGCCCGACACCCTCGACCTCTCCCGGCGCGACAACCAGCACCTCGGCTACGGGCACGGCATCCACTACTGCCTCGGCGCTCCGCTCGCGCGCCTGGAGGGAAAGGCCGCGCTGGCCACGCTGTTCACGGCCCTGCCGGACCTACGGCTTGCGGCGAATCCGGACGATTTGCGGTGGCGTGGGGGCCTCATCATGCGCGGACTGCGCACGCTCCCGGTGGAGTTCACACCCCGCCAGAACTGACGCACTGTCAAATCTGTGACTTTCACGTGATCTGCGCTGCATCGACTTGTGACAAGCGTTCGAGTGCCGCTACGTTCACCAGTCATCGCGACACATGCACAACCGTCACCTCCGCATCACCCGTCGCGTGCAGCAGCAGCATCAGTCTCGCGAAAGGCACACGCATGCTCTCCGGGAACGGTCGTCACCGTCGCCCCCGTCAGGCCCCTGCTCTGATCGTCGCCGCCGGGGTCACCGGCAGCGCCATCGCGATCCCGCTGCTCGCCGCGACGAGCGCGAGCGCCTCCACCACCGCCACCTGGAACAAGCTCGCCGAGTGCGAGTCCGGCGGCCAGTGGAGCCTGGACGCGGGCAACGGCTACTACGGCGGACTCCAGTTCTCGCAGGAGATGTGGGAGCAGTACGGCGGCCTCGAGTACGCCGCGCGCGCCGACCTGGCCAGCCGGTCGCAGCAGATAGCCGTCGCCGAGAAGGTCCTCGGCGACAAGGGCCCGAGCGCCTGGCCGAGCTGCTCGATCACGGCGGGCCTCACCAAGAGCGACGACTCGGCCGATGTCGACCCGGGCGCGAGTGCCTCCCCGCAGGCGTCCGAATCGGCCGGGTCGTCGGACGACGCCACGGATGACGCCTCGTCCGCCTCCTCGGGAGAGAAGAATCACGACGCGTCGGACGAAGCGGGCGCGACGGACGAGGCCGAAACGTCCGGTTCCTCCGGTTCTTCCGACACCCCGTCAGCCGACACCTCGGGGGATACCTCCGGTAACAAGCTCGACGCCGACGAAGCCGGTGCCGACAGCGGCGACGGCAACAACACCAAAGACGACAACTCGGACAAGTCTGGCCAGAGTGAGTCCACTTCCTCGGCCGACCCGGCCGACCCGGAGTCCTCCGCGTCGGCCACCGCCTCCGACGACGCGTCCACCGCCGGCCGTCACCGCGGCGACCGCGCCGCCGACGACGGCACCGACTCCCGTACGGGAGAGGGGCGTCACGCCTCCCGAGGCGACGAGCGCGGCGAGGGGGCCTACACGGTCCGCTCCGGCGACAACCTCTGGGACATCGCCGACGCTCAGGACGTGGACGGCGGGTGGGCCGCGCTCTACGACCTGAACAAGAAGGAGGTCGGCTCGGACCCGGACCTCATCATTCCTGGTCAGAGTCTGGATCTTGGGCTCGAATCGGTCGAAAAGTAGCGGGAGTTCGGGGCCCATTGATGGCCGTTTGTCCGCTTTAGCGCAAGTGAGAGATGGGTCTCAAAGGGCCTGATCGTCTTTGAAATAGGGCGGATCGACTGCTTACGGTCGTGACCGCTCGCCACAGCGGGCCCCGATGGACGTCACGCCGAATCCTGCCAACGTCCGTACGGGAACAGTCGACGCGTCAGCGCCGTAGGCAGGAGCGGGGGACCCAGGTAAGCGCCGTGCGAGGTCGACGACTTCGAACGGCTAGGGGTTAAGCCGCGCACAAGGATGCGCGGCCGGGCACTCACTGGCCCGAACCCGACAGCTCACCTCGTAGGCGTCGGTGAGGGGATCTCTCCATGCTGCTTTCCAGCAAGGGCAAGCACCGCCGCCCGTCCAAGGCCGTCCGTGTCGCCACGCTCGCCGGTGTCGCCGGTGCCGCCGTCGCCGTTCCGCTGATGGGCGCCACGTCCGCCTCCGCCGCGACCACCTCCGAGTGGGACCAGGTCGCCCAGTGCGAGTCCGGTGGCAACTGGGCGATCAACACCGGCAACGGCTACTACGGTGGCCTCCAGTTCTCTTCCTCCACGTGGGCCGCGTACGGCGGCACCGCCTACGCGTCCACCGCCAACCAGGCTTCCAAGGCGCAGCAGATAGCCGTCGCCGAGAAGGTCCTCGCCTCGCAGGGCAAGGGCGCCTGGCCGAGCTGTGGCGTGAACCTGTCCGGCGCGTCCGCGAACACCTCCGCTCCCGCCGCCGAGGCCCCGCAGCAGAGCACCCAGCCGCAGCAGGCCCAGCCGAAGCAGCAGGAGCGTTCGGACTCGTCCACGACGACCCGCTCCGAGAAGCGCGAGACCGTCACCACGCCCACCGGCAAGACGGTCGAGAAGGGCGACGGCGAGTACAAGGTCAAGTCCGGCGACACCCTCGGCAAGATCGCCGAGGCGCACGGCACGACCTGGCAGAAGGTGTTCAAGCTGAACAAGGACATCGTCAAGGACGCGGACCTGATCTACCCGGGTCAGCAGCTCCACCTGAAGTAGGCCGCACCGGGTGCGCACCTCCAGCACCCGTAGAGGCCGGCACCTCTCCGGGCCGGTGTCTCTATATATGGGTGCGCACCGGTAGAGGGGCACTCGGCATCGGCGGACGCCGAGATCCCCGCCCCCGTCCCCACGGGCCGCTCGCATCGGTGACCCCCGTCCCGCATTCCGGGACGGGGGTCACTGTTTTTGTTCCGTTCAGGAACATTTCGCTCACGGCGTTGTCCAAGAGTCGGTCGGTCGGCTGGCCGATGCTCCGGAGCCGGTTAGGCTCAAGGAGTCGAGGCCGTGCATCGCGGCCCCGCATAGCCTGCGTCACATCCCAGAAGGAGATGCTCGTGCCGTCCATCGACGTCGTCGTAGCCCGGGAAATCCTGGACTCCCGAGGCAACCCCACGGTCGAGGTCGAGGTCGGCCTCGACGACGGCAGCACGGGTCGTGCTGCTGTTCCGTCCGGTGCCTCCACCGGTGCCTTCGAGGCCATCGAACTCCGTGACGGTGACCCCAACCGTTACCAGGGCAAGGGTGTCGAGAAGGCCGTCCTCGCCGTCATCGAGCAGATCGGCCCGGAGCTCGTCGGCTACGACGCCACCGAGCAGCGCCTGATCGACCAGGCGATGTTCGACCTGGACGCCACGGACAACAAGGGCTCGCTGGGCGCCAACGCCATCCTCGGCGTCTCCCTCGCCGTCGCGCACGCCGCGTCCGAGGCCTCGGACCTGCCGCTGTTCCGCTACCTCGGTGGCCCGAACGCGCACCTGCTGCCCGTCCCGATGATGAACATCCTGAACGGTGGGTCGCACGCCGACTCCAACGTCGACATCCAGGAGTTCATGATCGCCCCGATCGGCGCGGAGTCCTTCTCCGAGGCCCTGCGCTGGGGCACCGAGGTCTACCACACCCTCAAGAAGGTGCTGAAGACCAAGGGCCTGTCCACCGGCCTCGGCGACGAGGGCGGCTTCGCCCCGAACCTGGAGTCGAACCGCGCCGCGCTCGACCTCATCCTCGAAGCGATCAAGGAGGCCGGCTACATCCCCGGCCAGCAGATCGCGCTCGCGCTGGACGTCGCCGCCTCCGAGTTCTACAAGGACGGCAAGTACCAGTTCGAGGGCAAGGAGCGCTCCGCCGCCGAGATGACGGAGTACTACGAGGAGCTCGTCTCCGCGTACCCGCTCGTCTCCATCGAGGACCCGCTGTACGAGGACGACTGGGCCGGCTGGCACGTCATCACCGAGAAGCTGGGCGACAAGGTCCAGCTCGTCGGCGACGACCTGTTCGTCACCAACCCGGAGCGCCTGGCCCGCGGCATCGAGGAGAACTCGGCCAACGCCCTGCTCGTCAAGGTCAACCAGATCGGTTCGCTGACCGAGACCCTGGACGCCGTCGAGCTGGCCCAGCGCAACGGCTTCAAGTGCATGATGTCGCACCGCTCCGGCGAGACCGAGGACGTGACGATCGCGGACCTCGCCGTCGCCACGAACTGCGGCCAGATCAAGACCGGCGCCCCGGCCCGCTCCGAGCGCGTCGCCAAGTACAACCAGCTCCTGCGCATCGAGGAGATCCTGGACGACGCGGCGGTCTACGCCGGTCGCTCGGCCTTCCCGCGCTTCAAGGGCTGACCGGCCCCGAAGCCCGGCTGAAGCAGTAGTTACGTACGTCCCCGCACTCGGTCCCGTACCGTGTGCGGGGACGTACGTACGTGAGGCAGGGGAGGCGGAGAGGATGCCGGGCAAGGTCCGTGACAGGGACTCCAGAGACCGCTTCTCCACGGCCACCCGCCTCCGCCTGCTCGGCGAGCAGACCGCCGAGCGCGTCTACCGCTCGCAGAACAAGCGCCAGGCCCGCCGCTCCCGCCTCACCGGCCGCGCGGCGCTCCTCGCCCTCGTCCTGTGCACACTGGTCGTCGCCCTCGCCTATCCCATAAGGCAGTACGTCTCCCAGCGCGGCGAGATCGAGGACCTCCAGCGGCAGCAGCAGGAGGCCAAGGAGCGCGTCGACCGGCTCCGCGACGAGAAGGCCCGCTGGCAGGACGACTCCTACGCCGAGCAGCGGATCCGGGAGCGCCTGCACATGGTGATGCCGGGCGAGACCGGGTACGTGGTACCCGATCCGCGCGCCACCCAGTCGAGCCGCGTCGAGCAGGGCGCCGCCGACCGGCCCTGGTACTCGAACGTCTGGGACGGCGTCGACAAGGCCGACCAGGCGGACCAGGCAGACTGAACCCCTCTTACTGATCCACGTGGACGACTGATCCACGTACACGACTGATCCACGTACACGACGAAAGACGCCGAAGACAGTCATGCAGACGCCTCCTCCCCAGACCGAGCCGACCGCGCCCACGGACGCCGACATCCACGCGTTCAAGGAGCAGCTGGGCCGCCCGCCGCGCGGTCTGCGGGCCATCGCGCACCGCTGCCCCTGCGGCAACCCGGACGTGGTCGAGACGGCCCCGCGCCTGGAGGACGGCACGCCGTTCCCGACGACGTACTACCTGACGTGCCCGCGCGCTGCCTCCGCCATCGGCACGCTGGAGGCCAACGGCGTCATGAAGGAGATGACCGAGCGTCTCCAGAGCGACCCGGAGCTGGCCAAGCAGTACCGCGCCGCGCACGAGGACTACCTCGCGCGCCGTGACGCCATCGAGGTCCTGGAGGGCTTCCCGAGCGCGGGCGGCATGCCGGACCGTGTGAAGTGCCTGCACGTCCTGGTCGGCCACTCCCTGGCGGCCGGTCCGGGCGTGAACCCGCTCGGCGACGAGGCCATCGCCATGCTCCCCGAGTGGTGGAAGAAGGGGCCGTGCGTGACGCCGTGCGACGGCGCGGAGGTGGCCGAATGACGCGCGTCGCCGCCATCGACTGCGGAACCAACAGCATCCGGCTGCTCGTCGCCGACGCGAACCCGGAGACCGGCGAACTCGTCGACCTGGACCGCCGGATGACGATCGTCCGGCTCGGCCAGGGCGTCGACAGGACGGGCCGGCTGGCCCCCGAGGCCCTGGAGCGCACCTTCGCGGCCTGCCGCGAGTACGCCGAGGCCATCAAGGAGCACGGCGCGGAGCGCGTCCGCTTCGTGGCGACCTCCGCCTCCCGCGACGCCGAGAACCGCGATGACTTCGTGCGGGGCGTCCTCGACATCCTGGGCGTCGAGCCCGAGGTCATCACGGGCGACCAGGAGGCGGCCTTCTCCTTCACGGGCGCCACGAAGGAGCTCACCGGGCGACGGGAGGGCCTCGACAAGCCCTACCTGGTCGTCGACATCGGCGGCGGCTCGACGGAGTTCGTGGTCGGCGACGACGCGGTCCGCGCCGCCCGCTCCGTCGACATCGGCTGCGTCCGCATGACGGAGCGCCACCTCGTCGGCGACGACGGCACGCTGACCGACCCGCCGTCCCCGGCGCAGATCGAGGCGGTCCGCGAGGACATCGCCGCCGCCCTGGACCTCGTCGCGCGTACCGTCCCGCTGGAGGAGGCCCGCACCCTGGTGGGCCTCGCCGGTTCGGTGACGACGGTGGCGGCGCTCGCGCTCGGCCTGGGCGCCTACGACTCGACGGCCATCCACCACTCCCGGATCTCCTACGAGCGGGTCGCCGAGCTCACCGACTGGCTGCTGACGTCCACGCACGACCAGCGCGCCCTGAAGCCGGTCATCCACCCCGGCCGCGTCGACGTCATCGCCTCCGGCGCGCTCGTGCTGCGTCTGATCATGGAGCGGACCGGCGCGCGGGAGGTCGTGGTCAGTGAGCACGACATCCTGGACGGGATCGCCTGGTCGATCGCCTGATCACCAGGGCCCGAAACCGTCTCGCATGAGCGTGTCGCACCCCGCCTGAGCACGTGAAACGGCCCCCGCGACACGCTCCGGCGACACCCCGTCGGGAAAGTTCGTGAAGTTCTTCACAAGGAATTCGGTCCTCTTGGGCGTCAATTGCGGCCCGAGAGCCCGTTCGGGGTCGGCCGAGGACCTTGCCGGGAGAGGTTCACGGGGTTCCCGCAGTGTTACGCGCACGTGAAAACCGGGAGTGGTCCAGTGCGTCCGAATGCCCACTGTGGCTGCTCAAGAGGGGTGAGGAACGACTGGCGGTACACCGTGGTTCCCTGTGAACGCCATGACATGGGTCACGTGGGCGGCGAAGTGTAGCAGAGCCCTCACGGAACCTTGTGAAGGGGCGCACGAGCGACCCCCTCCAGTCGGGTGGATACTCGATGGCATGAGCACCACGGAGCGTCCCAGGATCCTCATTGTCGGGGGTGGGTACGTAGGCCTGTACGCGGCGCGACGCATCCTGAAGAAGATGCGTTACGCGGAAGCGACCGTCACGGTCGTCGACCCGCGCTCGTACATGACGTACCAGCCCTTCCTCCCCGAGACCGCCGCCGGCAGCATCTCGCCGCGCAACGTCGTCGTCCCGCTGCGACGCGCTGTGCCGGGAGCCGAGATTCTCACCGGCCGCGTCACCACCATCGACCAGGACCGCAAGGTCGCCACGGTCGCCCCGCTCGTCGGCGAGGCGTACGAGGTGCCCTTCGACTACCTGGTGATCGCGCTCGGCGCGGTCTCCCGCACCTTCCCGACGCCGGGCCTCGCCGAGGTCGGCATCGGTATGAAGGGCGTCGAGGAGGCCATCGGGCTGCGCAACCACGTCCTCGAGCAGCTCGACAAGGCCGAGTCGACGACCGACGAGGAGATCCGCCGCAAGGCGCTCACCTTCGTCTTCGTCGGTGGCGGCTTCGCGGGCGCCGAGACGATCGGCGAGGTCGAGGACCTGGCGCGCGACGCGGCCAAGTTCTACAAGAACGTGAAGCGCGAGGACATGCGCTTCATCCTGGTCGACGCCGCCGACAAGGTGCTGCCCGAGGTGGGCCCGGAGCTCGGCGTCTACGGCCGCAAGCACCTGGAGTCCCGCGGGATCGAGGTCTACCTCAGCACCACGATGCCGTCCTGCGTCGACGGTCACGTCGTGCTCAGCAACGGCCTGGAGGCCGACTCCAACACCATCGTGTGGACCGCCGGCGTCAAGCCGAACCCGGCGCTCGCCCGCTTCGGTCTCCCGCTCGGCCCGCGCGGCCACGTGGACACCAGCGAGAAGCTCCAGGTCCAGGGCACCGACTACATCTGGGCCGCGGGCGACAACGCCCAGGTCCCGGACCTCGTCGGGCGCGCCAACGGCAACCCGAACGCTTGGTGCCCGCCGAACGCGCAGCACGCCATGCGCCAGGCCAAGGTCCTCGGCGACAACGTGGTCTCCGGCATGCGGGGCTTCCCGCAGCAGGACTACAAGCACGCCAACAAGGGTGCGGTCGCCGGTCTCGGCCTGCACAAGGGCGTCGCGATGATCGTCATGGGCAAGATGAAGATCAAGCTCAAGGGCCGTCTCGCCTGGTACATGCACCGTGGCTACCACGGCATGGCGATGCCGACGTACAACCGCAAGATCCGTGTGATCGCCGAGTGGACGATCAACATGTTCCAGAAGCGCGACATCACCGCGCTCGGTGCCCTGGAGACTCCGCGCGAGGAGTTCTACGAGGCCGCCAAGCCGGCTCCGGCGCCCGCCAAGGCGGAGGAGAAGAAGGTCGAGGAGAAGGCCAAGGCCTCCTGACCTCGCACCTGGCAGTGCACCAGCAGTACACCCGAAGGGGTCGCCCGCCATCCGTGGTGCGGGCGGCCCCTTCGGCGTTCCCGGGCAAGGCCGAGCCGCAAGATGCATGGTGGCTACAAGTATTTTGCCGTTCCGTAACGCAGTAACGGGACTGCGAGAGCGCGCCGTTGGTGTTTACGTGGTGTTGGACCGTTCCGGGATCGCTCCCATTTCGGAGGTGTGCGCCATGCAGGACGCCGCACAGCGGCTGAAGAACCTCGCCGAGCAGCTGCTCGGCGCTGAACTCCCGGTGCGTCTTCGCGCCTGGGACGGCTCGGAGGCCGGCCCTCCGAACACCCCCGTGCTGATCGTGCGCAACCGCCGGGCGCTGCGCCGCCTGCTGTGGAAGCCGGGCGAGCTGGGTCTGGCCCGCGCCTGGGTCGCCGGTGACCTGGACGTCGAGGGCGACCTGTACGCGGTCCTCGACGCCGTGGCGGCGCTGATCTGGGAGCGCGACGAGGACGACCGCCGCTCCCTCGCCGACGCGGCCAAGGACCCGGCCGTCCGGGCCGCGTTCCGCGAGCTGCTCAAGCTGGCGGGCCCCTACCCGCCGCCCGCGCCGCCCGCCGAGGAGATGCGCCGCAGGAACCGCCTGCACCGCCACACCAAGGGCACCGACAAGCAGGCCATCAGCCACCACTACGACGTCGGCAACGACTTCTACGAGCTGGTCCTCGGCCCGTCCATGGTGTACTCCTGCGCCTACTTCGCGTCGGAGGAGGCGACCCTCGAATCCGCCCAGCGCGACAAGCTGGAACTGATCTGCGGCAAGCTCGGTCTGCGGCCCGGCATGCGGCTGCTCGACGTCGGCTGCGGCTGGGGCTCCATGGCCATCCACGCCGCCCGCGAGCACGGCGTGAGTGTCGTCGGCGTCACCCTCTCGCAGGAACAGGCCGCCTACGCCAGGAAGCGCGTCGCCGACGAGGGCCTCACCGACCGGGTCGAGATCCGCGTCCAGGACTACCGCGACGTGCGCGACGGCCCGTACGACGCGATCTCCTCCATCGGGATGGCCGAGCACGTGGGCTCCGAGCGGTACGTGGAGTACGCGAGCGCCCTGCACGCCCTCCTCGTCCCCGGCGGGCGGCTGCTCAACCACCAGATCGCGCGGCGGCCCCAGCAGGACGAATCGGCGTACGAGGTCGACGAGTTCATCGACGCGTACGTCTTCCCGGACGGCGAGCTCGCGCCGCTCGGCACGACGACCGGGAACCTGGAGCGGGCCGGCTTCGAGGTCCGGGACATCGAGGCGATCCGCCCGCACTACGCCCTCACGCTGCGCCAGTGGGTGCGCAACCTGGAGGCCCGCTGGCCCGAGGCCCTGAAGCTGGTCAGCCCCGGCCGAGCCCGCGTCTGGCGCCTCTACATGGCCGCCTCCGCGCTGAGCTTCGAGCGCAACCGCATCGGCGTCAACCAGATCCTCGCGGTGAGGACACCGGCGAGCGGGGAGTCGGGGATGCCGCTGCGGGCGCGCACCTGGAACACCTGATCCTCGTGCGTACGTGACGGGGGCGCCCGGTGATCCACCGGGCGCCCCCTCACGTATCCGCCGCCGTGCCGCTACTCGGACTTGATCGCCGCGAGCATGTTCAGGCGGGCCGCGCGGCGGGCCGGCCACAGGGCCGCCAGGATGCCGACGGCCGCGGCGAGCGCGAGGAAGACGCCCATCCGGGCCCAGGGCACGATCAGCTCGTACGTCGTCATCGAGTTGCCGATGAGCTGTCCCGCGGCCCAGCCGAAGAACACGCCGAGGCCGATGCCGAGGACGCCGCCGAACAGGGAGATCACCAGGGACTCCAGGCGGACCATGCGCTTGATGCCCTTGCGGTCGATGCCGATCGCGCGGAGCATCCCGATCTCCTGCTGACGCTCGAAGACCGACATGGCGAGGGTGTTGAT
Source organism: Streptomyces sp. Q6 (assembly GCF_036967205.1). Lineage (NCBI taxonomy): Bacteria > Bacillati > Actinomycetota > Actinomycetes > Kitasatosporales > Streptomycetaceae > Streptomyces > Streptomyces citrinus. Next base: position 4,998,912 of record NZ_CP146022.1, read on the forward strand.
GACGCCGAGGACGGCGACGATGACCGCCATGGCGAGCAGGCCGTAGAGCATGTTCAGCATCAGCGTGAACATCTGGGCGATCTCGTTGGAGATGTCCTTGCCGTCCTGGATCTTGATCGCCGGGTTCTCGCCGAGCGCCTTGGTGAGCTTGTCCTTGGTGGCGTCGGAGGCGCCGCCGGACGTCTTCAGCATGACCTGCATGTCGGAGGCGCCGTCGGTGATGTGCGGGTTCAGGGTCGGGGCGTCGACCATGATGCCCCGCATCATCTCGTTGCCCTCGTAGACGCCCGCGACGGTCAGCTTCTGCTTCGCGCCGTCCTCGTAGGCGGCGGTGAAGGTCGAACCGGTCGTCCAGCCGTGGTCCTTCGCGGTGTCGTCGTCGACGACCACCTTCGCGCCGTCGACCGTGAACGAGCCGCTGTCGACGGGGAGTTCGGCCAGCTTCGTGATGGTCGAGCCGTTGACGCCGGTCAGGTACTCGGTGCTGTCGCCGATCCGGGACGGCGAGTTCGACAGGCCGCTGGTGGCGGTGACGCCGTCGGTCCCTTCCAGCGTCTTCAGGACGTCGGGGGACAGGGCGTTCCCGTTCGCCATGGAGACGACGTAGTCGGCCTTGAGGGAGTCGGCCGCCATCTTGTCGATCGCGGTCTGGACGCTGCCCGCGATGACGGTGAGGCCGGTGATGAGGGTGAGACCGATCATCAGCGCCGAGGCGGTGGCGGCGGTGCGGCGCGGGTTGCGGACCGCGTTGAGGCGGGCCAGCTTGCCGGAGATGCCGAAGGCGCGCAGGACCGGCGCGGCGGCCGCGATCAGCGGGCGCGACAGCAGCGGCGTGAGGATGAAGACACCGATGACGAGCAGGGCGGCGCCCGCGCCCATCGGCAGCTGACCGTCGCTGCCCTTCATGGTCGTCGCGGCGAGCACGGCGGCGACGCCGACGCCGGAGACGAGCGAGCCGAGCGTGTTGCGCAGGATCAGCGACTTGGTGGTCGCCGTCGCGTGCACCGCGCTCATCGCGGCGACCGGCGGGATCTTCGCGGCGCGGCGGCCCGGCAGCCAGGCGGCCAGCATCGTGACGAGGACGCCGACGACGAGGGCCGTCACGACGGTGCCGACCGAGACGACCAGCGGGCCGTCCGGGAGGATCGCGCCCGTCCTGCCGAGCAGCGCGCGCATGCCCGCGCCGATGCCGATGCCGACGGCGAGACCGGTCACGGCGGCGACGGCACCCACGACGAACGCTTCGAGGAGCACGGACCGGGTGACCTGGCGGCGCGAGGCACCGACGGCGCGCATCAGCGCGAGTTCCTTGGTGCGCTGGGCGACCAGCATCGTGAAGGTGTTGGCGATGATGAAGATGCCCACGAAGAGCGCGATGCCCGCGAAGATCAGCAGCATCGTCTTCATGGAGCTCATGTTGGTCGAGATCATCTCGGCCTGGTCGTCGGCGAGTTGGCGGCCGGTGTCCGTGTGGACCGCGTCGTCGCCGTGCGCCGCCAGCGCGTCGTCCACGGCCCGCTTGAGCTGGTCCTGGCTGGTGCCGCCCGCGGCCTTCACGTCGATCTCGTCGTACGCGCCCTGCTTGTGGAAGAGCCGCTGCGCGGTCGCCGTGTCGAACAGGGCGAGGGAGCCGCCGGCCGCGACATTGCCGTCGTCCGTGGTGAAGATGCCGGTGACGGTGGGCGTGAGCACCGGGCCGTCGATGGACATCCGGACCTGGTCGCCGACCTTGTACCCGGCGCGCTTCGCGGTCTCGGCGTCGAGCGCGACCTGGTTCGCGCCCTGGGGGGCCGTGCCGTCCTGGAGCGGGTACCGGGCGTCGTCGGAGCCCCAGTAGTTGCCGCCCTTGGTGGAGAAGCCGTTGCCGACGAGCTTGCCGTCCTGGTCGGCGACGGCCGCGTACCCGCTGACCACGCCGTACGCGGAGGCGGCACCCGGCACGCTCCGCGCCCGCTTCAGGGTGGCGTCGGTCAGCTTCACCTCCTTGCTGACCTTGTCGCCCTCGGCCTTGGTGCTGCCGGGGGTGAGCGCGACGTCGACGTGGTCGAAGCCCTGCGCCGAGGACTTCTCCAGCGCGGAGGAGATGGTGTTGGTGAAGACGAGGGTTCCGCTGACGAAGGCGACGCCGAGCATGACGGCGAGCACGGTCATCAGGAGGCGGGCCTTGTGCGCGAAGACGTTGCGCAGGGCTGTTCTGAACATGCGGGGTCTCTTTAGGTCAGGGCCGGGCGGATCACGGAGGCGCGGCGAGGGTCAGCTCGTGCGGCCCTTGGTGTCGAATCCGAGGGTCTGGGGGTTTCCCCCGGAAGGGCGCGGCATCCGGTCCAGGACCGTGTCCGCCGTCGGCTCGTACATCTCGTCCACGATGCGGCCGTCGGCCAGGAAGATCACGCGGTCCGCGTACGCCGCCGCGACCGGGTCGTGGGTGACCATGACGACGGTCTGGCCCATCTCGCGCACGGAGTTGCGCAGGAAGCCGAGGACCTCGGCGCCGGAGCGCGAGTCCAGGTTTCCGGTGGGCTCGTCGCCGAAGACGATGTCAGGCCGGGAGGCCAGCGCGCGGGCCACGGCGACGCGCTGCTGCTGGCCGCCGGAGAGCTGCGACGGGCGGTGCCCGAGACGGTCGGAGAGACCCACCATCCCGATCACCTTCTCCAGCCACTGCTGGTCGGGCTTGCGGCCCGCGATGTCCATGGGGAGCGTGATGTTCTCCAGGGCGGTCAGCGTCGGCAGCAGGTTGAACGCCTGGAAGATGAAGCCGATCTTGTCCCGGCGGAGCCTGGTGAGCTGCTTGTCCTTCAGCGGGCCGAGCTCGGTCTCACCGATCCGGACCGAGCCGGAGGAGAAGGTGTCCAGGCCCGCCACGCAGTGCATCAGCGTCGACTTGCCGGAGCCGGACGGGCCCATGATCGCGGTGAACTCGGACTGCCGGAACGCGACGGAGACCTGGTCGAGCGCGACCACCTGGGTCTCGCCCTGTCCGTAGATCTTGGACAGATCCGTGGCGCGGGCGGCCGCCGTCGTGGTCCGGCCTGCGAGCGGGGTGGTGGTCACGGGTGGGTGCTCCTGTCGGTACGGGTCCTGCCTGGCTGGGGACCGTTCCATCGTCCCGGCGCCGCGCGGCGATGGAGTCAGCCGCAGTTCCCGTTCCGAGGGGCGACTTCGGACGGACCGGCGGAGTCCGTGTCATACCTGGGGATGATCCGGGACCCTGAGAGGGTGCCGGGGCGCCGGGCGCGGGGAGGCAGGTGAAATCCCGTCAATCCGTGGGGACGGGCGATCGCTCGTGGAAAGGCCCCCGGCAAGTGCGTATGGCGCCTGTTGTGGGCTGATGCACCCTCAGACGTCAATAAAATAAGACAACATCGAGTCGTCGATCCGCTGTTCGGGGGATGCCGCCGGATAGGCTCGGACGGTCGACGCGGAGCCCCACAGCCTGCCCGGATGGTGGAATGCAGACACGGCGAGCTTAAACCTCGCTGCCCCTCGCGGGCGTACCGGTTCAAGTCCGGTTCCGGGCACCTCCGTCTTCCCTCCCTTCCTTCTCCCACTCCTCATTTTTGAGGGTCCTGCCGACGGTACGTGTGCCCGGCAGGCGCCCGGTGGGAGCCTGCTGTCCACGAGCCACGGGGGCTCACGTGGGCGCGGGGGAGATGCTCATGCGCAGGCGACTTCTTTTTCGGCACGGGACGGTGGTCGCGGCCGCGCTGATCGCGTTCGGCGCGGGCGGCTGCGCCGGCTCGGGCGGGACGCCGGACGGCGGCGGCGGTACGGACGTCGGCACGTCCGACTCCCGGGCGGCTGACCCGAGCGGCGGCGGCGGCGACCCGGGGGTGCCGTCGGTCAAGCCGCCGCCCAAGGTCACCAGCAAACCGAACACGGTGAATCCGGGGGTCAGCGGGACCCCGCCGCAGTGCGCCGCGCCGCCGGTGGACCCCGACGAGAGCTGCTCGCCGCCGATCGACCCGGACACGGAGTCGCCGATCACCGATCCTCCCGTGACGGACCCCCCGGTCACCGATCCGCCTGTGACGGACCCCCCGGTCACCGAGCCGCCGGTCACCGATCCGCCTGTCGTCGATCCGCCGGACTCCGGTGGGCCGGCGCCGGGCCGGAGCTGACAGTGCGGCAGGGCGCTGTGAACCGACTCGTGCCACCACCGCCGCCGTTCCCGCCCCGCGTCCCGGCCCCGGAGCCCCGCGTCCCGGCCCCGGAGCCCCGCGTCCCCGCCCCGGAGCCAGGCCTCCCGGCCCCCGCGCCGCGCGGGCCCGCGCCCGATCCGCCCGCGCCCCCGCCCGAGCCGCAGGGGCCCGCCCCGCAGCCGCGCGGGATCCGCCTTGAAGTCCTCAACTCCCTTGTCGGAGCGGGGTCGTTCATGGCGGGGCTGATGCTCTACGCGGGCTACATCTACACCAACGCGTACTTCGGCTACTTCCGCCTCGACAGCTTTGCCATCGGCTTCGACACCTTCGAACTGGTCATGCGCAGCCTGCGACTTGCCACCCTGCCGGTGCTCGAAGTGCTCACCCTGGCACTGCTCGCGCCCGCCCTGCCGCGGCTGTTGACCGTGCTGCGGGTGCCGGGCCGGCACGTCGAGCGGGTGCGCGGGGGCGGGCGCGCGGTGGCCCGCGCCCATCTCGTGCCGGTCGCCCTGGGCGCCGTACTCCTGGTGCTGTGGCGGTGGATCCAGCCGTACGGGTGGGCGGCGCCGCTGCTCGTCGCGAGCGGACTGCTGCTCGGCCTCGCGCCCGCCGCAGGCCGCGGCACCGGGTGGGACCGGGTGGTGTCGCTCCTGACGGCGGGCCTGTTCCTGATCTGGGTGGTGGCCCTGGCGGCGGGGCAACTGGGCCGGCAGGACGCCAGGACGGACGCCGCCCTCATCGTGCACCGCCCCTCCGTGGTGGTCCTCAGCACCGTGCGGCTCTCCATCGCACCCCCGGGGCCGGCCGGGCTGCCGCTGGGCAAGGGCGGCTACTACCGGTACCGCTACGAGGGCTTCCGGCTGCTGATCGAACGCGGCCACCGCTACTACCTGCTGCCCGTGGGCTGGGACCGCAGGACCGACCCCGTCTACGTGGTGGAGGACGACAGCACCGTCCGGATCGAGATCAGGCCGGGCGTCCAGACCCATTGACACCCCCCGGGCCGGGGGCGGAGGATCCCAGCGGGCTGGTGATGAACGAAAGTTCACCAGGCGAACGCAAGGACGCGAGAGGGACGAGGGATCCGTATGCGCACCACCGTCGGCATCATCGGGGCAGGCCCCGCCGGGCTGCTCCTGGCCAGGCTCCTGCACAACGCGGGGATCGCGTCCGTCGTCCTGGAGAGCCGCGACCGCGCCTACGTCGAGCAGCGCCAGCGCGCCGGAATCCTGGAGCAGGGCACCGTCGACGTGCTGCGCGAGGCGGGCGTCGGCGCGCGCATGGACCGCGAGGGGCTGCCCCACGACGGCATCGAGCTCCGCTTCGACCGCCGCAGGCACCGCGTCGACTTCCCCGCCCTGACCGGCGGGAAGCAGGTGATGGTCTACGCGCAGACCGAGGTCTGCAAGGACCTCATCGCCGCCCAGCTCGCCGACGGCGGCCCGCTCCTGTTCGAGGCGGAGGCGCTCGCCGTGGAGGGCGCCGAGACGGACACCCCGCGCGTCCGCTTCCGGCACCAAGGCCGCGAGGACGTCCTGGAGTGCGACTACGTCGTCGGCTGCGACGGCTTCTGGGGCGTGGCCCGCAAGGCCGTCCCGCAGGACCTCTCACGGACGTACGAGCGCACGTACCCCTTCGGCTGGCTCGGCATCCTCGCCGACGTCGCCCCGTCCCACGACGAGCTCGTCTACGCCCGCAGCGACCGCGGCTTCGCCCTGCTCAGCATGCGGTCCCCCACCGTCACCCGCGCCTACCTCCAGGTCCCCGACGGCACGAACGCCGACGACTGGTCCGACGAGGAGATCTGGGACGAGCTCGACCGCCGCCTGGAGGTCGACGACCCCGCCTGGCGCCTGGCCCGCGGCCCGATCACCCAGAAGTCCGTCACCCCCATGCGCTCCTACGTCCACGAGCCCATGCGGCACGGCCGGCTCTTCCTCGCCGGCGACGCGGCCCACATCGTCCCCCCGACCGGCGCCAAGGGCCTGAACCTCGCTGTCGGCGACGTCGTCACCTTCGCCCGCGCCCTGGTGGCCTACACGCGGAAGGGGGACGCGGACCTGCTCGACGCGTACTCCGCGACCTGCCTGCGCCGTGTCTGGCAGGCCGAGCGGTTCAGCTACGCGATGACGACGATGCTGCACCGCGCCCCCGACGCGACCGACTTCGACGACCGGATCCAGCGGGCCACCCTCGACCGCGTCACCACGTCGACCGCCGCGGAGACCGATCTCGCGGAGGCCTACACGGGCTTCCCCCTCTGACCCCTCGCCGAGATCCCTCGCCGAGATCCGTCAGCGAGATCCCTCGCCGAGATCCCTCACCGAGCGGAACATCACAGGGTGCTACCGCGTTCCTCGTTACAGGATGGGAAAGATCCTCCCTGAGCACTAGGGTCGGATCTTTGCCAGACCATTACTCTTGTGGCAAGGCCATACAGGGTGGCCATGGAGGAGTGAAATGAGGAGCAGCAACCCGGTCTTCTCGCGACGGGGGTTCAGCCGCGACAACGGCTACGCGCAGTTCAACGCGCAGCAGCCGCAGGCCGGGGGCCCCGCCGTAGGGACACAGGCCAATCCGTACGGCCAGGCCCCCGCCGGCAACCCGTACGCGCAGAACCCCTACGCACAGCAGGATCTGCAGTACGGCGCTCCGCAGGCGCCCGCCACCACCGGCCGCATGACGATGGACGACGTCATCATGCGCACGGCCACCACGCTCGGCACGCTGATCGTCACCGCCGCCCTCGCCTGGGCGCTGCTGCCGGTCGACGAGGCCCACATCAACAAGTCGTACGGCATCGCCATCGGCGCGGGCCTCGTCGCGATGATCCTGGGCTTCGTCCAGGCCTTCAAGCGCAAGGCGTCCCCGCCGATCATCCTGGCGTACGCGGCGCTCGAGGGTGTCTTCCTCGGCGTGCTCTCCAGCATCGTCGACAGCTACATCGCGAGCGGTGCGGCCATGCAGGCCGTGCTCGGCACGATGTCCGTCTTCGCGGCGGTCCTCATCGCGTACAAGGCCGGCTGGATCCGCGTCAACCGGCGCTTCTACGGCTTCGTGATGGCCGCAGCGATGGGCTTCATCCTGCTCATGGCCGTGAACCTGCTGTTCGCCGTCTTCGGCGGCGGTGACGGCCTCGGCTTCCGCAGCGGCGGCCTCGGCATCCTGTTCGGTGTCATCGGCATCCTGCTCGGCGCGTGCTTCCTCGCCCTCGACTTCAAGCAGGTCGAGGACGGGATCGCGTACGGCGCCCCGAAGGAAGAGGCGTGGCTGGCCGCGTTCGGCCTGACCATGACGCTGGTCTGGATCTACATGGAGTTCCTGCGGATCATCGCGATCCTCCAGGGCAACGACTAGCCGGTCAGCCGGTAGCGGTCTCGGGCCCGCGCACCCTTCGGGGATGCGCGGGCCCTTTGGCGTGCGGGGGAGTGGGAGCTAGCCGAAACGGCGCGCCGCGCGCCGCAGGTCGTACTCGTGGATGATCGCCTTGGCGTGGCCGTACGCGAGGTTGTGCTCCCCGCGGAGCCAGCTGACCTTCTCTTCGAAGCGAAGGAAACAGGGTCCGTCTTCGACGGTGCGCAACCAGTCGGAGACTTCACGACCGGTGCAGTGGGGGATGCGGGCCAGCAGATTGCGGTGGGTCTCCTCGGAGAAGACTTGGGACATCGGCGCCTCCGGAACGCTTCGATGTGGCCGGGCCTTCACGCCACCGTGCCTGAGCGTCGCAGCCTTGTAAACAGCTACAGTCACCGCGTGCTTGATACGACGCCTTTGACAGCGGCAGTGGATCAGTTCGCCGATCGCCTGCGGGCCGCGCCGCAGAGCAGACTCCAGCGGAGCGCTGCCGCGGAGGCGCTGGGGCTGGCCAGGGAACTCTCGGCGTGGGCCCAGCGGTTGGAGGATCCCGATCGGGCCGTACGGGAGATGCCGGACGCGGGGATGTTCGCCGCGGCCGATCAGATCACGGTCGCGGGCCGCGACCTGTCCGTCGTGCTCCGCGAGCCCGAAGACGTGACGCGAGCCGTCGAGCTCGTCGAGTCGGCGATGAAGCGGGCGGGCGTCTAGGGCCGGACCGCGTCGGCCCCCGCGGCGATCGAGCGGCGGGGGCTGCGCTTCAGGCCGACGCTATGACCCGGTCGGCCAGGATGTACACGTTCTCCGCACCGCACTCGAACGTCAGGGCGTACGCCCCGGAGACGCCCGAGCCGCCCAGCAGGAACGGGCTGCGACCGTCACGCAGCGCCGCGGCGAGCTGCTCCGCCGTCTCGCGGTGGCCCGGGGTCATGCACAGCGTCGTGCCGTCGGCGAAGACGTAGACGTCGAGCGTGCCGAGCGGGCCGGGGCGGACGTCGGACAGGGCCGTGCGCGCCTGCGCCAGCTCCTCCAGACACGCCACCGTGCGCTCGTGGTCGCTGATGACCGGCGACTGGACCGGCACGAAGTCGGGGTGCGAGGGGTGCCGGCGGCGGGCCGCGGCCAGCTCGGGGGAGTCGTCGGCGAACTCGTCCTCCGTCTCCAGGGCGGGCTCCATGGCCGACTCGATCATCGGCTCGAGACCCGCGAAGTCGGCCTGGCGCGGCATGAAGAACTCGCCGCCGAGGACCTCGTCCAGGGAGTGGGCCGAGCCCAGCGCGCCACCGCCGGTCAGGAACGGCGGCAAGTCGGACGTGTCACGCGCCTCCTGCGCCGCCCAGAACGCCCGAGCCTCCGCCAGCTCGCGCTCCCGCTCCTCGGCGAGGGCGTCGGCCACGGCGGCTCGTATGGCGTCCGTGTCGGGGGTGCTGCGCGCCGCGGGGACGCGCCGCTCGCCCACGGCGCGGCCACGGGCCAGCTCCTCGCGCAGGTCCGAGACCTGGCGACGCAGGCCCCTCACGTTGTGCAGGGTGGCGGCGCCGACGGCCGTGGCAGCGGCCGTGGCGAGCAGCAGGACACTCATTGCGACGGGCATGGCGCTCACTGACGTACTCCCGGTTTCAAGTCGACCCCCGACTTCCTACATCAGCTTGAAGCCTGGACGAACCAGTTGTCAGTGCATTACGTCACGAATTGGACAGGTCTTTTGGCCGGGCGTTTAGGCCCGTTATGGCCTGGGTACTGCCCTGACCTGCAAAAATGGATCTCCCCCGAGATGCACGTCACATCCTGGGGGAGATTGGATCACGATTGCATAGACGGATTCAGGTCAGGGGACCGCCGAGGACCGATGCTGACGGTCAGCTCAGGCGCTCGATGACCATCGCCATGCCCTGGCCGCCGCCGACGCACATCGTCTCCAGGCCGAACTGCTTGTCGTGGAACTGGAGCGAGTTGATCAGCGTGCCGGTGATCCGGGCGCCGGTCATGCCGAAGGGGTGGCCGACGGCGATGGCGCCACCGTTCACGTTCAGCTTGTCCTCGTCGATGCCGAGGTCACGGGCGGACGGGATGACCTGCGCCGCGAACGCCTCGTTGATCTCGAACAGGTCGATGTCCGAGACGGACAGACCGGCCAGCTTCAGCGCCCGCTTGGACGCCTCCACCGGGCCGAGACCCATGATCTCCGGCGAGAGACCGGAGACGCCCGTCGAGACCACGCGGGCGAGCGGGGTCAGACCGAGCTCACGGGCCTTCGTGTCCGACATGATCACGAGGGCGGCGGCGCCGTCGTTCAGCGGGCAGCAGTTTCCGGCCGTGACCAGACCGTCGGGGCGGAAGACCGGCTTGAGGCCGGAGACGCCCTCCAGGGTGACGCCGGCACGCGGCCCGTCGTCCTTCGACACGACCGTGCCGTCGGGGGTCGTCACCGGGGTGATCTCCCGCTCCCAGAAGCCGTTCTTGATGGCTTCCTCGGCACGGTTCTGCGAGCGCACGCCGAAGGCGTCCATGTCCTCGCGGGTGACGCCCTTCACGCGCGCCAGGTTCTCGGCGGTCTGACCCATCGCGATGTACGCGTCCGGCACCAGGCCGTCCTCGCGCGGGTCGTGCCAGGTCGTGCCCTCCTGCTGCGCGACGGCCGCGGTGCGGGCCTCGGCCTCGGCGAAGAAGGGGTTGCGGGTGTCGGGGAGCGAGTCGGAGTTCCCCTTGGCGAAGCGCGACACCATCTCGACACCGGCCGAGATGAACACGTCGCCCTCGCCCGCCTTGATGGCGTGCAGCGCCATCCGCGTCGTCTGGAGGGAACTGGAGCAGTAGCGGGTGACGGTGCAGCCCGGCAGGTGGTCCATGCCCATCTGGACGGCCACGATGCGGCCGAGGTTGTTGCCCTGCTCGCCGCCGGGCAGGCCGCAGCCGAGCATCAGGTCGTCGATGTCGTGCGGGTCGAGCTCGGGGACCTTGGCGAGCGCGGCCTGGATGATCGTGGCGGTCAGGTCGTCCGGGCGCAGATCCTTCAGGGAGCCCTTGAAGGCGCGGCCGATGGGGGAACGGGCGGCTGAGACGATCACTGCTTCGGGCATCACGGCTCCAGAGGGTTCGAATCGCGGGGCAGCGCTGTATCGCTGTAACGCTGTGCAGGCGGACCGTCTCGGAAGTTACCTGTACGTACTCCCGAGGTCACCGGCATGGGCATGTGACCCCTGCCGCATTTTTCTAAGCGCTTGCTCAGTGTAGGGGTCCGCCCGGCCCCGCCCCCACGGCTCAGTCGCCGAAACGGCTCGACTCGGCCGGCACCGGATCCTGCGTGAGCACCCGCCGACGCCGCCGCCGCTTCAACAGGGCCCACGGCCCCCGCGGCCCGGTCGGCATCGCCGCCGTGACCTCCGTACCGCCCTCCGCCGCGGCCCGCGCCGCCGCCCGCGCCACCGGCAGGAAACCCTCCGACCGCGAGAGGTCCGGCCGCTCCTCCTCCGGCCACAGCCCCAGAGCCGCACAGAGCGTGGGCAGCACCGCCATCGCCGCCGTCGCGTACCCCTCCGCCGACGGGTGGTAGTTGTCAGGACCGAACAGCTCCCGCGGATTCGCCGAGAACTCCGGCCCCAGCAGATCACCCAGCGAGACCGTACGACCGCCCTGCTCGACCGTCCCGATGGTCTGCGCCGCCGCCAACTGCCGCGACGCCCGCCGGGCCAGCCAGCGCAGCGGCTGCTGCACCGGCTCCACCGAGCCCAGGTCCGGGCACGTACCGACCACCACCTCCGCACCCGCCGTACGCAGCCGCCGCACCGCCGCCGAGAGATGACGCACGGACTTCGTGGCCGGGATGCGATGGGTGACGTCGTTCGCACCGATCATGATCACGATCACATCCGGCTGCCACAGCGGATCGGCGAGGATCAGCGCCACCTGACGGTCCAGATCGTCGGACATGGCACCGGGCAGCGCGACATTGCGCAGCTCCACGGCCCGCTCCGCGACCGCCGCGAGCCCCGAGGCCAGCAGCGCCGCCGGCGTCTGCCGCGCACGGTGCACACCCTGCCCCGCCGCCGTGGAGTCACCCAGCATGGCGAACCGCAACGGCCCCGCGGACGACGCGGCGTACACCCGGCCGTAGAGACCGTCCGCCGACGGCACCCGCACCGGATCCGTGCCGTGGTTGCCCACCTGGCGCCGCGCCATCTGCACCTCGGTCAGCACCACCCCGATCGCGGCGGCACCGAGGAGCCCGATCCCACCGCCGCCGTACGCCGCACCCGCGGCGATCCGACGTGCCACCCTCGCCCTGCTCGACATGTTCCGCGGCCACCTGCCTCTGCTGCCCACCGACGTTCCGTCCCGCCCGCCTTTTACGGCTTCATGAACTCATTGCCCCGTAATCACCGTCGGCCAATCGCAACGGGAGATGAAGGGCCGGTGCGCGGCTTACTCTGGCCGCATCCCTACGGAGGAGACCCGGAGACACCGTGCAGATCCACGACTCGATGATCAGTCTCGTCGGCAACACCCCGCTGCTGAGGCTCAACAAGGTGACCGAAGGCATCCAGGCGACCGTCCTGGCCAAGGTCGAGTACTTCAACCCCGGCGGCTCCGTGAAGGACCGCATCGCGCTGCGCATGATCGAGGCGGCCGAGCAGAGCGGGGAGCTGCAACCCGGCGGCACCATCGTCGAGCCCACCAGCGGAAACACCGGTGTCGGCCTCGCCATCGTGGCGCAGCAGAAGGGGTACAAGTGCATCTTCGTGTGCCCCGACAAGGTCTCCACCGACAAGATCAACGTGCTGCGCGCGTACGGCGCCGAGGTCGTCGTCTGCCCGACGGCCGTCGACCCCGAGCACCCGGACTCGTACTACAACGTCTCCGACCGCCTCGTGCGCGAGACGCCGGGCGCCTGGAAGCCCGACCAGTACTCCAACCCGAACAACCCGCTCTCCCACTACCACTCGACCGGACCCGAGCTGTGGGAGCAGACGGACGGCCGCATCACGCACTTCGTGGCGGGCGTCGGGACGGGCGGCACCATCTCCGGCACCGGCCGCTACCTGAAGGACGCGAGCGAGGGCCGCGTCCAGGTCATCGGCGCCGACCCCGAGGGCTCGGTCTACTCCGGCGGCTCCGGCCGCCCGTACCTCGTCGAGGGCGTCGGCGAGGACTTCTGGCCGACCGCGTACGACCGTGACGTCGCCGACGAGATCGTCGCGGTGTCCGACAAGGACTCGTTCCAGATGACACGCCGCCTCGCGAAGGAGGAGGGCCTCCTGGTCGGCGGCTCCTGCGGCATGGCCGTCGTCGCGGCACTCCGGGTGGCGGAGCGCCTCGGCCCGGACGACGTGGTGGTCGTCCTGCTGCCGGACAGCGGGCGCGGGTACCTCAGCAAGATCTTCAACGACGAGTGGCTGTCCTCGTACGGCTTCCTGGAGGAGCCGACCGAGTCCGGCCGGGTTCTCGATGTGCTGAGCCGCAAGGAGGACTCCATCCCGGGGCTCGTCCACATGCACCCGGAGGAGACGGTCGGCGAGGCCATCGAGGTACTGCGCGAGTACGGCGTGTCCCAGATGCCCGTGGTGAAGCGTGGCTCCGGGCACCCCGACGTGATGGCGGCCGAGGTCGTCGGATCCGTGGTGGAGCGCGAGCTGCTGGACGCGCTGTTCGCTCAGCGCGCCTCGCTCGGTGACCCGCTGGAGAAGCACATGTCGGCTCCGCTGCCGCAGGTCGGTTCCGGTGAGCAGCTGGCGGTCCTGATGCGCGTGCTCGGTTCCGCCGACGCGGCGATCGTCCTGGTCGAGGGCAAGCCGACCGGTGTCGTGAGCCGCCAGGACCTGCTGGCGTACATGGCGAACGAAGGCAAGTGACCCGCCGTGCGGCCCCCGTCGTCCGTGACGGCGAGGGGCCGCACCACGCCTGTCGCTACCTCCCGGACGGCTGCCTGGGGACGACCCGCAACAACTGAGGGTCGAACGGCGCTCGCCGTGACATGCCGGGCGGCAACGGCATGACGATCACCGATTCGATCACGTCGGCGATCGCCGCGCGGCGTTCGGTCAGGCTCATGGCGGGCCACCGGCCGGGGTCCCGGTGGGGTCGGAGCGCCGTGCCGGCCGCCAGATGCTCGGCACGTGCCGCCTCGAGCCCGGCGATCCTTCCCGAGAGGTCGGCGACCGCGGCGGAACTCCCGGGATCCGCGGAGGCCCCGGAGAGCAGGTGGAGTTCCTCGGTCAACTGCCGCAGCAAGGCCTCGCCCTCCCAGCCGGCGCGAGGTGCGCAAGGAGGCGCGGGGCGGTCCAGGAGCAGCCCGTTCACGACGTCCACCAGGTGGGCGTCCACGGCGCGGACATTGCGCGAGGTGCCTCCGCAGTCCATCGCCGCGCAGACGTAGACCGCGTTGTCGGGGACCCGGGGCGTGGGCCTGGCGCAGCCGCCCATACGGGAGAGACAGGTGCGGCCGTCCTTGACCGCGCCGCACCGCAGGAACCCGCTGAAGAGGTACTTGCGCAGGGGCGTGGGCGGCGCCTCGGGCGGCCTGCTGCCGTTGGTGAGCCGGGTGCCGCTCCGCGCGCCGTTGTGCCGGGAGATCTCCACGAGCGCGCGCCACTCGTCCGGGGTGGCGACGGCGTCCCATGCTCCGACGACCGGGACGCCTGTCGTCGGATGCGTGACCAACTCGCCGTGCAGGAAGCGGTATCCGCACAGCACGGGATTGGTCAGCGCCTGCCGTACGGTCGCTCCGCTCCAGGGGTTCTCCGATGCCGTGCGTACGCCACGGCTGTTCAGATCGCGGGCGATCGCGTTCCAGCCCCGGCCCTCCAGCGCGGCGTCGACCATCTCGCGCAGCACCGGCCACTCGGCGGGATCCTTGCGCATATTGATCTTGCGGCCTGAGCGCGGGTCGGGCGGGAGCCAGCCAAATCGGCGCCGCCCGCCGGGAGTTCCGCCGTCCAGCGCGCGTCGGCGGACATGCCGCCCGATGCGCTCGCCGGTGCGTCGCACCTCCTCGACGCCCGCGCGGCCGATTTCCGAGCGGTCGACCGAGTGGATGTCGACGCGTTCCCTGCGTGCGATCAAGAGGCCGTCGTCCGTGACGGTCAGGGCGCGGTGCAGCCGCCGGAAGTCCTCGGGGAGCCGCCAGATCCGTTCGTGCTCCGTCGCCACGAGCGCGCGAACGGGGAAGCCCTCGGGGGTGCGGCGGCAGTGCAGCGCGTGCACGGCTTGGTCGAACGAGGGCCGGGGGACCTTCGGGTGCGTGGCCCCGATCCCGTTGTCCTCATGGAACGTGACGACGGCCACGCCGAACTCCTCGGCCGCCTCGCTGTTCTCCTCGTGCTGATGCCGGACGCCCGTGCCGGGCTCACGCCCCCTGGCGAGGATGGATGACCGGGTGCTCTGGTCGGCCGTGATCCGCGCGTAGTCGATGCCCGGAACTCTGCCGTCGAGCCATTGTTCAAAGGTGCGCCCCTCCTCAAGGGCCGTGACGAGCAGGGGATTGAGGAAGCTGCGTGACCATCCGGGCACAGGAGGATCCTTGCGGTCGGCGTCGAGGGACAGGGCCGACTCTGCGGGTTCTTTTCTCCGCGCGTACGTGGATGACCGACCGGTTCACGCCATCGGGTGGCCGGGCGCGGTCGGCGGCGCGGACGAACGTCGCTGAACTGGTACGAGCGCGTCACGTGCGCGCAGCACCCGCTTAACACGAGTCCGGCACATTAGTGGATGTCGGAAGGGGCGGGAGCGGCTCCCCGCCTCACCCGGCACGAAGCGGCGTCAAGGACAACCGGAGCGGCTCCCGGACCTCCATGGACGCCCTGGACGTGGCACCTGGCCCTGACCCGGGTCACGTCCCTCGCGGGGACCGCCGTCGTCCCGCCCCCCGTAACAGGGGGTGCGGCGGTCCCCGCGCAACTCTTCTGCCCCGTACGGGGATCGCGCGGGTCTACTCCACGAAGAGGCCGCGCTCCGCCGCTCGTGCGTCGAACTCCTCCAGGCGGGCCTGGGCCTGTGGCAGGCCGTCGCACATCGCTTCCAGGAGTACCCGGCCCAGGAGCATCGGCGCGCACGCCGTGTCGAAGGCGAGGCCGGTGCCGACCGCCGCGGGGAGCAGCAGGTCGGAGTGTTTGGCGACGGGGGCGAAGGCCGAGTCGGCGACGGTGACCACGGTGAGGCCCGCCGATTTGGCGTGGGCGAGTGCGTCGACGACCTCGCGGGGGTGGCGGGGGAGCGCGAAGCAGAGCAGGGTCGTGGCTCCGGCGCGGACCGCCGCGTCGATCCGGTCGGCGAGCATCGTGCCGCCTTCGTCGAGCAGGCGTACGTCCGGGTGGACCTTCGCCGCGAAGTACGAGAAGCCGTACGCCTGGGAGGCGGCGGCGCGCAGGCCGATGACGGGCAGGGTCGGCGAGGCGGCGAGGAGACGGCCCGCCCGTTCGACCGGGGCCGGGTCGGCGAGGAGGTCGGCGAGGTGGCGCAGGTTGGCGATCTCGGCCTCGACGGCCTGCTGGTACTCATTGGCCTTGGTGGCCGTGGTCGGTTCGGTGGGGGCGACCTCGCGCAGGTGTTTGCGCAGGGCGGGGTAGCCGTCGAAGCCGAGGGCGACGGCGAACCGGGTCACGGACGGCTGGCTGACGCCGGCCAGTTCGGCCAGTTCCACCGAGGAGAGGAACGGGACGTCGGCCGCCCGGCGGACCATGCAGTGCGCGATGCGCCGCTGGGTGGGCGTGAGGCGGTGTCCCTCGAAGAGGTGCTGGAGGCGGCTGGCCGGGCTGTGTCCGCCCTGGCCGGCCGGTCCGGCGGCGCCGCTCGCCGTGTTCGTGTGCTCGCTCTCGCTCATGTCTCCCCGTCCCGGCGGTCCATTCATGGAGGCCGATTTGTGCATGAGTTTATTCAGGCAGGGGGCGGGGGCGCCAGGCTTTGGGTTGCTACGTTGCCGGGATGGGGTTTCTGGAGAGGCTGACCGGCACGAGGCGTCCCGCCGAGGGGGTCGCGCCGCGCTCCGCGCAGGAGGTGCGGGAGCTGCTGCTCTCGCTGGGCGGGGGTGACGTGCCCTGGGTCGTGCGGGGTGCCGCGCCGGAGGAGGAGGTGGAGTTCGTCGCCGAGTGGCGGGTGCGGGAGCCGGCCTGGTGGGGGTTCTTCCGGGGCCGGCGCGTGGACCGCACCGTGCGGATCAGGACGCGGCTGGTTCCGGAGGACCGGGAGGTGCGGGCCCTCCAGGAGCAGTGGGAGGTCAGCTGGGTCGACGGGACGCCCCGGTTCGCCCGGTCGCGCGCGTACGGGCGGGGGCAGGGTCGTACCGTCGGCGGGCAGTGGACGTTCGGGCGGGACGAGGGCGGCGGGCGCCGCCTGGAGGAGACCTTCCGTTTCGACACGGCGGAGCTGACCGACCCGGTGCGGGACGCGGTGCTCGGGGCCGGGTGGACGTGGCGTGCGGTGACCTTCGGGAAGCTGTAGCGCGTTCACGACCTGCGGCGCAGGGTCCGTCGGGTGCGGGCGGTGGCGACGAGTGTGGCGCGGGCCGCTCGGCGCGGTAACGGGGTGCGGACCGGGCGGTCCCGGCGGGTGGGTGCCGTGTCGGGGAAGCGGCGGCGTTCGCGGTGCGAGACCGCGCCGCCGATGCCGCCGACCGCGGTGAGGAGGAGGCCGGCGCCGATCAGGCCGTCGTTGACGTCGTTGCCGGTGGAGCCCTCCCAGTCCGCGTTGTAGAGGTCGCCCTTCCAGGGCCCGTACGAGACGACCCAGCCGTATTCGAGGTCGGGGATGAGCTTGTCGCGGTGGCCCTCGCAGATGAAGGTGGCCGTGCGGTGTTCGTGGGTCAGCGGGTCCTTGAGGCTGACGCGGCAGGGGCCCGCCTGCGTGGTGTCGTCGATCACCTTCAGCTCGACCATGGGGTCGTGGTCGGCGGCCGTCGAGCCCGCGACGCCGAGCCCGCCGACGATCAGGCCGAGCAGCAGGACCCAGCGGTAGCGGGCGTGGCGTCGCACGAGGGGGCGCACCCACGTGAGGGTGTCGCCGCCGGGGGTGGACAGGACGCCGCCGTGTTCGGGGGTGCCTGACCACCACAGCGGGCCGTTCTCCGTCGGGCGGCGGGCGGGGTTGTTCCGGGTGGCTTTGAGGTGGATCCGGATGTCCGACGCCGGGTCGCGCAGGACGATCACGTGGTCTCGGTGCACCTCGACGAGGCGGTGGGCCCAGGGGTGGGTCTTCAGGGTGCGCCGCATGCGGTGGGTGTGGAGGAGGGACAGGAGCCCGCCCACGAGCGTGACCATGCCCACCACGGTCAGGGCATCCGACGGCTCGTCCGCCCAGGCCGACAACCCCGCACCGATCAGGGCCATGACCGCGCCGAAAGCCACTGATGCGAGTGACCTGCGCCGATACTCGGTCAGGGTCCGCTGTGTCGCGTCGGTGGCCGGCTCCGGCCCCGGCTGCCCCTGCGTCTTCGTCATGTCCATCGGCCCCCCATGCCCAATGTCCAGTGGAGCAAGGGTAGTTGCTCAGGTCATCAAGCGCTCCAGCAAGGACGCGGCTCGTGCCACGTCCTGGGTGAGCGGGCGGTCCGCCAGGTCGGGTGAGAGTTCCGCGTCGGCGAGGTCGAAGGCGCGGCCCACGGGGAGGTCGGGGTCGGGGCGCAGGTCGCGCTGGCGCAACGCCCGTACCGCCGCGACGAGTTCGCACCCCACGACCTGCCGGTACGCGGTGCACAGGCGCAGCGTCTGGCGTGCGGCGAGGGAGGCGAAGCTGGCCTGTTCCTCGACGCCCCGGGACAGGACGGCGTGGCCGAGCGAGGCGGGGGCGGAGAAGGCGCGCAGGTCGCCGAGGGCCGCGCCCGCCGCGTACTCCAGGATCATGACGCCGGACGACGCGGGTTCGCCGTCCGCGAGGAAGGGGCGCAGGCGGGTGTACGCGGGTTCGTTGAGGGTGGACAGGCGTGAGGTGGACAGGCGGGCGACCTGGGTGACGGAGAGCCTGAAGTGGTCCAGGGCGAGCGCGAGTTGGGCCATGTAGAAGCCGCCGTGGTGGTACGCGGCCATGTCCTCGGGGGAGATGAGGGGGTTCTCGGCGGCGGCGTTGATCTCGACCGTGAGGACGTCTTCGAGGGCGTCGGCCGCGTCGGCCGCCGGGCCGTGGATCTGGGGGACGCAGCGGAAGCCGTACGGGTCCTGGATGCGGCCGAGCGGCGGTGTGGGCCGGTCGGCGGCGCCCAGGATCTCGCGCATCCGGGCGGCCACGTCGTACGAGCCCTTGTGGCGGCGGGCCTCGTGCACCGGGAGCGCGTAGGCCTCGTAGGAGCCGTCGGTGGCCAACAGGCTGAGGGCGGCGACGAGTTGGGTGGCGTTCAGCAGGGTGCGCAGTTCGTCCAGGGCGAGCGCGGACTGACCGAGGGTGAGGGCGTTCGAGGAGATCAGGGCCAACGCGTCGTTGTTGTCCAGGGGTTGGGCCTGCGGCGGGGTGCCCTTGCCGCGCCACGGGTGTTCGCCCGCGAGGGCGAGGCCCATCTGGGCCAGGGGTGCGATGTCGCCGGTGCCGACGGAGCCGTGTTCGTTGACGGCGGGGTGCGCGCCGTTCTCCAGGGCCTCGCACAGGGCGGTGACGACGGTGGGGCGCAGTCCCGCGCCGCCGGCGAGGAGCTGGTTGGCGCGGACGGCGAGCATGGCCCGTACCTCGCGTTCGGGCAGTTCGGCGCCGATCGCGCCCGCGTGGCTGCGCAGCAGGCGCAGGCCGTGGTCGGCGGCGGCCTCGGTGGGGACGTCCTCGCTGCGGTTGGCGCCGACGCCGGTGGAGCGGCCGTAGACCCTGCCCCACGCGGCGATCTCGCGGGCGGCGTTCCAGGACTCCTCGACCCGCTTCATCGCGTCCGTGCCGGGGACCGGCCGGGCCGTCGCGTCGGCGAGGCGGACTACGTCGGCGACCGGGAGGCCGTGGCCGTCGAGCACGACGACGGGGTGGGGCACCATGCGCTGCTCCTCCTCGAAAGGTGGCGAAGGTGACAAAAAGCCACCAAGGGGGCGTCCGCGTCTCAGAGTTCGGTCCCCGTGAGGGGATTTACCGGTGATTTACGCGGGAGCATTGACAAGTTATTCACGCACCAAGAACTCTGCATGACGATATGCAGGACGGGCAAGAGGACTCCAGAGGCGCTCCATGATCCAGTTCGAAGCGGTCCACAAACGATTCCCGAACGGCACGACAGCGGTGCACGATCTCTCGCTCGACATGCCGGAAGGGGGTGTGACCGTCTTCGTGGGCTCCTCGGGCTGCGGCAAGACGACCAGCCTCCGGATGATCAACCGGATGGTCGAGCCCACCTCCGGCACGATCCGCGTCGGCGGGCGTGACGTCCTCGACCAGGACGCTGCCGAGCTGCGGCGCTCCATCGGCTACGTCATCCAGCAGGCCGGCCTGTTCCCGCACCGCACCGTCCTCGACAACATCGCCACCGTGCCGCTGCTGCTCGGCTGGGGCCGCAAGAAGGCGCGGGCCGCGGCCGGTGACCTCCTGGAGCGCGTCGGGCTCTCCGCCGAGATGGGCAAGCGCTACCCGCACCAGCTCTCCGGCGGGCAGCAGCAGCGCGTCGGTGTCGCGCGGGCACTCGCCGCGGACCCGCCGGTGCTCCTCATGGACGAGCCGTTCGGTGCCGTCGACCCCGTCGTGCGCACCCAGCTCCAGGACGAACTCCTGCGGCTCCAGAAGGACTTGAACAAGACCATCGTCTTCGTCACGCACGACATCGACGAGGCGGTGCGGCTCGGCGACCGCATAGCCGTGTTCCGCGAGGGCGGGCATCTGGTGCAGTGCGCTCCGCCGGCGGAGCTGCTCGCCCGGCCTGTGGACAGCTTCGTCGCCGACTTCCTCGGGGCCGAGCGGGGGCTGAAGCTGTTGTCGTTGTCGACGCTGGCGGATGTGCCGCAGGGTCCCGCACCCGAGGGCGGTTCCTGGGAGCTGGTCCTCGACGCGTCGCGGCGGCCCGTCGCCTGGCGGGCCGGGGAGGCCGAGACGCCCGTACGGGCTTTGCGGGACGGGGATTCACTGCTCTCGGCGCTGAACGAGTCGGTCGCTTCGCCGGTCGGGCTCGTCGCCCGCGTCGATGCGGAAGGGGTGTTGACCGGTGTCTCGTCCCGGGACGACATCCATCAGCGGGCCGGGGCCGCTCATGCTGCTGCCCTGTCGGGCGTGCCGTCTCGGGTCTCCGCCCCGGACCCCGCTGCTCAATCGCCGCAGGGGCTTGAAGATTCGGACCCCGCCGTCGACAAGTCCGCGGGGTTTGACGATGCGGCTGCGAAGGACCTGGCATGAGTGTCGACTGGTCCTGGATCGGGGAGCACAAGGGCGACCTTGTCAGTCTCTCCGTGTCCCATCTTCAAGCCGCCCTCACCGCCGTCCTGTTCGGGCTGCTCATCTCCCTGCCGCTCGCCGTCCTCGCGCACCGCGTGCGGCCCCTGCGCGGCTTCCTCCTCGGGCTGTCGAACGTCCTGTTCACCATCCCGTCCATCGCCGTGTTCGTCCTGCTGCTCCCGGTGTCCGGGCTCACCCGCACCACCACCGTCATCGGCCTGACGATCTACACCCTCGTCGTGCTGCTGCGGAACACCGTCGAGGGACTCGACTCCGTACCGCACAAGACGAAGGAAGCCGCCAAGGCCATGGGCACGCGGCCGCTGCGCACGCTGCTCACCGTCGAGCTGCCGCTCGCCCTGCCGGTCATCATGGCGGGCGTCCGGATCGCCACCGTGATGGCCATCTCCCTGGTCTCGGTGGCCACGTACATCGGGGACGGCGGCCTCGGCCAGCTGTTCACCGACGGGTTCCAGCGGAACTTCCCGACCCCGGTCATCGTCGGCGTCGTTCTTACGCTGCTGCTCGCGCTCGTCGCCGACGCGGCCCTGGTCGGCGTGCAGCGGCTGCTCACGCCGTGGGCCCGGCCCCGTACCCGGAAGGCCTGAACCGCCATGTACGAACTCCTCAAGAACCTGGGCGCGTGGCTGGTCAGCGGCGAGCAGTGGGCCGGGTCCGACGGCATCGCGCACCGGCTCGCCGAACACCTCCAGTACTCGCTTCTCGCCACGCTCATCGCCGCCGCGATCGCGCTGCCCGTCGGCCTGCTCATCGGGCACACCGGGCGCGGCGCCTTCCTCGCCATCAACCTGTCGTCGTTCGGCCGCGCGCTGCCGACCGTCGGCCTCGTCGTGCTCGTGTTCCTCGCGAGCGGCCTGTCGATGTGGCCCGTGTACATCGCCCTCGTCGCGCTCGCCGTGCCGTCCATCGTGACGAACACGTACGCGGGGATGACCGCCGTCGACGCCGAGGTGAAGGACGCCGCGCGCGGCCAGGGCATGCGCGGCCACCAGGTCCTCCTCCAGGTCGAGTTGCCGCTCGCGCTGCCGCTCGTCATGACCGGTCTGCGGCTCGCCCTCATCCAGGTCGTCGCGACCGCCACCATCGCCGCGTACGTCTCCTTCGGCGGTCTCGGCCGCTACGTCTTCGACGGGCTCGCCCAGCGCGATCTCGTGCAGGTGCTCGGCGGCGCCGTCCTCGTCGCGCTCGTCGCCGTCGTCCTCGACCTGGCCCTGTCCGGGCTCCAGCGACTCCTCTTCCGTCACCGGCCCACCGGCCCCGCCCCCCTCAAGTCCGCCTAGGAGCGCCCCAGATGAACCGACGTACCCTCCTCGGCGGCCTGTTCGCCGCGGCCGCGGTCCCCGCCGTCACGGCCTGCTCCGGCGGCATCACCTCCCTCGACGGCGCCGGCGGCTCGGGCGGTTCCGGCGCCGGGTCCAGCAAGGGCGGCGTCACCATCGGCACCGCCAACTTCACCGAGAACCAGGTCCTCGGGTATCTGTACGCGGCCGTGCTCGAAGCGGCCGGGGTGAAGACCACCGTGCGGCCCAACCTCGGCACCCGCGAGATCCTCATCCCCGCGCTCAAGGGCGGGGACATCGACCTGCTGCCCGAGTACCAGGGCGCCCTCCTGCACTACCTCGCGCCGAAGGCCACCGCCACCGAGGAGGGCGAGATGCAGAACGCGCTCGCCATGGCCCTCCCGGCGGGCCTCCAGATCCTCCCGTACGGGATGGCCGAGGACTCGGACGCGTTCGTCGTCACCCGGCAGACCGCGAAGAAGTACCACCTCACGTCCCTCGCCGACCTGGCGAAGCACAACGGCGAGCTCGTCATCGGCGCCGCGCCCGAGGTCAAGAAGCGGCAGGTGGGCGCCGTCGGCCTCAAGGACGTGTACGGCGTCGAGTTCAAGGAGTTCAAGTCCCTCGACTCCTCGGGGCCGTTGGTCAAGGGCGCCCTGAAGAAGGGCGATGTGGACGTGGCGAACCTGTTCACCACCGACACCGACATCGCCGCCAACGACTGGGTCGTCCTCACCGACCCGAAGAACCTCGTCCCCGGCCAGCACATCGTCCCGCTGATCGCCGACCGCAAGGCCGACTCGACGGTCCGCAAGGCCCTCGCGCGCCTCGGCAACGTCCTGACGACCGAGCAGCTCACCGAGCTCAACCGGCTCGTCGACAAGGACAAGAAGGACCCCGAGGACGTCGCCAACGACTACGCGGCGCAGCACGGCCTGGCCAAGAAGTAGGAGGAACCCATGGCAGCGGTAGTGGAGAAGCACTCCATCGACGTCGTCCCCGACAGCGAGCGGCACGGGCGCGCCTTCCACCAGTTCACGCTCTGGCTCGGCGCGAACCTCCAGATCACGGCCGTCGTCACCGGCGCGCTCGCCGTCGTCTTCGGCGGCGACGTGGTCTGGTCGCTGGCCGGCCTCGTGCTCGGCAACCTGCTCGGCGGCGCCGTCATGGCGCTGCACTCCGCGCAGGGGCCCAAGCTCGGGCTGCCGCAGATGATCCAGTCGCGGGCCCAGTTCGGCGTCAAGGGCGCCGTCGTACCGCTGCTCCTCGTGATCCTCATGTACGTCGGGTTCTTCGCGTCCGGCAGCGTGCTCGCCGGGCAGGCGACGGCCGAGCTGACGCACACGAACGACGCGACCGGCATCGTGCTGTTCGCCGTCGTCACGGCCGTCATGGCGGCCGTCGGCTACCGCGTCATCCACATCCTGGGCCGGGTCGCCAGCGTCGTCTGCGCGCTCGCCTTCGTCTACCTCGGCGTCCGGCTGCTCGACCGCGTCGACCTCGGCGACCTGCTCGGCGACGCGCACTTCTCGCTGCCGATGTTCCTGCTCGCCGTCTCCCTGTCGGCGTCGTGGCAGCTCGCCTTCGGCCCGTACGTCGCCGACTACTCGCGCTACCTGCCGCGTGACACCAGCGCCAAGGCCACCTTCTGGTGGACGCTGTCCGGTTCGGCGATCGGCTCGCAGTGGTCGATGACGTTCGGTGTGCTGGTCGCGGCCTCCTCGGGCGGCGCGTTCCTCGACAACCAGGTCGGGTACGTCGTCTCGCTCGGCGGCGCCGGACTCGTCGCGTCGTTCTTCTACTTCGTGATCGCGCTCGGCAAGCTCACCATCAACGTGCTCAACACGTACGGCGGCTTCATGTCGATGGTGACGGGCATCAGCGGGTTCCGCGGGCAGCGGGCCCTGTCGCAGCGCGGCCGCGCCGTCTACATCGCGCTCATCATGGTCGCGGGTACCGCTGTCGCCCTCGTCGGCAAGGACAGCTTCCTGGCGTCGTTCAAGGACTTCCTGCTGTTCCTGCTGACGTTCTTCACACCGTGGTCGGCCGTCAACCTCGTCGACTACTACCTGATCTCCAAGGAGCGGTACGACATCCCGGCCCTCGCCGACCCCCGCGGCCGGTACGGGGCCTGGCGCTGGGACGCGCTCGTCGTCTACGCGGTCGGTGTCCTCGCCCAGCTGCCGTTCCTGGCCACGCACTTCTACACCGGTCCACTGGTCGAGCCGCTCGGCGGCGCCGACGTGTCGTGGATCGTGGGCCTCGTCGTCCCGGCCGTCCTGTACTGGGCGCTCGCCCGGCGCGACACCTCGCACGTGCCGGAGCGCACGATCCTGGGGACACCGGACGAGCCGGGCAAGAGGGGGGTTAGCCCCACTGTCACGGGCGCCGGCGCTGCGTAACGTGGACGGGTATGGAAGCCCGCGAACAGGCACGTGACGCCGAACTGAAGAAGGAACTCGACGCCACCCTGCATGCCCGCAGGGAGCTCGGTGAGGAGTACGAGTCCGCGCTCGTGGACTCCTTCGTCGACAAGGTCGAGCAGCGGCTCGACTCGGTCGTGGACCGGCGGGTGCGCCGGCAACTGGCCGAGCAGCAGATGGTCGTCGCCCGCGGCAGCCGCGGCGGCCAGGGTCCCGGCGCCGACAGCTGGGGCGAGCGCTTCGGGTTCGCCGTCGTCTCCCTCGTCCTCGCCATCCCGCTCTCCGCGATCGCCGCGGTCAACGCGGAGGTGCCCGGCCTGCTCATCGCCTGGGCCGGCATCGTCGGTGTGAACGCGCTGCACACGCTGCGCTGGGCCCCCGCCCGGCGCGAGCGGCGCGAGCGCGACTGGGAGGACTAGAGCCTGTCCGAGCTCATGCCTGGCGGGTCGGGAGGGCGATCACCTGGCGCAGGTTCACGTGCCGGGGGCGGCTCGTCGTGTACGCGATGAGGTCCGCGATGTCGTGCGACGTGAGGCCGATGAGCGCCTCGAACATGCCGTCCAGCTGCCCGGAGAGCTCGGCGTTGTCGACGTGCGAGGCCAGCTCGGTGTCGGTCAGGCCCGGTTCGATGTTGGTGACGCGGACGTCGAGCGGGCCCAGCTCCGTGCGCAGGGACTGCGACAGATACGTCAGGGCCGCCTTCGTGGCGCCGTACACCGCGTAGTTCGGGAACGGGACGTGCGCGCCGATCGACGAGATGTTCACCAGGTCCGCGGTGCGCCCGGCGCGCGCGGCGGCGGTCAGATCGGGGACGAAGGCGCGGATGACGCGCAGCGCGCCCGTGACGTTCGTGTCCAGCATCCGCTGCCACTCGTCGGCGCGGCCGTCGGTGACGGGGTTGGGCAGCATCACCCCGGCGGCGTTCACCACCAGGTCGACCGGGCCGAACGCGGTGTGCACGCGCTCCGCCGCCGCGTCCACGGATGCCTGGTCGGTGAGGTCGGCCGGGACGACGAGGGCCCGGCCGCCGTCCGCCTCGATCTTCGCGGCGAGTTCGGTGAGGCGGTCGGCGCGGCGGGCGAGGAGGGCGACGCGGGCGCCGTGCGCGGCGAGCAGCCGGGCCGTGGCCTCGCCCATGCCGCTGGCGGCGCCGGTGATCAGTGCGGTGCGGGCGTTCAGGTTCTCGTACGGGTTCGTCATGGGCATCAGCGTGGTGCGCGGCGGGCGCCTTACCCAGAGCAGAGCTTTTCCTGGGTCCACCAGTACCAGGATCCCCACCGGCGGGGTCCCTAGGATCGACCGTATGACCAAGGACCGCGTGAGCGAGCTCGACGACAGAGGCGGCGTGGGGGACTTCCTGCGCTCGCGGCGGGCCCGGATCCAGCCGGAGGAGGTCGGCCTGCCCGGACACGGACGGCGCCGGGTGCCGGGGCTGCGGCGCGAGGAGGTCGCGCAGCTGGCCGGGGTCAGCGTCGACTACTACATCCGCCTGGAACAGGGCCGCGGCCCCTCCGTCTCGGACTCCGTGCTCGACGCGATCGCCCGGGTGCTGCGGCTCGACGACACCGAGACGGCCTACCTGCGGTCGGTGGCGCGGCCGGACTCCGTGCCCCGGCGTCGGCGCCCCGCCGGGCAGCAGGTCCGCCCCGGCCTGAAGCTGCTGCTCGCCACGATCGAGAAGGCCCCGGCGTTCGTGCTCGGCCGCCGCATGGACGTCCTCGCGTGGAACGCGCTCGCCGACGCCCTCATCGGCTTCTCCGCGATGGCCCCCGAGGAGCGCAACATGCCGCGCCAGGTCTTCCTCAACCCGGACGCGCGCGCCCTGTACCCGGAGTGGCATGCCGTCGCCGCCGAGACGGTCGCCTTCCTGCGCCTGGACGCGGGCCTGCACCCCAAGGACCCCCGACTGGCCACGCTCGTCGGCGAGTTGTCGCTGGCCGACGAGGACTTCCGACGCCTGTGGGCCGACCATCAGGTCAAGGAGAAGACGTACGGGGCGAAGCGCGTGACGCACCCCGTGGCCGGTGAACTCTCCCTGCCCTACGAGACGTTGACGGTGTCCGGCGATCCGGACCAGTCGCTCGTCGTCTACACGCCCGAACCCGGCTCCGTGACGGAGGAGCGGCTGCGGCTGCTCGGCAGCTGGGCGGCGACGACGGCCTGAGGGCGCTCTCAGAAACCCCTCAGGTTTCCCTCAGCCGTCGTTCACGGGCCCGCGCTAGCGTTCCGCGCCGACGGAGGGAGTCGCGGCGTGACGCGTGGAGCGCAAGGGCTGGTCAGGACGGCAGTGGTGGTGCGGGCCGGAGCCGCGCCGCTGTGGTGGCTCGGGCTGTTCGCGGCCGGGATCGGGCTGCTGCCCGGCGGTCTCACGGGGCGGCGGATCGGGGTCCTCGCGGGCGCCGTCCTCTTCTTCGCGGTCGCCGTCGCGGTGGCGTACTGCCGTAGGAGGCGCTACGAGCGACTGACCCGCGGAGCCTCCCGCGCGGGCAGGTTCGACGTCCTCCAGGACCGGGGCGTCACCGTACGGAACTGGCGGCGCGGGCACCGCTGGTGGCTGGTCCTCGCGTTCCTCGCCGCGCTCGGCTCGGCCTTCGCCGTGCCCGCGGCCGGCGGTATGGCCCTGGCGGGCGCGGGTGCCGGCCTGTGGTGGAAGGCGGCCTGGCTGGGGCGGCGCGAACACCGCGACGCGTCCTTGGTGTGGGTGCGCGTCGACTGGCTCGGCCCCCGCGCGGGCGCCCCCGTCGGCAAGCAGGTCAAGGGGTACCGGGTCACCGGCACGGCAGCGGGCGACGCCGCGCCCGGAGGGGCACGGCGTCGCTGACGCGTCGGAGGGCTCAGACCTCCAACTCGGCCTCGATCTTCTTCAGCTGGTGGCGGGCCATCGCCAGGTTGGCCCGGGACGAGTCCAGGACCAGGTACAGGAACAGGCCGTTGCCACCGCGGCCCTTCAGCAGCCGGATCAGGTGGTACTGGGTGCCGAGCGTGATGAGGATGTCCTCGATCTCGTCCTTGATGCCGAGGTGCTCCATGGTGCGCAGCTTGGAACGCACGACGTCGGTGTTGCCGGCGGCCGCGACCTCCAGGTCGAAGCTCTTGGAACCGCCGATGGTGCCTAGTGCCATCCCGCTCGTGTAGTCGACGAGGGCAGCGGCCGAGGCGCCTTCGATGGAGGCGATGGCGTCTTTCAGTGCGGCTTCGGTGGTGGCCATGGTGGGTCCTTTCCTGGATTACTGACGTGGTCCGTGCGGTACGGGTCGGTGCGGGCCGTCCGGCCTCAATGGGCCGTGCCCGCCTGCGGGTTGGGCTGTTCGGGCAAGGTCGGTGTCTTGGGCGTGCGGACCGGGAGCGCGGGTGTGGCGGGCGTGGTGCGGGCGCGGGCCCGGCCCCTGGCCCGCAGGGCGGACTCCTTGGCCGCCGCTTCGGAGCGGGCCGCGGTCGTGACGAGTTCGCCGATCCGCGTCCCGGCCCTGCGCCCCTCCAGATGGAGCCGCCCCACGTTCACCCGGTCCTCGGCGAGCAGGGTGAGGACGGCGGCCTCCCCGGCGGCGTACGTGGCGACATAGCCGTCCGTGCCGCGCACCAGGAGCTCCCGGAAGGCGCCCTGTTCCGTGGCGTCGGCCAGGCGCTGGGCGACGCCGAGGGCCGCGGCGGTCAGCGCGGCGACGCCCTCCGGTTCGATGCCGGGGGTGTCCTGGGCCAGGACGAGACCGTCGACGCTGGCCGCGAGCGCCCCGGTCAGCTGGGGCACACGGACTCTCAACCGCTGGAGCTCGGCGAGGAGTTCGGCCTCGTCGACCATGGGTGGTCTCCTTTCGGAAGGCTTTCGCGAAGGCCGTTCGGCACTCTGGCGACGGCGGATCACAGCGCCTCCAGGGCGGCCCGCAGCCGGCGCAGCAGGGCCACATCGGGGTCGTCGACGTCCGCGTGCCGCGTGATCCAGTCCGGGACGGACGCGGGGTCGGGGGCGGCGGGGGAGACCAGGCCGCCGGAAGCGAGGCGGCGCAGGTCCACGAGGGTGTGGAACGCGGGGCGGCCCAGGGTGAGCGCGATCTGGGAGGCGGTGCGCGCCCCGTCGACCAGGTCGAGCACGAGCTGTCTGCGCGAGGGCACCCGCTCCCCGCCGTCCTCGGTGCGGGTCAGCGGAGCCGTGTCGGTGTCCGGCTCCGGCCAGATCCGCTGGAGCAGGTCCCTGCGGCGCAGCGTCTCCCGCTCCACGGCCTCCACCGGCACCGGCCGCACGGTCCCGAACCAGTGCGCCACCCCGTACCGGAACCGGGTCGGCCCGCTGCTGGGCGCGAGGGTGAAGTACGCGGCGTCGAACACCGCGCCCAGGTGGCACAGTTCGAGCGCGCCGTCGGAGAGCCGGCCCTGCTCGACGAGGTAGCGGCCGACGCGTCGCCCCGCGCCCGCCTGGTCGACGGCCTCCCACCAGCCGTCGGCGGGGATCACGCCGTTCGCGGTCAGCAGGACGTCCATGCCGGGTGTCGCGGGCGACTCCGCGTGCACGACCCGGCCGTCCTCCAGGTAGAGCGTGCCGTGCTCGCGTATCAGCGCCCCGGTCGCCCGCTCGGCGGCCAGCCGGTGCAGCATCGGGGAGACGCCCGCGCGAGAGGTCATCCCAGCACCAGCCGGTCCGCGAGGTCGCCGAGGCGCAGCCGGGCGAGAGCCAGATTGCCGTCGGACCGGTCGAGCCACAGGTGCAGGAAGACGCTGCTGTCGAAGCTGGTCCGTACGAAACGCAGCAGGTGGTAGCCGTCCCGGCTGGTGATGATGACGTCCTCGACGGGCGGCTCCGCGCCGTTCACCGTCCAGTCCGCGCCGTCGGCGGGCGCGAACGCGCGGTGTTCGGCGGTCAGCCGGGCGACCTCGGCGGCCTCGGCGGCGGTGGCCTCGTGGTCGCCGTTGGGGGACTCGCCGACGGTGCCCAGGGCGAGTCCACTGGTCCAGTCGACCACCGAGGCGCCTCGTGCTCCGGGCAGCCGCATGGCTTCGAGGAGACACTCGTCGATTCCGGGCACGCCTGAATCCCCCACCTTGTACGTCGCATCCGTGCATCCTTGGTGCTGATGTGACGCAGACGCTACGCACCGTACGGATACCTGGTGAGCGTTCTGGCATTTTCCAGTGGAACATGCGTACTGAGGACTAGAATCCGCCAACCGGCGGGAAAGATCAGTTAGTTGCTCCCTGGGACGCGCCTCGCGCTCCGCCGTGCGAGCACGACGTCGGCCGGATGACGCCGACGCGCTCAGACCCCGCGCCGAAACCGACCCCACTCGATCGTGAACGGTCACCCACGCCTGCCCGCGCGCGCCCGCGACCCCTTGTCACGGCCTCGCGGGGCCTTGCGTATCGGTGCCGCCTTCCGGCGGGGGTGTTGACTAGGTCTATTCAGCGAGCAAGGATGTGAATAACAACATCACCATGCGTACGCACCCCAGGAGGCCGTCGATGTCAGGACCCCGCCCCGTACGAGCCCCGCGCGGCACCGAGCTCAACACCCTGGGGTGGCAGCAGGAGGGCGCCCTGCGGATGCTCATGAACAACCTCGACGCCGAGGTGGCCGAGCACCCCGACAAGCTCGTCGTGTACGGCGGCACCGGCAAGGCGGCCCGGTCCTGGGAGGCGTTCGACGCGATCGTGCGCACGCTGAAGACGCTGGAGTCCGACGAGACCCTCCTCGTCCAGTCCGGTAAGCCGGTCGGCGTGCTGCGCACCAACGAGTGGGCGCCGCGCGTGCTCCTCGCCAACTCCAACCTGGTCGGCGACTGGGCCAACTGGGAGGAGTTCCGCAAGCTGGAGTCCGAGGGCCTCACCATGTACGGCCAGATGACGGCCGGCTCGTGGATCTACATCGGCTCGCAGGGCATCGTCCAGGGCACGTACGAGACGTTCGGCGCGGTCGCCCGCAAGAAGTTCGACGGCACGCTCGCCGGGACGATCACCCTGACCGCCGGTGTCGGCGGCATGGGCGGCGCCCAGCCGCTGGCCGTCACCATGAACGAGGGCGTCGCCCTCTGCGTCGACGTCGACGAGACCCGCATCGACCGCCGCATCGGCACCCGCTACCTGGACGTCAAGGCCGACGACCTCGACCACGCCCTTGAGCTGGCCCTCAAGGCCCGCGACGAGCGCCGCGCCCTGTCCATCGGCGTCGTCGGCAACGCCGCCGAGGTCTTCCCCGAGCTGCTGCGCCGCGACGCCCCGATCGACATCGTCACCGACCAGACCTCGGCCCACGACCCGCTCGCCTACCTGCCCGTCGGCATCCCGGTCGAGGACTGGGACAAGGAGCGCGAGGCGGACCCGGCCGGCTTCACCGACAAGGCCCGCCACTCGATGCGCCTGCACGTGGAGGCGATGGTCGGCTTCCTGGACAAGGGCGCCGAGGTCTTCGACTACGGCAACTCCATCCGTGACGAGGCCCGCAAGGCCGGCTACGACCGGGCCTTCGACTTCCCCGGCTTCGTCCCGGCGCACATCCGCCCGCTGTTCGAGGAGGGCCTCGGCCCGTTCCGCTGGGCCGCGCTGTCCGGCGACCCGGAGGACATCCGCAAGACGGACGCCGCGATCAAGGAGCTGTTCCCGGAGAACAAGCACCTGCACCGCTGGCTCGACATGGCCGCCGAGCGCATCTCCTTCGAGGGCCTCCCGGCGCGCATCTGCTGGCTCGGCTACGGCGAGCGCCACCTGGCCGGCCTCAAGTTCAACGAGATGGTGGCGTCCGGCGAACTGTCGGCCCCCGTCGTGATCGGCCGCGACCACCTCGACTCGGGCTCGGTGGCCTCCCCGTACCGCGAGACCGAGGCCATGAAGGACGGCTCCGACGCGATCGCCGACTGGCCGCTCCTGAACGCCCTGGTCAACACGGCGTCCGGTGCGTCCTGGGTCTCTCTGCACCACGGCGGCGGCGTCGGCATGGGCCGCTCCATCCACGCGGGCCAGGTCTGCGTCGCCGACGGCACCGAGCTGGCCGCGCGGAAGATCGAGCGCGTCCTCACCAACGACCCGGCGATGGGCGTCATCCGGCACGTCGACGCGGGCTACGAGCACGCGGCGGAGGTCGCGGCGGAGCGCGGCGTCCGCGTGCCCATGCGGGAGGGCGAGTGACCGCGGCCCCGGCCGGCCTTGTGGGCCCCGGCTTCCTGGAGATGTGGCGGGACCTCCTGCCCCTCGGCCGGGACCACGACACCCGCGGCTACCGCCGCTACGCCTGGACGGCCGCCGACGCCGACTGCCGCGCATGGTTCCGGGCCCAGGCCGCGTCCCGCGGCCTGACCTACGAGCTGGACCGCAACGGCAACCAGTGGGCCTGGCTCGGCGACCCGGAGGCCGGCGACGCGGTCGTCACCGGCTCGCACCTGGACTCCGTCCCCGACGGCGGCGCCTTCGACGGCCCCCTCGGCGTGGTCTCCTCGTTCGCCGCGCTCGACGAACTCCGCCGCAGGGGAGTGGAGTTCACCAAACCGGTCGCGATCACCAACTTCGGCGACGAGGAGGGCGCCCGCTTCGGCCTGGCCTGCGTCGGCTCCCGCCTCACGTCAGGGGTCCTCACCCGCGAGCAGGCGTACGCGCTGCAGGACGGCGACGGCGTCAGCCTCCCGCAGGCGATGGAACGCGCCGGGTACGACCCGGAGACGATCGGCGCGGACCCCGCGCGGCTCGCCCGGATCGGCGCGTTCATCGAGCTCCACGTGGAACAGGGCCGCGCGCTGGACCTGTCCGGCGACGCGGTGGGCGTCGCCAGCTCCATCTGGCCGCACGGCCGCTGGCGCTTCGACTTCCGCGGCGAGGCCAACCACGCGGGCACGACCCGCCTGGCCGACCGCAGGGACCCGATGCTGTCGTACGCGGAGACGGTCCTCGCGGCCCGCCGCGAGGCCGAACTGGCGGGCACGGTCGCGACGTTCGGCAAGATCTCCGTCGAGCCGAACGGCGTCAACGCCATCCCGTCGCTGGTCCGCGGCTGGCTCGACTCGCGCGCCGCCGACCAGCGGTCGCTGGACGACACGGTCACCGGCATCGAGAAGGCGGCCCGCGCCTACGCGGACGCGCACGGCATCGACGTCTCGCTCACCCGGGAGTCCTTCACGCCGGTCGTCGAGTTCGACCACGCGCTGCGCGACGAGATCGCCCGCATCCTCGGTACGAAGACCACGCTCACCGCGCCCGTCCTCGGAACGGGCGCGGGACACGACGCCGGAATCCTGGCCCGGTCGATCCCCACCGCCATGCTGTTCGTACGCAACCCGACGGGCGTCTCGCACTCCCCGGCCGAGTTCGCGGCCGAGGACGACTGCCTCGCCGGGGTGTGCGCACTGGCCGACGTACTGGAAGGGCTGGCCTGCAAGTGACGACGTACTGGCTGGAACACGCCTGGCTCGACGCGTTCGTGGAGCCGGGCGTGGTGGTGGAGGTCACCGGCGACCGCATCACCGCGCTGCGCAAGGGCGTCGAGACCCCGCCGCCCGGCGCGACCGCGCTGCGCGGCCTCACCCTGCCCGGCCTCGCCAACGCCCACAGCCACGCCTTCCACCGCGCCCTGCGCTCCACCGTCCAGGTCGGCTCGGGCACGTTCTGGACGTGGCGCGAGGTCATGTACGGGATCGCGGACCGGCTGACGCCCGACAGCTACCACGCGCTCGCGCGGGCCGTGTACGCGGAGATGGCGCTGGCCGGCATCACGGCGGTCGGCGAGTTCCACTACCTGCACCACCAGCCCGGCGGCACACCGTACGCGGACCCGAACGCGATGGGCGAGGCGCTGATCGCGGCGGCGGACGAGGCGGGCCTGCGCATCACGCTCCTCGACACGGCGTACCTCTCGTCGGGCTTCGGCAAGGAACCGGACCGCCACCAGCGGCGCTTCAGCGACGGCACGGCCGACGCGTGGGCGCAGCGCGTGTCGCTGCTCAAGGACCGCCCCGGGGTACGGATCGGCGCGGCCGTCCACTCGGTGCGGGCGGTCCCCGCGGACCAGCTGGCGACGGTGGCGCGGTGGGCGTCGGACCGCGCCGCCCCGCTCCACGTCCACCTCTCCGAGCAGACCGCGGAGAACGACGCGTGCCAGGCCGCCCACGGCTGCACCCCCACCCAACTCCTCGCGGACAGCGGGGTGTTGGGCGCCCGCACGACCGGCGTGCACAACACGCACCTCACGGACGGCGACATCGGCCTGCTCGGCGGCTCGGGCACCGGTACGTGCATGTGCCCCACCACCGAACGCGACCTGGCCGACGGCATCGGCCCGGCCGTCGCCCTCCAGAAGGCGGGCTCGCCGCTCTCCCTCGGCTCCGACAGCCACGCGGTGATCGACCTCTTCGAGGAGGCGCGCGCGATGGAGCTGAACGAGCGCCTGCGCTCGCGCACCCGGGGCCACTGGACGGCGGCGGCCCTGCTGCGCGCGGCGTCCGCCGACGGGCACGCGGCCCTCGGCTGGACCGACGCGGGCGTCCTCGAACCGGGCGCGGTCGCCGACCTGGTCACGATCACCCTCGACTCGGTCCGCACGGCGGGCGCGCTGCCGCGCCTCGGCGCGGAGACCGCGGTGTTCGCGGCGACCGCCTCCGACGTGACGGACGTGATCGCGGGGGGCCGGGTGGTCGTACGGGACGGTCGGCATGCCCTGGTCGGCGACGTGGCGAAGGCCCTGTCGGACGCGATCGCGGAGCTGCACTCCTGACTCGGGGCTTTGCCGAGGACGAGCCGTTCAGGCGGTACACCCGCACCCCGGCGCGGGGCGCCAACTTTCGGGAAGGGGTGGGTCGGGGGAGAAGAACCCCCCACCCACCGACGGAGAGGAACCATGACGACCACCACGGCCATCACCCACATCGCCACCCTGGTCACCAACAACCCGGACCTCGGCGAAGGCCCCCTGGGACTGATCGAGAACGCCGCGCTCGTCATCGAGAACGACCGGATCGCCTGGGCGGGCCGCACGGCCGACGTCCCCGCGACGGACGAGGCGCACGACGCGCAGGGCCGCGCCGTCGTCCCCGGCTTCGTCGACTCCCACTCCCACCTGGTCTTCGCGGGCGACCGCACGGCCGAGTTCAACGCCCGGATGTCCGGACAGAGTTACCGGGCCGGGGGCATCCGTACGACGGTGGCGGCGACCCGCGCGGCGACGGACGAGGCCCTGGAGGCGAACCTCACCCGCTACCTCGCGGAGGCCCTGCGTCAGGGCACCACGACGTTCGAGACGAAGTCCGGCTACGGCCTGACGACCGCCGACGAGGAGCGCGCGCTGCGCATCGCGGCCGCCCACACGGACGAGGTCACGTACCTGGGCGCGCACATCGTCTCCCCGGACTACGCGGACGACCCGGCGGCGTACGTCGAACTCGTCACCGGCGAGATGCTGGACGCCTGCGCCCCGCACGCCCGCTGGATCGACGTGTTCTGCGAGAAGGGCGCGTTCGACGGCGACCAGGCGCGGGCGATCCTCACGGCGGGCAAGGCGCGCGGCCTCCACCCCCGTATCCACGCGAACCAGCTCTCGTACGGTCCGGGCGTCCAGCTGGCGGTCGAACTGGACGCGGCGTCGGCCGACCACTGCACGCACCTCACCGACGCGGACGTCGACGCCCTGGCGCAGGGCGACACGGTCGCGACGCTCCTGCCGGGCGCGGAGTTCTCGACCCGGGCGCAGTGGCCGAACGCCCGCCGCCTCCTGGACGCGGGCGCCACGGTGGCCCTCTCCACGGACTGCAACCCGGGCTCGTCCTTCACGTCCTCGGTCCCCTTCTGCATCGCCCTCGCGGTACGGGACATGGGCATGACCCCCGACGAGGCCCTCTGGTCGGCGACGGCGGGTGGCGCGCGGGCCCTGCGCCGCACGGACATCGGCCACCTGGCGCCCGGGGCGCGCGCGGACCTGGCGATCCTGGACGCGCCCAGCCACGTACACCTGGCGTACCGGCCGGGCGTTCCGCTCGTCCGCGAGGTGTGGCGCGCGGGCAACCGCGTCTAAGGTTGTCGAACAACTGACCGACTGCGTACGGGGGCGGGAACGGATGTCGACGACGGGGACGACGACCGAGGGGGCCATCGACGGGGCCGAGCGCCGCATGGGCCTGACGGTGCCGCCGGTGCTGCGCCGGTGGCTCCTGGAGCCCGCCACCGCCCCCGCCGGCCTTGACCTCCTCGGCCTCCCGGACATGGAGCGCGTCCACCGCCACAGGACGGCCCTGGCCGCCGACGCCGATCCTGCGGCCTGGCGCGCGGAGTGGCTGCCGATCGAGGCGGGGACCGAGGGCTTCCACGGCACGTTCCTCGACACCCGCACCGGCACGGTGGGCTCCTGGACCGAGGGCTCGGACCCGAGGGAGAACACGCACCCGTCCCTGGCCGCCCACCTCCACCCGCCCGAGCCCCCGTCGCAGGACGCGCTGCACCGCTGGGCCCGGGAGCGCGGCATCACCCTCCACCACCGCGGCCGCGTCCCCCAGAACATCCGCGAGGCGTACCAGGAGTCCCCGTGACCGGGGACCCCACCGGACACACCGAACGAGTCGACCGGGTGGACGACGACGACCGGTTCCTGGCGGTCGTCAGCAGATCGGAAGCGATCCGCCACGGCTGGCTGCACCGCGTCGCGACGACCGTCTGCCGCGACCCGCAGGGCCGCACCCTCGTCCACCGCCGCCCCGACGACGCCTCCCGCTTCCCCGGCCACTACAACTGGATGCTCGGGGGCGCTGTGGAGGCATCCGAGAGCTACGAGGCCGCCGCCGCACGCGAGCTGAAGGAGGAGCTCGGCGTCGACGCGACCCCGAGGTTCGTCCTCAAGTACCGCTGCGAGGGGGCGATCAGCCCGTACTGGCTGGCCCTGCACGAGACCGTCCTCACCGGCCCCGTCACCCCGGACCCGGCGGAGGTGGCCTGGCACGCCTGGCTCCCGGAGCCCGACCTCATCGACCTCGTCCACCACGACCGCTTCGTCCCGGACGCCCGCGAGGCGTTCGACCTGTACCGGTCGGCCCCGCAGGACCTGCCGCCGGGACGCGCGCGGTGACGCGGACGGGCCCGTCTCCCGGGGATCAGGGAGGCGGGCCCGTACGTGTGCCGGAGGGCGGTCGGTGGCTCACTCCTCGACCGTCAGCCCCTTGCGCAGCCGCACGAGGGTGCGCGACAGGAGCCGCGACACGTGCATCTGCGAGATTCCGAGCTCGTCGCCGATCTCCGACTGCGTCATGTTCGCCACGAAGCGCAGCGACAGGATCTTGCGGTCGCGCGGCGGGAGTTCGGCGATCAGCGGCTTGAGGGACTCGACGTACTCGATGCCCTCCAGACCGTGGTCCTCGTAACCGATGCGGTCCGCGAGCGCGCCTTCGGAGTCGTCCTCCTCGGGCTGCGCGTCCAG
Source organism: Streptomyces sp. Q6 (assembly GCF_036967205.1). Classification (NCBI taxonomy): domain Bacteria; kingdom Bacillati; phylum Actinomycetota; class Actinomycetes; order Kitasatosporales; family Streptomycetaceae; genus Streptomyces; species Streptomyces citrinus. The sequence goes on from NZ_CP146022.1 coordinate 5,035,813, forward strand.
CGAACTGGCGGTGTACGCGTTCGACGCCGCCATGCCTTCCACGACCTCGTCGTTCGAGATGCCGAGGCGCTCGGCGAGCTCGCCCACCGTGGGGGCGCGGTCGAGCTGCTGGGCGAGCTCGTCGCCCGCCTTGGCGAGGTCGAGACGGAGTTCCTGGAGACGGCGGGGGACGCGCACCGACCACGACGTGTCGCGGAAGAAGCGCTTGATCTCGCCGACGATGGTAGGCATCGCGAAAGTGGGGAACTCGACGCCACGGCTCAGCTCGAAGCGGTCGATCGCCTTGATCAGGCCGATGGTGCCGACCTGGATGATGTCCTCCATCGGCTCGCTGCGGGAGCGGAACCGGGAGGCCGCGAACTTCACCAGGGCGAGATTCAGCTCGACCAGGGTGTTGCGGACGTAGGAGTACTCGGGGGTGCCTTCCTCGAGCGACTCGAGGCGCCCGAAGAGGGTCTTGGAGAGGGCTCGCGCGTCGAGGGGTCCGACCTCGGCGAACGGAGGGATCTCCGGAAGGCCTTCCAGGCCTTCGAACGTGTCGGCCGCATCCTCGGGCTCGACGTCGACAGGGGGTTCCGGGGGGAGAGTCGACGACGCCTGGTCAGTACGCGATTCGTCGAGCCGGGGTGACATGTGTCCTCCATCGTTCTCGGCATATGGCTGCCGATGCCGATACGTGCACTGCGGTGTGCGGCGCCTCCAAAGCCGGTCGTGTCGAATGCTGTCCTTACTAGGCCTACCCGCTTTCCTTGCCGGGCCGCAAGTGCGGTCTGACGCCAAATGTCCGTTTTCTAGAGGTTGTTCGGGTACCGAGCGGCGTAGAGAGGGCGTAGTGTTCGAGGGCGTCAATCGGCACGTCGAAGGCAGCGAGAGAGAGACGTCATGGACCGCGGGACAGTCGGCAGCGCGCATCTGGGCCGGCTTCTGGTCGAGGTGCGACACGAGGGCACGAGTGCCGTCGTCACCCCGGCAGGTGAGTTGGATCACCACACGGCCGATCTCCTGCGTGAACCGCTGGATGACTGCCTGGCGAACGGGGTATCTCGCCTGGTCATCGACTGTTCGCGACTGGAGTTCTGCGACTCGACCGGGCTGAACGTCCTGCTCGGTGCCCGCCTCAAGGCGGAGGCCGCCGGCGGCGGGGTCCACCTGGCGGGAATGCTGCCCGTGGTGGCCCGGGTCTTCGAGATCACCGGCGCCGAGGCGGTCTTCACCCTCCATGACTCTCTGGAAGCGGCACTGGCCACCGAGTGACCAGGTGGCGCCACGATCACGGAGCGTAGAAGTTACGCTCCAGTTGTCATCACGTGATCGGGGCGTTACCAGCGTCACAGGCGTCGGACGGAATTCGTGGGTGTTCCCTCGGTTCGGCCGGGCAGGAGACTCCCGACCGCCCCTGTGGCCCGCATCACGACGAAGGCGACCGTGACGAACGACGTACGACGACATCCTGAAGCTGAATTGGTGAATCGGTGAGGTGAAGTGCTGATGAGCACCACCCGGCCTTACTCGCCGGGCGACCACGGCCCCGAGCCCGGCGACATGCCGGCTGCCACGGGCCGTCAGGTCCGCAGGCTGAGCCTCGACGGGGCCAGTGGCATCGTGCCGCTGGCCCGCGACTTCACCCGCGAAGCGCTGCATGCCTGGGGCTGGCTCCCGGCGGCGACCGCGGACCGCCGGGCCGCGGCCGAGGATGTCCTCCTTGTCGTCTCCGAGCTGGTCACCAACGCCTGCCTGCACGCGGAGGGCGCGGACGAGCTGACCGTCTCCCTGAGCAACAAGGTGCTGCGCCTCGAAGTCGCCGACCGCGGCGCCGGACAGCCCGCGCCGCGCACCCCGCACCGCGCGGGACGCCCCGGCGGCCACGGCATGTTCATCGTCCAACGCCTCTGCCTCGACTGGGGAGTTGTGCGTACCCCGGGAGTCACGGGCAAGACCGTGTGGGCGGAGCTGGACGCCCCCGTCTGAGCCCGCGGGGCACGGCCGCGCACCCGCGCGTGTGCCGTTCCGTCTGTGGTTCTGTGTGTATTTCGTGCGCGTCGGATCGTCTTCGATCCGGCGCGCACTTTGTCTTCCCTCGGCAAGGTCCCGGGCGTACCTTGAGCCACCCGCATCTGATGAACCGTCAGTAACCGTCGGTCTGAAGGGATTCTCGAGGTGTCGTACCGGACGTACCAGAAACGAACCGCCGCGTTCGCGCTCAGCGCGGCCCTGGCCGGCTCGGCGGTGCTGATGGCCGCCCCCAGCGCTTCGGCCACGGTGCAGGACGTCAACTACCAGTGCAAGACGCCGATCGGCAACAAGAGCGCCGTCTCCCCGATCGACATGAAGTCGGTCAAGAGCGGCAGCGGCTACAAGATCACGATGTCCTTCCAGAAGGGCGTCTCCTCCAGCCCCGTCGAACTCGGCAAGGGCGCGATGAACCCCAGCGCCGTCATCCAGCTGGGCGGCGCGGAGAGCGGCACGCTGCCGGTCTCGGGGCCCCCGAACGCGGCCGCGATCCCCGCCAACACCCCCATCAAGATCAGTGACTTGAGCGGGACGTACACGCCGAAGAAGAGCGGCAAGGTGACGTTCACCGCCGGCGTCCTCACCATCAAGGCGCTCGGTACGACGACCACCTGCACCCCGTCCAACAAGCCGAAGCCGTCCCTGGAACTGGACGTGAAGGGCGCGGGCGGCTCCGGCTCGGGTTCCACGGGCTCCACGGGCTCCGGTTCCTCGCAGTCGTCCCCCTCCGGCGGCGACGAGCTGCCGCAGACGGGTCCCGAGGACTCGGCGATCGCGCTCGGCACGCTGGGCGGCACCGTCCTGCTGGCCGGTGCGGCAGGCACCCTGTGGCTCACCAGGCGCCGCCAGGGGGCGCCCCGCTAGGGGCGCGGGGAACGGCGCGAGCACCCACCGATGTCGCAGCACTCGCCGACGCACGGCACGCCCCTACGGCGCGCGGGCCACAGGGCTCGGTGCGCCCGGCTCCGACGCGCCCGGTCCTGCTCGTCGGCGCCCTGCTCGTCGCCGCGCTGCTCACGGCGTGCGGCTTCATGCCGCCCGCCGCGGCGGCGGACCGCGCCACCTGGACGATCACCCCGTCCGCGGGCGGCGGGTCACGGCCCGCCGCCTCGGACGGGCGCCCGTACATCTACGCGGAAGGCACCCCCGGCACCACCCTGGAGGACAAGGTGGCCGTCACCAATCCGACCTCCGAGCCCCTGCGGGTGGCGCTGCGCGGCGCCGACGCCGACAACCGGTCCGACGGCGCGCTCGACGTCCGGGCCGAGGCGCGGGACGTCGGCGCCTGGATCACGTTCGCCGAGAAGTCCGTGAAGGTACCCGCCCGCACCCGCGCCGAGATCCCCTTCACCGTGCACGTCCCGGCGGGCGCCACACCGGGCGACCACCCGGGCGTGATCGTCGCGAGCGCAGGTGCGCGACGGGCCGGGGTCAGCGTGCACCTGCGGGTGAGCGGCCCCACCCTCGCCGCGCTCACCGTCGAGCACGTACGCGTCGACGGGGACTCGATCGCGTACGACGTCGTGAACCGCGGCAACACGACCCTCACCCCGCGCCTCACGGTCCGCGCCGACGGCGTCCTCGGCGCCGTCCTCGACCGGCCGCCGCGCACCCTGCCGGTGGAACTGCTGCCGGGACGCCGCGTCCGCCTCACCGAACCCTGGCCGGACGCACCGTCGCTCGACGCCGTCGACGTGAAGGTGACGGTCACGGCGGGCGGCGGCGCGGCCGACTCGGCGACGACGACCGCCCGGTTCGTGCCGTGGGGAGCGCTCGCGGGAGCCCTGGCCGTGCTCGCCGGCGCGGGCGCCGCCGCCACCGTCCACGTACGCCGCCGAAGGCAAGGCCAAGGAGTACGCCATGAACCGCCGCAGCGCCCGTGCCTCGCGGCTGCTGACCGTCCTCGTCCTCGCGGCGGCCCTGCTCGCGGGCACCGCGCCCTGGGCGGCCGCCGCCGACCGGCCCACCGTCACCCTCTCCAAGTCGCAGGCCGGAACCGGTGGTTCGATCACCGTGAAGGGCGCGCACTGGCGGCCGAAGGCGCTGCTCATGCTGCTGATCTGCGGGCAGTCGAGCCCGGAGCGCGGCGTCATCGGCGGCACCAACTCCTGCGCCAACGCCGACGGGCTCGCCGTCACCACCGGCGCCGACGGGAGGTTCAGCAAGAAGCTGCCCGTCGCCGAGCCGCCCAAGGCGTGCCCGTGCGTCGTCCACGTGGCGACCGTGATGGGCGAGAAGGCCGCCGCGGACGCCGCGTTCACGGTGGCGGGCCACCCGGTGAAACCGCTCCCCGCCGAGTCCGGCGACGGCCGGCTGTCCATGGTCACCGACACCCGGCTCGACGGCTCCAGCGGCATCCTCACCTGGTTCGGCGCCCCGCCCGCGCGCACCTTCACCTTCACCGTGGGCAACGTCGGCCCGACGCCCGTCAGGAACCCCGTCTTCCAGGTCGGCACCTCGCACGGCGTGTTCGCGCCCCAGTGGGAGGAACAGCAGTGGCGCGGCACCATCGCCCCCGGCCGCAAGGCGCGGATCAAGCTCCCCGTCGAGCTGACGGCCGGCGCGAACGGCAACTACCTCGTCTCCCTCAAGTACGAGGGCAAGGTCCTCGCCGAACAGCCGTGGGGCGTGGGCCGCCCCTGGGGCGTGACGCTCTTCTGGATCCTGCTGTGCGTCGTCGTCCCCGCCGCCGTCTTCCGGATCGGCATGGCGATCGTGGACCGGCTGCGCCCCCGCGACCGGTTCGCGAGCGGACGTCACCGCGGCAGCCAGCGCCTGTCCGAACTCACCGTGAAGCTCCCGAGGCTGAGCCTTCCGCAGCGGCCCCCGCGCGCCGGCGCCCCGGACCGGGAGCCGTATCCCGTACCCGACGAGGGGCTCGCGCCCGGCGGCGCCGGCCCGTCCCCGTCCACCCTGCCCTGGTTCACCCCGGACACCCGTCCGGGCGGACCCGCGGCCGGGCAGCTCTCCGCACCGAACGACCCCAGTCACACGACGAAAGGACCTACGTGAGCACGCTACGGAGAGCCGGTGCGGCCGGTTGCGCCCTGATTCTGTCCGGTGCGGGGCTGTGGCTCGCCGCGGCGCCGGCGCAGGCGGCCGAGTCGAGCTTCAAGACGGAGTGCATCCCGCCCTCCATCTCGGGGCTCCCCCCGGTGCAGGGCACCACGGTGGCCGACATCACCGCCCCGGCCACCGCCAAGGTCGGCGACGAGATCGACGTGGTCTGGAAGACGACGCAGGCCGCGTCGAAGAACCCGGACGTCCTCGACCTCGACGCCGACACCGTCCAGCCGACGGGCACCGTGAAACTGGGCGGGGCCCAGACCGGCGACCTCAAGGTGCAGGGGCCCCGGAAGAATCCGGCGATCAAGAAGAACAGCCCGATGGTCCTGTCCGACATGACGGGCAAGCTGAAACTGACCAAGGCCGGGGACGTGACGCTGACCCCGGACGCGTACACCATCAACGTCAGCAAGCCGATCTCCACCGACACCAAGTGCACGCCGAAGGAGACGGTCAAGCCCGCGGTGACCATCAAGGTCACGGACGGCGGGGGCTCGACGGGCGGGACGACGTCCACGGGCGGCACCACGTCGACCGGCGGCACCACGTCGACCGGCGGTACGACGTCGACCGGCGGAACCTCCTCGACCGGCGGAACCTCGTCCACCGGCGGCACGACCTCGACGGGCGGTACGTCGTCCACCGGCGGCGGCGACACCGGCGGTGGCGGCGGGCAGTCCGACTTCACCGGCAAGGAGGTCGAGATCCCGTACGCCTGCAAGACCCCCATCGGCGACAAGAACGCGACGTCCCCGGTGCAGATCAACGCCAAGAAGGACGGCGGGAACTACGCCCTGACCGTCAAGTTCAAGAAGTCCGTGATGGACAGCCCCGCCGACATCCCGGCGGACTCGGTCAAGCCGTCGATGGCGGTGAAGCTCGGCGGCGCCGACAGCGGCACGGTCGCGGTCGAGGGCCCGACCAACAAGGAACCGATCAAGTCCGGCGACCCGATGACCATCCCCGACCTGACCGGCACCTACAAGCCGGGCGCCGACGGCAAGTCGACGCTCTCGCCGGGCGTCCTCACGGTCAAGGCCCTGGGCACGACGACGACCTGCACCCCCACCAAGACGGAGGTCTCCCTGGAGATCGACACCACGGCGGTGGAGGGCGGCGCGACCGGCTCGGGCACCGGCTCGGGTTCGGCCTCCGGCTCCGCGGGCGGCTCGGCGGGCGGCGGCGACGCCACCGGCGGCGGCCTCGCCGAGACCGGCGCCGCCCACGACGGCGCCCTGCGCGCCCTCGGCCTGGTGGCCGGCACGGTGATCCTGCTGGGCGGCGCGGTGTTCACGTTCCTGCCACGGACACGGCGCGCGATCAGGAGGTGACGGCTCCGGGCGGATCTCCGGGAGGACGGGCGCCGGGGTGCGCCTGACCGAGGCGGCCGACGTGCCGCGGGGCCTCCTCGCGCGCCCCGCCTCGGCCCGGCCCGGCGTCGTGCGGCCGAACAGAGGCTCCGGGCCCTCGGTGGGCCCTGACCGTGGGCCCCGACGTGCGAGAACCCCGCCGCACCGAAGTGCGACGGGGTTCTCGGAGCCGTACGGGATCCGTCAGTTGACGGAGCCCATCAGTTCCTTGACCTTGCGGCGGTACATCCAGATACCGACGCCGGCCGCGACCGCGAGGGCGGCCTCGATGGCGACGGCGCCCGTGGTGTTCAGGTCGACGCCGGCCGTCGAGAGCAGGCCGGTGACGGAGTCGCCCGCGGTGACCGCGAGGAACCAGACACCCATCATCTGCGAGCCGTACTTCGCCGGGGCCATCTTGGTCGTGACCGAGAGGCCGACCGGGGAGAGGCAGAGCTCACCGACGGTCTGGATGAAGTAGATCGCGACGAGCCACATCGGGGAGACCTTGCCGCCGTTGTTGGCGGTGTCGATCAGCGGGATGAGGAAGACGACGAAGGAGATACCGATCAGCGCGAGCGACGACGCGAACTTGACGGCGGTGCTCGGCTCCTTGCCGCGCTTGTTCAGCCACAGCCAGCCGGACGCGACCACGGGGGCCAGCGCCATGATGAAGATCGGGTTCAGCGACTGGTACCAGGAGGTCGGGAAGTCGAAGCCGAGCAGCGAGTTGGTGGTCGAGGACTCGCCGAAGATCGACAGCGTCGAGCCGTTCTGGTCGTAGATCATCCAGAAGATGGCGGCGACGACGAAGAACCACACGTAACCGGAGAGCTTGGACTGCTCCTCGCCCGTCAGCTCCTTGTCGCGCTTCATGCGGACCAGGACGGCGATCGGGATGATCAGGCCGATCAGCGTCAGCGGGACGAGCACCCAGTTGATCGTGTACGTGCCGGTGGCGACGACGATCACGTAGAAGACCGCGGCGACGGCCGCCCAGACCAGGCTGGTGCGCAGCGCCTTCGACTTCTCCTGGGCGGAGGCCGGCTTGACGACGATGTCGCTCTCGGAGCTCAGGTGGCGGGTGCCGAGCAGGAATTGGCCGAGGCCGAGCGCCATGCCGACCGCGGCGAGCGCGAAGCCCAGGTGCCAGTTGACGTTCTCACCGACGGTGCCGATGGTCAGCGGCGCGAGGAAAGCACCCAGGTTGATGCCGATGTAGAAGACGGTGAAGCCGGCGTCACGACGCGGGTCCTCCGGGCCGTCGTACAGGTGGCCGACCATCGTGGAGATGTTGGCCTTGAGCAGACCCGAGCCGAGCGCCACGAGCGCGAGGCCCGCGAAGAACGAACCCGAGGTCGGCAGGGCCAGTGTGATGTGGCCGAGGATCACGATGCCGCCACCGATGGCCACCGTCTTGCGGGGACCCCAGAAGCGGTCGGCGAACCAGCCGCCGGGCATGGCGAGCAGGTAGACCATCGACATGTAGACCGAGTAGATCGCCGTGGCCGTGGCGGGGTTCATGTGAAGCCCGCCGGGAGCGATCAGGTACAGCGGGAGAAGGGCCTTCATGCCGTAGAAGCTGAAGCGCTCCCACATCTCGGTCATGAAGAGAGTGGCCAGTCCGCGGGGGTGGCCGAAGAAGGTCTTCTCAGAGCCGGGGGTACCGGCCGAGTCCTTCGTCAGGCTGGACGCCATGGTCGATCCTCGTGGGGTGTCGGGACGCGCGTACGCGGCAGCGATTGCGCGCCCGGTGGGGGGCGGCCGGCACCGGAGTCCTACCGTCCTCCCCACGCCAGAGGGGATCTGGTACGGCGGACCCGAGATCCACACCTCGCACGCATCCTTGCGCGCGGGGCCCGGCCACAGGTCATTCCTTTCAACGCTGACGTCGTCAGCTCACACATAAAAGGGACCTTGGGTGCGCAGTGCGCTCCAAAGGTCCCCCATTAGTGCATCAGGCGTTCGGTCACCATACGACACGACAGTGCGGCATATGGAAGGACTTGAGAGATGGATCACAGGCCCCTGTGGAACCGCCGCGCTGAATCCAAGGCGTTCTCCAGGATCGCACCCCACAGCCTGAGGGTGTGACGGCGGAGGGAGAGATTCCGTTTCGGTCGGCGGACCGCTGTGCCCGATCACCCGGCGGCCGTCGTCCGGCGCGGACTACCATCACCCCATGACCCGTGTACTGCTCGCCGAGGACGACGCGTCCATCTCGGAGCCGCTGGCCCGCGCCCTGCGCAGGGAGGGTTACGAGGTCGAAGTCCGCGAGGACGGCCCCACCGCCCTCGACGCCGGACTTCAGGGAAGCATCGATCTCGTCGTACTCGACCTGGGCCTGCCCGGGATGGACGGCCTCGAAGTGGCCCGCCGACTGCGCGCCGAGGGGCACACGGTGCCGATCCTGATCCTCACCGCCCGCGCCGACGAGGTCGACACGGTCGTCGGCCTCGACGCCGGCGCCGACGACTACGTGACCAAGCCCTTCCGCCTCGCCGAACTGCTCGCCCGCGTCCGGGCCCTGCTGCGGCGCGGCTCCGCCGAGCCCAAGGAGACGCCCGCCACGCACGGCGTGCGCATCGACGTCGAGTCGCACCGCGCCTGGATGGGCGACGAGGAACTCCAGCTCACGGCGAAGGAGTTCGACCTGCTGCGGGTCCTCGTGCGCGACGCGGGCCGGGTCGTCACCCGCGACCAGCTGATGCGCGAGGTCTGGGACACCACCTGGTGGTCGTCGACCAAGACGCTGGACATGCACATCTCGTGGCTCAGGAAGAAGCTCGGCGACGACGCGGCGAACCCGCGCTACATCGCCACGGTGCGCGGCGTCGGCTTCCGCTTCGAGAAGAGCTGAGCCCCGCGCCGGTGACCCCGGTCCCGGGCGCCGATCCGGGACACTGAGGGCATGCGCCGCCGTCTGATCAACTCCACGCTCGCCGTCGTCCTGGTCGTGATCGCCGTGTTCGGGGTCTCCCTCGTCATCGTGGAGACCCGGACCATCACCAACAGCGCCCAGGAACGCGTCGAGTCGGAGGCCGTCCGCCTCGCCTCCATCGTGGACAGCCGGCTGCTCAGCGAGGAGCAGATCAACGGCGACATCCTCAAGGACCAGGTCGCCACCGAGCGGTACGCGGTGATCCGGATGCCGGACCGCGCCCCGATCCACATCGGCACCGAGCCCGACGGCGACGTCATCAAGTACACCGCCACCGGCGAGCAGGGCGAGCAGGTCACCGTCGAGGAGCCCCGCTCCACCGTCACCCGCGAGGTCGGCCGCACCCTGCTGATCATCGCGGGCGTCGCGCTGCTCGCCGTCGTCGCCGCCGTCCTGCTCGCCGTACGGCAGGCCAACAGGCTCGCCTCCCCGCTCACCGACCTGGCCTCCACCGCGGAGCGCCTCGGCTCCGGCGACCCGCGCCCGCGGCACAAGCGCTACGGCGTCCCCGAGCTGGACCGCGTCGCCGACGTCCTCGACGGTTCGGCGGAGCGGATCGCGCGCATGCTCACGGCCGAGCGGCGACTGGCCGCCGACGCCTCGCACCAGCTGCGCACGCCCCTCACCGCGCTGTCCATGCGCCTCGAGGAGATCACCATGACCGACGATCTGGACGAGGTGAAGGAGGAGGCGACGATCGCGCTCGCGCAGGTCGAGCGGCTCACCGACGTCGTCGAGCGGCTGCTCACCAACTCCCGCGACCCGCGCACCGGTTCGGCCGTCACCTTCGACCTCGACGAGGTGATCAAGCAGCAGCTGGAGGAGTGGCGGCCCGCCTATCGCGGCGAGGGGCGCGCGATCGTCTCGTCGGGCAAGCGGCATCTCACCGCGGTCGGCACCCCGGGCGCGGTCGCCCAGGTCCTGGCCGCGCTGATCGAGAACTCACTGATGCACGGTGGCGGCACCGTCGCCCTGCGCACCCGTGTCACCGGCAACCAGACCGTCGTCGAGGTCACGGACGAGGGCCCCGGCGTCCCGTCGGAGCTCGGCTCGCGGATCTTCGAGCGGACCATCAGCGGCCGGAACTCGACGGGCATCGGCCTCGCCGTCGCCCGCGACCTCGCCGAGGCCGACGGCGGCCGGCTCGAAATGCTCCAGGCGGCGCCGCCCGTCTTCGGCCTGTTCCTGTCCCGTACGCCCCTGAGGAAGCCGGCGGACGGCGACGACGAGGGCCAGATGATCAGGTGACGCGGCTGATGAGATGGCGCGGGTGATCAGGTGACGCGGGTGATCAGATGACGCGGGTCACTTCGGCGGGCTCGTCCAAAAACGATTCCGCGCTCGCGACGGCCTCGCGCGCGGGCAGCGCCTTGAACACCCACGTGCGGTAGGACCAGAAGCGGAACAGCGTCGCGAGGCCCATGCCGAGGAACTTGAAGATGTTCGACTGCAACGGGCTGTCCCAGCCGAAGCCGTACGTCGCCGCGTACAGGACACCGTTCTCGATGACCAGGCCGACCACGCTGAACAGCAGGAACAGCGTGAGTTCCTTGGCGCGGCCGCTCTTGTCGCGGTCGCGGTACGTGAAGTAACGGAACCCCACGTAGTTGAAGACGATGGCGACGACCGTCGCGATCACGCTGGCGCGCACGACCTGGAGGTCCGTGCCGTGCCGCATGAGGTTGAACACCGCGAAGTTCACGAGGACGCCGAGCGCGCCCACGACGCCGAACTTGGCGATCTCCCGGGCGAGCGCGTCGAAACGCAGCCGCAGTGCGCCCAGCCGGGAAGGGGTGTGTGGGCCGCTGGTCCCTGTCATGGTGATCGCCTCAGCCCCCGTCGTCCCCGTCGTATGGTCCGCCGGTCCCGCGAGAGGCCGACCCGGCCATGCTAACCAGGCGGCTTCACGGGCGCCTGTGGGCGGACGGCGCGTATGGACTTTCGTACGAGAGGAGGGCCGTACGGGTACCGGCCGATTGGCCGATACCCTGAGGGTGTGACGTTCCCGGTAGTCGGCATGGTCGGCGGTGGCCAGCTCGCTCGTATGACACACGAGGCAGGCATCCCGCTCGGCATCAGGTTCAAGCTCCTCAGTGACACTCCTCAGGATTCCGCGGCGCAGGTCGTCGGCGATGTCGTCGTGGGCGACTATCGCGACCTCGACACGCTGCGTGAGTTCGCGCGCGGCTGTGACGTGATCACCTTCGATCACGAGCACGTGCCGACCGAGCACCTGCGGGCCCTGGAGGCGGACGGCATCCCCGTGCGCCCAGGACCCGACGCTCTGCTCTACGCCCAGGACAAGGGCGAGATGCGCGCGAAACTCACGTCGCTCGGCGTGCCCTGCCCGCGCCACCGCATCGTGCGCGACGTGGCCGACGTGGTCGCCTTCGCCGCGGAAGGCGCCTCTGAAGGCGCCTCTGAAGGTGACGGCTTCCCCGTCATCCTCAAGACGGTGCGCGGCGGCTACGACGGCAAGGGCGTGTGGTTCGTACGCTCCGAAGCGGACGCCGCCGAGCCGTTCAAGGCCGGTGTGCCGGTCCTCGCCGAGGAGAAGGTCGACTTCGTACGGGAGCTGGCGGCCAACGTCGTGCGCTCCCCGCACGGCCAGGCGGTCGCCTATCCCGTCGTCGAGTCCCAGCAGGTCGACGGCGTCTGCGACACGGTGATCGCGCCGGCGCCCGACCTCGACGAGACGCTCGCGGGCGAGGCCCAGGAGCTGGCGCTGCGCGTCGCCAAGGAACTCGGCGTCGTCGGCCACCTCGCCGTCGAGCTGTTCGAGACCCGCGGCCCCGACGGCAAGCCCGGCATCCTGGTCAACGAACTGGCGATGCGCCCGCACAACTCAGGACACTGGACGCAGGACGGGGCGATCACGTCCCAGTTCGCCAACCACGTGCGCGCCGTCCTCGACCTGCCGCTCGGCGACCCCCGCCCGCGCGCGCCGTGGACCGTGATGTGCAATGTCCTGGGCGGCGACTTCCCGGACATGTACAGCGCGTACCTGCACTGCATGGCCCGCGACCCGCAGCTCAAGATCCACATGTACGGCAAGGACGTGAAGCCCGGCCGCAAGGTCGGTCACGTGAACACCTACGGTGACGATCTGGACGAGGTCCTGGACCGCGCCCGGCACGCCGCCGGGTACCTGAGAGGCACGATCACCGAATGAGTCCTGTGGTTGGAATCGTCATGGGGTCGGACTCCGACTGGCCCGTCATGGAGGCCGCGGCGAAGGCGCTCGACGAGTTCGAGATCCCCTACGAGGTCGACGTCGTCTCCGCGCACCGCATGCCGCACGAGATGATCGCGTACGGGGAGCAGGCCGCCGAGCGCGGGCTCAAGGCGATCATCGCCGGCGCGGGCGGCGCCGCCCACCTGCCCGGCATGCTCGCCTCCGTGACGCCGCTGCCGGTCATCGGCGTCCCGGTGCCGCTGAAGTACCTCGACGGCATGGACTCGCTGCTGTCCATCGTGCAGATGCCGGCCGGCGTGCCGGTCGCGACCGTCTCGGTGGGCGGGGCGCGCAACGCCGGACTGCTCGCGGCCCGTATGCTCGCCGCCCACGACGAGGAACTCCTCGGCCGCATGCGCGAGTTCCAGCAGGACCTGAACGACCAGGCCACCGAGAAGGGCAAGCGGCTGCGCGCCAAGGTCGAGGGCGGGGCCGGCGGGTTCGGCTTCGGCTCGGGCACGGGGAAGTGAACCGCGTGACGGACCAGGTGGCACAGGCCCGCGAACTCCTCGCCGAGTTCCCCGTCGTCGACGGGCACAACGACCTCCCGTGGGCGCTGCGCGAGCAGGTCACGTACGACATCGACGCGCGCGACATCGCCACCGACCAGAGCGCCCATCTCCACACCGACCTCGGCCGGTTGCGGGCGGGCGGCGTCGGCGCGCAGTTCTGGTCCGTGTACGTACGGACCGACCTGACGGGCGACGCGGCGGTCAGCGCCACGCTCGAACAGATCGACTGCGTCGACCAGTTGATCGCCCGGTACCCGGGTGACCTGCGGGCCGCGCTGACGGCCGCGGACATGGAGGCGGCGCGCGCGGAAGGCCGTATCGCGTCCCTGAAGGGCGCCGAGGGCGGCCACTCCATCAACAACTCCCTCGCCACGCTGCGGGCGTTGTACGCGCTGGGCGTCCGCTACATGACGCTCACGCACAACGACAACATCGCCTGGGCCGACTCGGCGACCGACGAGCCCGGGGTCGGCGGCCTGTCGGCCTTCGGCCGCGAGGTCGTCCGCGAGATGAACCGCGAGGGCATGCTCGTCGACCTGTCGCACGTCGCCGCGACGACGATGCGCGCGGCCCTGGACGTGACCGAGGCGCCGGTGATCTTCTCGCACTCGTCGTCCCGCGCGGTCTGCGACCACCCGCGCAACATCCCGGACGACGTCCTGGAGCGGCTGGCCGGGAACGGGGGAGTGGCCATGGCCACCTTCGTCCCGAAGTTCGTCCTCCAGGCGGCGGTCGACTGGACGGCGGCCGCCGACGAGAACCTGCGCGCGCACGGCTTCCACCACCTCGACACGTCGCCCGAGGCGATGAAGCTGCACCGCGCCTTCGAGGAGGCGACGCCCCGGCCGGTCGCCACGGTCTCGACGGTCGCCGACCACCTCGACCACATGCGCGAGGTCGCGGGCGTCGACCACATCGGCATCGGCGGCGACTACGACGGCACGGCGTTCCTGCCGGAGGGCCTCGGGGACGTCTCCGGCTACCCGAACCTGATCGCCGAACTCCTCGACCGCGGATGGTCCCGCGGCGACCTCGCGAAACTCACCTGGAGCAACGCGGTCCGGGTCCTCGGCGACGCGGAAGCGGTCGCCCGTGACCTCCAGGGCCGGCGCGGGCCGTCGAACGCGACGCTGGAACAGCTCGACGGCTGAGCCCCGGCTCCGCCGGACACGCGATCCGGACGGGGTGGGGCGCGACGCCGACGCGGCGCGCCTCACCCCGACGGCGGTACGGACACCCGAACGCTTCGCTCACCGAGAAGCGTGCCGCACTCCGTGGCACGGTGGTCCCAACGCCGCCCCACCGACGTCCGGAGCCCTGCCATGGCAGACCTGCAGGACGAACTGACCGCACCCGCCGAAGCGGGCGGGCTCGACGATCAGCCCCCTGTCGAGGTCCCGCCCCCGCCACCGCTCCCCGTACCCGTCCCGGTCACCGCCCGCGACCTGCTCGCCCGGCACCCCGTCGCGGACGGCTACTGCGGCCTGCCGGAGACACTGCGGACCCTGCCCTGGTACGACCTCGAACTCGGCGAGAGCACCGTCGAGACCGATCTGCCCCGGCTGCGCGCCAGCGGCACCGGCGCCCTGCTGTGGGCGCTGCACGTCGACCCCGCGCGCCCCGTCACCACGGCCCTGGAACAGATCGACCTCGTCAACAACGTCGTCGCCCGCTACCCGGAGGGCCTGCGCCTGGCCCGCTCCGCGTCCGAGACCGCCGACGCCCGCGCGCACGGCCGCGTCGCCGTCGTCATCGGCCCCGCGCCCGGCACCGCGACCGGCGACTCGCTCGGCACCCTGCGCGCCCTGCACGCGCTCGGCCTGCGCGCCCTCACCCTCAGCGGCACGGCCTGGGCGTCCGACGACGGCCTGAGCCTGTTCGGCGAAGAGGTCGTACGGGAGATGAACCGGCTCGGCATGCTCGTCGACCTCACGGGCGCGTCCCCGGCCACCGCCGTCCGCGCCCTGGCCGCCTCCAAGGCCCCGACCGTCCTCACCCGCTCCGGTGCCCGCGCCCTCAACAGCCATCCGGACAACGTCGGTGACGACCTGCTCGCCGCCGTCGGCGCGGGCAAGGGCCTGTGCCTCGTGCCCTGCTCGGTCGCCCGCACCGGACCCGCCCTGCGCGACGTGGCCGACCACCTGGACCACGTACGACGCGTCGCGGGCCCCGAGTCGGTCGGCCTCTCGGGGATGTACGACACCGGGGACCCGCACCCCGAGGGCCTCGCCGACGCCTCCGGCTACCCGGCCCTCATCGCCGAGCTCCTGGACCGCGGCTGGCCCGAGGCGGACGTCGCCCTGCTCACCTGGGGCAACGTCCAAAGGGTCCTGCGCGGCGCCGAGTTCACGGCCCGCGCCGCCCAACAGCGCCGCGGACCGTCCACGGCCACCCTCTGACCTCAGCAGTCCCCGTACTCCGTCACGCGGACGGCCGCCCCATGGCCCGGTACGTCCACCCGGCGTCCCGCCACAGCGCGGGGTCCAGGGCGTTGCGGCCGTCCAGGATGACCCGCTCCGACACGGCGGCACCCAGCTCCGCCGGGTCCAGCTCGCGGAACTCCCGCCACTCCGTCAGATGCAGCACGACGTCCGCGCCGCGCACCGCGTCGAGGGCCGAGTCGGCGTACCCCAGCGTCGGGAACAGCCGCCGGGCGTTCGCCATGCCCTTCGGGTCGTAGACCGTGACCTGACCGCCCTGGAGGTGGATCTGCCCGGCGACGTTCAGCGCGGGGGAGTCCCGCACGTCGTCCGAGTCCGGCTTGAACGTGGCGCCGAGCACCGCGACCCGCTTGCCCAGGAACGCCCCGCCGCCCAGCGCCTCGCGCGCCATCTCGACCATCGCCCCGCGCCGCCGCATGTTCACGGAGTCGATCTCGCGCAGGAACGTCAGCGCCTGGTCCGCGCCCAGCTCACCGGCGCGCGCCATGAACGCCCGGATGTCCTTCGGCAGGCACCCGCCGCCGAAGCCGATCCCGGCCCGCAGGAACTTGTGCCCGATCCGGTCGTCGTAGCCGATCGCCTCGGCCAGCTTGGCGACGTCGCCGCCCGCGGCCTCGCACACCTCGGCCATCGCGTTGATGAAGGAGATCTTCGTGGCCAGGAAGGAGTTCGCCGCCGTCTTGACCAGCTCGGCCGTCGGGAAGTCCGTCACGACGAGCGGCGTGCCCTCCGCCAGCGGCGTCGCGTACACGTCCCGCAGCAGCTTCTCGGCCCGCTCGCTGCCCACGCCGACCACGATCCGGTCCGGGTGCAGCGTGTCGTTCACGGCGAAGCCCTCACGCAGGAACTCCGGGTTCCACGCCAGCTCCGTCCCCTCGGGCAGCAGCGCCGCCAGCCGGGCCGCGGACCCCACCGGCACCGTCGACTTGCCCACGACCAGCGCGCCCGGCTCCAGGTGCGGGGCCAGGGAGCCGAACGCGGAGTCCACGTAACTCATGTCGCACGCGTACTCGCCGTGCCGCTGCGGGGTGTTCACGCACACGAAGTGCACGTCCCCGAACTCCGCGACCTCCTTGAAGTCCATCGTGAAGCGCAGCCGCCCGCTCGACCCCTCGATCCCGGCGACGTGCTTGCGCAGCAGGTCCTCCAGACCGGGCTCGTACATGGGGACCTCGCCCCGCGTGAGCATCTCGATCTTCTCGGGTACGACATCCAGACCGAGCACCTCGAAGCCGAGCTCGGCCATGGCCGCGGCGTGCGTGGCGCCGAGGTAGCCGGTGCCGATCACGGTGATCTTGAGGGCCATAACGGGGCTCCAGAGGTGTGGGTGCGGCGTGCGCTGCCCGAGCATAGTCGGGGCGTCGACCGGCCTCTCACCGGGCAACTTTCCCCTTGTCGCGTAGCTCACGTATCCCCGGAGTGCGCAGACACCTAAAATTCGGGTTACTTAACGGTAATTAGCATCGCTTGGAGCGTGAGACACCTTGGCCGGATCGACTTCCACCCCGGAGTTCGACCTGTACCGCCCGTCCGAGGAGCACGACCTGCTCCGCGAGACCGTGCGCGCGCTGGCCGATGCGAAGATCGCCCCGCACGCCGCCGCGGTCGACGAGGACGCCCGCTTCCCGCAGGAGGCGCTCGACGCGCTCGTCGCGGCCGAGCTCGCCGCGGTGCACGTGCCGGAGGAGTACGGCGGCGCGGGCGCCGACGCGCTCGCCACCGTCATCGTCATCGAGGAGGTCGCCCGCGCCTGCGTCTCGTCCTCCCTGATCCCGGCCGTGAACAAGCTCGGCTCGCTCCCCGTCATCCTCTCCGGCTCCGAGGAGCTGAAGAAGAAGTACCTCGGCCCGCTGGCCAAGGGCGACGCCATGTTCTCGTACTGCCTCAGCGAGCCGGACGCCGGTTCGGACGCGGCCGGCATGAAGACCCGCGCGGTCCGCGACGGCGACTTCTGGGTCCTGAACGGCGTGAAGCGCTGGATCACCAACGCCGGCGTCAGCGAGTACTACACGGTCATGGCTGTCACCGACCCGGAGAAGCGCTCCAAGGGCATCTCCGCGTTCGTCGTCGAGAAGTCCGACCCGGGCGTCTCCTTCGGCGCCCCGGAGAAGAAGCTCGGCATCAAGGGCTCGCCGACCCGCGAGGTCTACCTCGACAACGTCCGCATCCCCGCCGACCGCATGATCGGCGCCGAGGGCACCGGCTTCGCCACCGCGATGAAGACCCTCGACCACACCCGCATCACCATCGCCGCCCAGGCGCTCGGTGTCGCCCAGGGCGCCCTCGACTACGCCAAGGGCTACGTCCAGGAGCGCAAGCAGTTCGGCAAGCCGATCGCCGACTTCCAGGGCATCCAGTTCATGCTCGCCGACATGGCGATGAAGATCGCCGCCGCCCGCCAGCTCACGTACGCGGCCGCGGCGGCCTCGGAGCGCGGCGACAAGGACCTCACCTTCCAGGGCGCCGCCGCCAAGTGCTTCGCCTCGGACGTCGCGATGGAGGTCACGACCGACGCCGTCCAGCTCCTCGGCGGCTACGGCTACACCCGTGACTACCCGGTCGAGCGCATGATGCGCGACGCCAAGATCACACAAATCTACGAAGGCACGAACCAGGTCCAGCGCATCGTCATGGCGCGCAACCTGCCGTAACCGTCGACCGAACCAGGAAGGGCGCCCGCGAAACGGGCGCCCTTCCTCGTCGTGCGCCTCTACGCACCACCGAGCAGCGGAGCCAGCGCGCGCTCCAGGTCCGCCGGTTCGCGGAAGTGCGCCCCGCGCATGCCGAGGGCCGTGGCCGCCTCGACGTTCTCCGTCGAGTCGTCGACGAACAGGCACCGGTCCGGCCGGACGCCCGCCCTGGCGGCCGCCAGCTCGTAGATCCGCGCGTCGGGCTTCGCGAGACCGACGCGCGCACTGCTGACGACGTCGTCCGCGAGGTCGGTCAGGCCGAGTCGGGCGAGATCGTCCTCCAGGTCGACCGTCGCGTTGCTGACGAGGACCAGGGGGACGCGGGTCCGGGCCCGCCGCAGCAGCGACACCACCGCCTCGTCGGCCCGGAAGGGCAGCGCCAGCAGGGTCGAGGCGAGTGCGCGGGCCGTCCGCGCGGGCACGAGTCCGGTCAGTTCCGTGACGATCGACTCCACCCACTCCTGCGGGGTGATGCGCCCCAGCATGAGCGGCAGGTCCACCTCGGGCGCGAACGCCACCTTCGCCGTCGTGCCCTCGGCCAGCCCCGCCGCCCGCTCCAGGGCGAGCAGGCCGGAGTCGTCGTAGAACCGGATCACGTTGTCGATGTCGCACAGGACGGCGTCGAAGGGCACTTGCGTGTCGAGCGGACCGGTCATCGCGGGGAGCCACCTCATGGTCGTTTCGGGCCAGGAGCGTACCTCTTTGACCTGCGCGTCCTTCGCCCGGGACCGGACCGCCGGGCCGGACCGCCGGGATCAGGCGGTGCCGGGCGTCCGGCGCAGGACCAGGCAGACGAACCCGAACGAATCCCGGTACGACCGCAGCCACTCCGTGCGGCGCAGGGCGGCCGTCTCCAGGACCTCGGCGCTGTCCGGGTGGTCGGGGTGGTCGAGGGCCCAGGCGGCGACGGAGCCCCAGCAGGCCCACTCGTAGGCGTCCAGCTCCTGCCGGGTGCTGATGTGGCCGTGGACCGGGGTCCAGCCGGCGGCGGTGACCCGCTCCACGGTGTCGGCGAGCGGTGCGAGATCGCCGAGCATGTCGACGGCCTCGGGGGACGGCGGCCGCTCCCAGAAGCCGTCGCCGACCAGGATGCGGCCGCTGGGCGCCAGGTGCGCGCGGGCCGCCGCGAGGGTCGGCAGCAGGCCGCCGAACGCGTGGGCGGCGCCGACGCTGACGACGACGTCGAACGGCTCCTTCGCGGCGAACTCCTCGGCCGGCCGGTGGTGCAGCCCGAGCCGCTCCCCGAGTCCGCGCTCATCGGCCGCGTCACGGGCCAGCGCCAGCGCGTCCGCGGAGATGTCGACGCCCTCGGCGCGCACCCCGGGCCGCGTGGCCAGGGCGCGCAGCAGCCATTCGGCGGTGCCGCACCCGAGGTCGAGGACGCGCTCGTCGCCGCGCGGCAGCGCGTGCCGCAGGAGGTCGCGTACGGAGTCGTCGCCGAGCGGGGCCTTGACCGGATGACCGGCGTGAGCGATGCGGGAGATCTCTTCGCGATGCATCGGCGCAGCGTGTCAGCGCGGCGCGCTCCCCGCACCCGGATTTCCCGCCGGGGGCACATGGACCTCGGGCAGCACCGCGAGCGCCCCGCCGTCGACCGGCAGGCAGACTCCGTTGACGTACGAGGACGAGGGCCCGGCCAGGAACGCCACGACCTCGGCGATCTCCTGCGGGGTGCAGAGCCGGTCCAGCGGGTAGGCGGCCTGGACGCGGGCGCGTTCGGCGGGGTCCCGCCAGCGGTGGGCGTTGCGCTCGATGGCGACGAAGCCCGGCTCCACGACGTTCGTGCGCACCCCGAGCGGACCCCACTCGGCGGCCGCGGCCCGTGCCAGGGCGCCGAGCCCCGCCTTCGCGACGGCGTACGCGGCGCATCCGGGGCGGCCCCGCGTGCGTGCACCGAGCCGACGAACACGATCGAGGCGGGCCCCGCATCCTTGCGCCGTACGAGCTCGGCGGCGGCCTGCCAGGCGGAGACGAGCCCCACGTCGAGAACGCGATGCCACTGACGTGACGTCAACGCGTCGAGCGGCGACCGCAGTTCCCACAGCAGCGCGTGGACGAGGACCGACGGCGGCTCGGGCGCGGCGTCGAAGGCGCGGGCGAGCAGCGCGGGATCGGTGGCGTCGCCCTCCACCGTGTGCGCCGTGTCCGGGAGTTGGCGCACGGCCGGGTCCAGGTCCACGGCGACGACATCGGTGCCGTCCCGGGTGAGCCGCTCGACGACGGCCCGGCCGATGCCACCGGCGGCGCCGAGCACGAGTGCGGTGGCCATGGCCGGGGCCCCTGTCAGTCGCTGGTGACCGTGACCTTCTCGTCGTTGTTGAACTGCTCGACGAGCTGCTTGACCTTGGTCTTGTCCCACAGGACGTTGCCGCCGACGAAGCCGGCCGTCGGCATGTTCATGGACGTGCCGTCCCCGTCACCGCCGGAGACCGACTTCATCGCCAGGAACATCGACCCCAGGTCCCACAGGCTCATGTCCTTGTCGACGACGAGCGTGTCGAGGCCCGCGCCCAGCGTCGGGTAGAGCTTGAAGGGGTTCATGATCGTGCCCGGTGACGCCACCTTGTGGGCGAGCGCGGCGAGGAAGGCCTGCTGGTTCTTGGTGCGCTGGAAGTCGCTCGACTTGAACGCGTGCCGGGTGCGGACGAAGGCGAGCGCCTGCTGCCCGTTCAGCGTCTGCTTGCCGGCCTTGAAGTCGGCCCCGGACCACTTGTCCTTGAAGCCTTCCTTCAGGTTCATCTCGACACCGCCGACCGCGTCCACGATGCTCGCGAAGCCGCCGAAGCCGATCTCGGCGTAGTGGTCGATGTGCAGGCCGGTGTTGGCCTCGACGGTGCGGACGAGGAGCGTCGGGCCGTCCTCGGCGTACGCGGCGTTCAGCTTCGTCTGGCGGCCGGTGCCGGGGTACGTCTTGCCGGACTCGGCGCCCTTGTACGTGGGGATCGTCACGTTCGAGTCGCGCGGCAGGGAGACGAGGGTGTCGCCGTTGTCCCCGACGTGCAGGATCATCATCGTGTCCGTGCGCTTGCCCTTGGCGGAGCCGGTGTGCAGCTCCTTCTTCTGGGCGTCGGACATGCCCTCGCGGCTGTCGGTGCCGACGATGAGGTAGTTCGTGCCGTCGCCCGCCTCGGGGCGGTCGATGACCTTGGACAGGTCGACGTCGCGGTGGAGCTTGGAGTCGGCCCAGAAGTACGTGCCGATCGAGGTCACCACGAGCACCGAGACCACGGTGATGGCGGTCCACTTGATGCGCTTGCGCCAGTTCGGCGTGCGGGCCGGGCGGCCGGTGGGCGGCCCGTAGTCACCGCCGCCGCCGGAGCCCTGGCCCCGGGAGGGCTGGCCGTAGACCTGGCCCGTGTTGTAGTCGCTGTCGTACGCCGGCCCGGCGGGCTCCTGCCGGTACAGGTCGTCGTACCCGTCGTCGTAGGAGGGCTGCTGCTGCGGGACGGGGCGCTGCACGTGCGGCATGACACGGGCACCTTCGGGGCGTGCGCTCGCGCTGCCGCGGCCGTAGCCGCCGCCGACGCCGCCCTGCCTGTCGCTCCGCCCCTCGGGCCAATCGCTCATTGAGCCAGTGTGCCGTGCTCCGCTGTGTGCCTTACAAGGGCGGATGGGAAATCGGGCCAGGGCTGTTGCGAAGCTGACACAAACGAGCCGCGCATAGGGTGGGTGGCATGACAGACCAGGCCCATGGCACGGAATCACCGGATTCAGATATTCCGGGCAAGCCGACGTCCGCTTCCCGCACGACGTTGTCGCACATCATGACGCACAACGACACCAACCTCCTCGGTACGGTGCACGGCGGCGTGATCATGAAATTGGTGGACGACGCGGCGGGCGCCGTGGCGGGCAGGCACTCGGGCGGACCCGCGGTCACCGCCTCCATGGACGAGATGGCGTTCCTGGAGCCGGTCAGGGTCGGCGACCTCGTGCATGTGAAGGCCCAGGTCAACTGGACCGGCCGGACCTCGATGGAGGTCGGCGTCCGGGTCCTGGCCGAGCGCTGGAACGAGTCGACGCCCGCGCAGCAGGTCGGCTCCGCCTACCTCGTCTTCGCCGCGGTCGACGCCGACGGCAAGCCCCGCACGGTCCCCCCGGTCCTCCCTGAGACCGACCGCGACCGCCGCCGCTACCAGGAGGCCCAGATCCGCCGCCAGCACCGCCTGGCCCGCCGCCGCGCCATCAAGGAACTCCGGGCCCAGAGCCCGTCCGAGGACTGAGGGACCGGGCCCCGTTCAAGCCCCTCCGGCGATCGAGGAGCGGAGCCCCGTGACCTCAGCCACAGCTCAGGCCCACCGGGGACCAGCCCTCAGGGACACACCACCTGATCCCCGGTGACCGCCCCGTACTCCCCTTGGTACGCGTCCTCGGCCCGCACGGCCCGAACCCCCCGATAATCCGCCCCGGCGACGACCTTGAGCACAGCTCCCTGCCCCTTCACGGCAGTCATCCGCGCCCCGGGCAACGCCGTGGCCAGCGACTTCGCCGACCGATCCCAGCGCGGGTCGTAGAGAACCACCGTCCGCGCCGCCGCCCGGCGCTCCGCGTTCACCGGCGCCCCCGTCGTCCGGAACCCGGTCTTCTTCAGCGCCGCGTCCACCTTCTTGCCGAGGCCCGCCGTCATCGTCCCGTTCTCGACCTGGACCCGGATCTGCTGCGGCGAGACCCCGACGACGGTCGCCTTCTTCCGCGGGCGGTGCGGCGCGAGCGGCTTGTCGTCGCGCAGCGCCTGGAAGAGCTTCCCGGACTTCTTCGCGTCCCACTTCACGGTCGAGCCGATGCCCTTGACCGGGAAGCTGATGTTCCCGATCGGCACGGTCGTGAACTCCGACGAGGACGGCGAGAAATTGCGCATGGCGCGCGCCAGATCGACCATCTCGTCCGTCCCGAACCCCTTGTCCGCACGGACCGAGCTGAGCAGCGTACGGGCGACGTCGCGGAACCTGACCGGGTTCAGCAGGACACCCGAGGACGTCGTCTCCGCGATCAGGGACGCCATGAACCGCTGCTGGCGCTGCATCCGGCCGAGGTCGCCCGCGCCGTCCACGTGCCGCGCCCGTACGTACTGGAGGGCCTCGCCGCCGTCCAGCCGGTGCGTGCCGGTGGACAGGTCGAGGCCGGTGTTCGGGTCCTTGAGCGGGCGGGCGGTGCAGACCTCGACGCCGCCGAGCACGTCGACCGTCTTCATGAAGCTGGTGAAGTCGACCTCCAGATAGTGGTCGATCTTCACGTGCGTCATGTTCTCGACCGTCCGCACGGTCAGCTGCGGGCCGCCCTCCGCGTACGCCGCGTTGATCTTCACGGGGTGCTCGTGGTGCTTCTCGCCGCTGTTCTGGTCCGTGTGCGGCGGCATCATCGCGTACGAGTCGCGGGGGAGGGAGACGACGGACGCCCGCTCATGGTCGTCCGAGATGTGCACGATCATGATGGTGTCCGTGCAGTGGCAGGGGGCGCCGCCCAGCCGGTACTTCTGCTTCTCCTCGGGCGAGATCTTGTCGCGGCCGTCGGTGCCGACGAGCAGCACGTTCATGCCGTGGCCCGGCGCCGGGCGGTTCTTCATGTCCTTGAAGGGGTCGATCCGGTCGATGCCGGTGTCGAGCCCGGAGACGAGCGCGTGCCCGACCCCGGCCGCGGCGAGGACCGTGACCGAGAACGTGGTCGCGACCCGCATCGCCCACCGTGGCTTCTTCCTGCGCGGCAGGACCGCCGGACGGCGGCTCTGTCCCGGCTCCTGGGGACGCTGCGGACGCGGTGGACGGGCAGGGGAGCGGGGCGGCGTGGGCACGAGGGGACACCTCCGCGACGACGGGCGTGGGACAGGCCCTGGCACCGTAGGCCGATACGATCTCCTGCCCGCGGTAGCGACCCGGGCGGGGCGCGCCCGTGTCCCCCATTAGCGGTAACGTGGCGCCCGATGAACGCCAACGCCAATACCGCCGAGCAGCTCCCCGCCGTCTCCGTGATCATGCCCATCCTCAACGAGGAGCGGCATCTGCGGGAGGCCGTGGAAGCGATCCTGGCGCAGGAGTACGACGGCGAGATGGAGGTCGTGCTCGCGCTCGGCCCGTCCAGCGACCGTACGGACGAGATCGCCGCGCAGCTCGTCGCGGAACACCCCAGCGTGCACACCGTGCCGAACCCGACGGGTCGCACCCCCGCCGCCCTGAACGCGGCGATCAAGGCGTCCCGCCACCCGGTCGTCGTCCGCGTCGACGGGCACGCAGCGCTCTCCGCCGGGTACATCGCCACCGCGGTCCGCCTCCTGGAGGAGACCGGTGCGATGAACGTCGGCGGCATCATGCACGCCGAGGGCACCAACGCCTGGGAGCAGGCCGTCGCCGCCGCGATGACGTCGAAGATCGGCGTCGGCAACGCGGTCTTCCACACCGGCGGCGAGGCGCAGTCGGCCCTCACCGTCTACCTCGGTGTCTTCCGCCGCGAGGCCCTGGAGCAGCAGGGCGGGTACAACGAGGAGTTCATCCGCGCCCAGGACTGGGAGCTGAACTTCCGGATCCGTGAGGCCGGCGGCCTCATCTGGTTCTCGCCCGAGCTGAAGGTCTCCTACCGGCCGCGCCCCACCGTCAAGGCGCTCGCCAAGCAGTACAAGGACTACGGCCGCTGGCGCCACGTCGTCGCCCGCTACCACTCGGGCTCGATCAACCTGCGCTACCTCGCCCCGCCGGCCGCCGTCTGCGCGATCGCCGCGGGCCTCGTGGTGGGCGCGGCCCTCACCCCGTGGGGCTTCGTCATCCCGGGCGGCTACCTCGCGGCGATCGTCGCGGGCTCGGTCCCGGCGGGCAAGGGGCTGCCGCTCAAGGCGCGCGTCCAGATCCCCGTCGCCCTCGCCACGATGCACATGACGTGGGGCTGGGGCTTCCTCACCAGCCCGAAGTCGCTCGCGAAGAAGGTCATCGCGTCGCGCCGCCCGGCCGTCCTCGCCTCCAACTGACGCCCCGGGTGCGGGAGTCCGACTCCCGCACCCGGCGACTCCCGCTCTACCAGGTGTAGTTCGGGTCCACCTTCATGCACTCCTTGTCGTTCGCGCCGTTCTGCGTCTGCTCCTTGTCGAGGGCCTTGCTCGCGTCCTCGTCGTCGGCCTTCGGGTAGGCGGTGCCCGTCCTCCAGTCGGCTCCCACGGTCAGCGTCACGCCGGACACGTCCGTCGACTTCTTGACCGAACTCAGCGGAATCCCGAGGGACTTGGCGACGGCCTGCGCGTCGCCCTCCAGGTCGGCGGACGGGTAGTCGATCACCGTCTTCTCCGCGACGAGGGACTGCGCCTGGTCCGCGACCGCCAGCGCGAAGCCCTTCCCGGTGAGGGTGCGTGTCACGTCCGACGCTCGTCCGGGCACCGCCGCGGCCGTCGCCGTCCGGGTGCCGTTGCGCACCTGCACCGCGATCTTGTCGTCGGCCGCCGCCGGATCGTCCGAGGTCTCGTCCGCCGACTTCTTCTTCTTGCCCTTGCCGTCGAGCGAGACGTCCTCACGGATCAGGCGCCACAGTGCGTCGGCCTCGTTCGCCTTCGGTGCCACGCGCGCACCCTCGTACACGAACGGCATGGTCGTCATCGTGATCCGGCCCGGCTCGGGCTTCTTCAGCTCGTTGCTCAGGTCGTACAGCTTCTTGACGGTGTCGAGGCCGTCGTCGACATGGAGCGCGTCGGTCGCCTTCTCGGCGAGCGTGCGCAGCTTGTTCGGATGGCTGATCGTCGCGTTCTTGCGCAGTTCGCGCACCATCGAGCTCATGTACATGTGCTGCGCCTTGGCGCGCGCGATGTCGGAGCCGTCCTCGAAGCCGTGCCGGGTGCGCAGCCACTGGAGAGCCTGCTCGCCCTTGACGTACGTCGTGCCCTTGCGGAGCTTCAGGTTGGTGCCCTCGCCGGTGGCGTGATTGCGCCCGTCGAGATTGGCGTCGACGCAGACAGGCACGCCGCCGACCGCGTCCGCCATCGACACCACACCCGAGAAGTCGACCATCATGAAGTGGTCGATGTGGATGCCGGTCATCTGTTCCCAGGTGGCGACCGTGCAGCCCGGACCGCCGCGCGCCAGCGAGGAGTTGACCATCTGCCGGGTGACCGTGGCCTCGTACACCTTGCCGTTCTTGGGGTCGGTGCACTTGGGCAGCTTGACGAGGGTGTCGCGCGGCATGCTCACCACCGACATGTTGCTGCGGTCCGCCGACAGGTGAAGGAGCATCTGCACGTCGGCGAGCGCGGCCGCGCCGACACTCTCCTTGTGCCCGCCGAGCTTCAGGTTCTCCTTGCTGTTACGGCTGTCGGAGCCGATCAGGAGGATGTTCAACGGGGTCTGGCCCGCCGCGTTCGGCGTCGGTTTCGCCGCCTTGTGCTCGCCGAGGTTGAGCTTGTCGGTCTTGATGTTGCCGTTCAGATGGCGGTAGTAGAGGTAGCCCGCGCCTGCCGTGCCCAGCACGAGGACCGCGAGGACACCGGCGATCCAGCCCAGTATTCGGTGTCTGCGCCGCTTCGCCCGGCTGCCGCCGCGTCGGTGTCCCCGAGGCGGTCGGTCGGCGGCCCCGGTGTCGTCACCGGGCGCCGCACCCGCGTACAGGGATTCGTCCCACCCCAGATCATCGGCGCGGGCCGGCGAACCGCCCCCGCTGCCGCCCGGCCGTGAACGCTCCCCGCGCACACCGCTTCGCCCCATGTCCCGCCCCACCCTCCCCGCCCCTTGGCCATGACTCGGCCGCCCCGCTGTCGCTTGGTTAGACAGTCGAAGGGCGGCCGAGGTTGGTCACTGGGCACACACAGTCTTGTCCGCTGTTTGTTTGTCGACGTCCGGCGCCTTCGCCGACGCGCCGTCGATGGGTGTCCCCGCACCCTTGAAGTCCTTGCCGAGGATCAGCACGATCGCCGGCAACCCCTGGTCGTTCGTCTCGCTCTTGCCTTCCTTCATCGCGGAGGCGGGCAGCCCCATGATGTCCGCGAGTCGCCGGGCCTGGTCGGCCTGGTCGGGCGAGTATTCCAGCGAAGTCTTCGCCTGCGTCGGCTTGTTGCCGAGCTGGGTGGACTTCGTGACGCCCTCGCTGTTCTGCAACCAGGTCAGGGTCGCCTGCGCGGCGCCCGGCCGCTCACTGCCGTTGTAGATGTCGACGCGCACCGCGGAGGCGGCAGACTTGCTGCCCTTGAGCTTCGCGGCCTGCGCGGCTTTCTTCTTCTTCTTGGTCTCCGTCAACGACACGTCGTTCTTGATGGCGTTGAAGACCGCGGGCGCCGCCGTCTCGTTCACGACGACGGTGGCGTGCACCTTCTCCGTCGGGTTGTCGACGACGGGCGTGGTGACGAACGAGAGGTTCTTCGGCGGCACCTTCTTGATCTCGAGGGCGACGTCCTTGAGCTTCGTCAGACTCCCTATGCCCTGGTCGACCGTGAGCGCCTTGGTCGCGGCCTCGGCGAGACTCGTCAGCTTGGTCGGGCTCTTGAGCGTGTCACTGGAACTCATCTTGCGGGCGAGGGACCCCAGGAACTGCTGCTGCACCTTGATGCGGTCCAGGTCGCCCTGGTTGCCGAAGCTGTGCCGGGTGCGCAGGAACGCGAGTGCCTGCTCGCCCGCCAGGTTGTGCTCACCCTTGGTGAGTTTGAGGTGCGAGTCCGGGTCGTCCACGTCCTTGCCGACACACACCTTGACGCCACCGACCGCGCTGGTCAGCGACTTCACCGCGTTGAAGTCGGCCATCATGAAGTGGTCGGGGGTGATCCCGGTGACCGCCTTGACCGTCTTCATCGTGCAGCCGGCGTCGCGGCCGTCCTGTCCGAGGCTGGTGTTGAAGCGGACCTGGCTGGTGCCGGGGATGACCTTGCCGTCGACCGTGCAGTCCGGAACGTCCACGATCAGGTCGCGCGGAATGCTCAACGCGGTCGCGTTCGTACGGTCCTTGGAGACGTGCAGCAGGATGTTGGTGTCGGCGTGGCCGACGCTGCCCTTGTCGCCGTAGCCCTCGTTCCCCTTACCGGTCCGCTTGTCGGTGCCGATGACGAGGATGTTGAACGCTTCGTCCTTGCTGAAGCTGTTCTTGGCCTCGGGGGTGTCCGTGACGGTGATGTTGCCGTTCAGGTGGTTGTAGTACAGATAGCCACCGACGGCGGTCAGCAGCACCACGAAGGACAGCCCGCCGGTCGTCCACAGCAGCACCTTCTTGGCTGTCGACTTCTTCTTGGGCTTCGAGCGCCGCCGCCCGGGACCGGAGGCCGGTTCCTGGGGCTCACGCCGACGCCGCTGCGGGGGCACGTCACGCTGCTCCCGCCTGCCGCCGCGCGGAGCGGAGCGACGCGGTCCCGGCACCGCCGACTGCCCAGAGGAAGGGCTCAGTCGCAGTTCGTAGTCACCGGTCTGCGGGTTCAGTACCCACTGGTCTGCGGGATCGACATTGTCTGCCCGCCCACGGCCTTGCGCGTCCACGGTTTTTTGAGTCCTCCGTCGGGGCCACGCGGCGCCCTACCCCCCTCAAAGCGGGCGCCCGATCAGTCGGTGTGCAGTGCGTGACCGTCCCAACGCGACAGGGCCGGGTGCACCGGATCGCTCACACTATCCGCCCAGTTCAGCGTCAAGCGACGGCGGTGACAAATTCCACTCCCCTACAACTGGGCAATCCGGACCATTCAATTGAAGCTCTGGGCCCACAGACAGCTTCTGATGACTCCGTCTTTACCCGCAGCCGTCCTGGGCGGCCGTGTTCCCCCGGAAGGTGGGCGCGGGAGAGGGGCTGCTCCCCTTCCCGTCCTCCTCCCACTCCTCCTCATAATCTCCACTCTCCACGTATTCGTCACCTTCCTCTGAAATGCCCGAACTGTCGCTCTCTGTCTGTGTGTCGGCGGGCGTCTCCTTGGTGACCACGAGCGGCGCGTCGGTGCGCAGCCGCGTGAAGAGCTGCTCGGCGGCGGGTTCGACGAGCTGATCGCGGTTGGCGTTGTAGACGTACGACTCGCGCGGCACGGTCAGGAACTGCAACCGGTCGGTGGAGATGCCGCGCAGCCCGCGCACCAGGTCGTAGAGACCGCGCAGACTGGCGAGCCCCGGGTCGGTGGTCAGTGAGGACGTGGCGGCGTCGAGCACGGGGTAGAGCCGGGCCGGATTGAGCAGCACGCCGTTGCTCTGCACCTTCTCGACGAGCGCGCCGAGGAATCGCTGCTGGCGGTCCATCCGGTCGGTGTCGCTGCCGTTGCCGAGGGTCTTGCGGGCGCGTACGTAACCGAGGGCCTGCTCGCCGTCGAGGAGATGCCGGCCGGCGGCCAGCTTCAGGTGCGAGTCGGGGTCGTCGATCGGCTTGTCGAGGCAGACCTCGACACCGTCGACGGCGTCGACCATGTTCTTGAACCCCTGGAAGTCGACGACCATGTGGTGGTCGATCCTGATGCCCGTCATCTTCTCGACGGTACGGATCGTGCAGGCCGAACCGCCCACTTCGAAGGCGTAGTTGAACATGGCGAACATCGGTTCGGTGCGGGTTCCGTCCGAGGTGCGGCACGCGGGCACGTCCACCATCAGGTCGCGGGGGAAGGAGACGGCGGTCGCGCTCTTCCGGTCGGCGGCGACGTGCAGCAGGATCGTGGTGTCGGAGCGCTGGGTGCCGTCGTTGCGCCCGTACTTTCCGTTCTCTCCCGCGCGGGAGTCGGACCCGATGAGCAGCAGGTTCTGCGCGCCGTCGACGAGGACGGTCGGCCGCTCCTTCTCGTAGCGCGCGAGTTCGGAGGCGGCGTCGGTGTCCTCGCGGATGTTCCCGCTGAGCTTCTCGTACGCGATCCAGCCCGCACCACCCACCACGAGCACCAGGAACGCCGCACCGATCGCCGTGTACCGCAGCCATCTCCTACGGCG
The DNA here is from genome assembly GCF_036967205.1 of Streptomyces sp. Q6. Taxonomy (NCBI): domain Bacteria; kingdom Bacillati; phylum Actinomycetota; class Actinomycetes; order Kitasatosporales; family Streptomycetaceae; genus Streptomyces; species Streptomyces citrinus. The sequence continues at coordinate 5,065,894 of NZ_CP146022.1, forward strand.
CCGGGTGCGGCCGGCGCCGGTGGGGGAGGAGCCGTTGCCCGGGCCGAGCATGGCTGCGGAGTCGGTCACGTGCGGTTCCCCCTCATGGACGTACTCATGACGACGTAGCGGCCCCAAGAAGACAAGGCGTCACTACGACCATGGACTCCACGGCGCCGCGGGGCCGGGGGAACGGGGCCGAACGGGTGGCTAGTGCACGGTGGCGGTGACCCGCTCGGCCTCGATGCGCTTGTCGAGCGTGCCCTGGTCGAGCGCGTCGAGCCGAGGGCACAGCACGACCGAGCCGCCGGTCGCGAGCGGGGCGTAGAGCCCGGCGCTCAGCCCGTGCCAACTCCCGTACCCGAGGCCGGAGAGCAGCCGCGACCCGGGCCCGGTCAGCCCGAGCTCCACCGCGTCGGCGGCCGCCTTCTCGACGACCTCGGCACCGGTCCGTCCGGCTCCGGAGGTGACCAGCGCGAGGGCGTCCGGGTCGACCGGCGAGAACGGGGCGAAGCGGTCACCCTGCCCCGGCACCTCCACGGCGTAGTCGACGAACCCCTCGGGCGTCTGCGGGAACCGCCCGCCGAGTGGCCGCAGCGCGAGGGCGACACGCTCCCCGGAGCAGGCACGGGCCTCGTCGAGCGAGTCGGGCCCACTGACCACGAGGTCGGCAGCGGCGGGATCCCCACCCACATCGGCGACGACACCGACCGACGAACAGGCGAGCAGCCACACGGCGGTCTGCCAGTGAGCGGGCAGCAGCAGAGCGAGCCGATCGCCGGGCTCGGCGCCCAGATCGCCCTGGAGCAGATTGGCGGTCTTGGCCACCCAGTTGGCGAACGTGGCCACGGACAACTCCACGCGCTCCCCGGTGGAGTCGTCGTAGAAGGTGACGAGCGGCCGCCCCGGATCGGCGACGAGCGCGGCGTTCAACAGGGCGGCAGGAGTACGGGGAGCGGCATTCACACCCCCAGCGTAAGCCGCCACCGCCCCCTGGCCGGAACGGCGGGGAGCCGGCCCACGACGCGAGGGGACGTGTCGGGGTACCCCCGCAGGACTCCGCAGGAACACAGCGCGGGGGACCCGACATCGGTCGTCCGGAAACAACACGACCCATCCGGTCGAGGAGGTACCCCGACACGTCCCCGACACCCCCACCGGGCGGCACACCCCCACACCACCCACAAGCCGTCACCCGAGCACCCGTATGACCCACCCGGTTGGCCGGAAAGGAACCGATATGCCCACGATCGTGGGCATGCGTGGATTCCTTGCTTCCTCGATCGGCGTCACCTGCGCGGCCGCCCTGGCCCTCCCGCTCACCCTCCCCACAACGTCGCACGCCGCGCCCACTCCGGCGCAGGACGCGCTCCCGGGCAGCACCCAGTCGCTCCCCCTCACCCCCCTCACCGCCAACCGAGCCGCCGGCACCCCCCAGGAACAGGGCCTGCCGCAACGCGACGTACGCCCGTTCTCCCTGGTCGGCGTCGTCTGGGACGACCCGGACGCGGAACTCCACGGCCACGTACAGGTCCGCACCCGCACCACGGGCACCACCACCTGGTCCGTCTGGCAGGACGTGGAGACCCACAACGACGACGCCCCGGACCCGGACACGGCCGAGCGCACCTCGGGCCGCATCCACGGTTCCACGGCGCCGCTGTGGGTGGGCGACTCCGACGGAGTGGAGGTCCGAGTCAAAGCAGAAGAAAGCCAGCCCACCCGAGCCACACAGCAGGACCAGCCCCTCCTCCCCGAGGGTCTCCGCCTGGAACTGGTGGACCCGGGAGACGAACCTTCCCAGGGCGCCCCCGCGGACGCCCCCCGGGCCACGACCCTCACGGCCGAGTCCGCCGCGGCCTCCGCGGTGAACGCCGAACTCGCCCCGCTGGGCGCCGCTGCCGTCCCCGCGCTCACCAAGAAGGTGACGGAGGACGAACTGATCGAGGCGCGAGGCGGCGAGCCGAGGACGACCAAGGTGCGCCCCTACGTGGGAGCCCGCCCCCGCATCATCACGCGCAAGGGATGGGGAGCGAACGAGAAGCTCCGCGAGCGCGACTTCGTCTACACGAAGACGGTCAAGGCGGCGTTCGTCCATCACAGCGCATCGGGCAACAACTACCGCTGCTCCCAAGCGCCTTCGGTCATTCGCAGTATCTACCGCTACCACGTCAAGAGCAGTGGCTGGCGAGACATGGGCTACAACTTCCTCGTCGACAAGTGCGGCAACATCTACGAAGGCCGCGCCGGCGGGATCGCCAAGCCCGTCATGGGCGCGCACACCCTCGGCTTCAACACCAACAGCATGGGCGTCGCGGTCCTGGGCACGTTCGGCCGCTCCAACCCGCCCGGCGCGGCGCTGAGCGCCATCGCGAAGCTCACCGCGTGGAAGCTCGGGCTGTACGGGGCAAATCCGCGCGGGACGACATATCTCAAGTCGGGCGGTGGCAATCTTTACCGCAAGGGAAAGAATGTGCGACTGCATGTAATCTCCGGCCACCGGGACGGCTTCGCGACCGAATGCCCGGGACGCCGTCTCTACAACAAGCTCGGCAAGACGCGTAGCAGCTCCGCCCACCTCCAGGGCCGCTGAGACCGGCCGGCCCGGGCACCTCGCACGGTCTGCATACACTGGCCGGCCGAAAGACAGTTCGGCCGGCCCCAGCAGGAAGCAGAGACGACAGGTGACAGAAGCGATCCTCCTGGTCGGCGGCAAGGGCACCAGACTGCGCCCGCTCACGGTGAACACGCCGAAGCCGATGATCCCGGCCGCGGGCGTCCCGTTCCTCACGCACCAACTGGCGCGGGCGAAGGCGGCGGGCGTGGACCACATCGTCCTCGCCACGTCCTACCTGGCCGAGGTCTTCGAGCCGTACTTCGGCGACGGCTCCCGCCTGGGCCTGCACCTGGAGTACGTCACCGAGACCGAACCCCTCGGCACCGGCGGAGCCATCCGCAACGTCGCCTCGCACCTGCACTCGGGCCCCGACGACCCGGTCCTGATCTTCAACGGCGACATCCTGACGGGCCTGGACATCAGGGTGCTCGTCGACGAGCACGAGAGGACCGGCGCGGACGTCTCCCTGCATCTGTCGCGCGTCGAGGACCCGCGCGCGTACGGCCTGGTCCCCACGGACGGGACGGGCAGGGTGCAGGCGTTCCTGGAGAAGCCGCAGACCCCGGAAGAGATCGTCACGGACCAGATCAACGCGGGCGCGTACGTCTTCCGCCGCTCGGTCATCGACACGATCCCGACGGGCCGCCCGGTCTCGGTCGAGCGGGAGACGTTCCCGGACCTGCTGTCCTCCGGCGCCCACCTCCAGGGCATGGTCGACTCCACGTACTGGCTGGACCTCGGGACCCCGCAGGCCTTCGTGCGCGGCTCGGCGGACCTGGTCCTGGGCCGCGCCCCGTCCCCGGCGGTGCCGGGCCGCTGCGGCGACCGCCTGGTCCTGCCGACGGCCACGGTCGCGCCGGACGCGAAGCTCACCGGCGGCACGGTCGTCGGCGAGAACGCGCGCGTGGGCGAGGGCGCCCGGGTCTTCGGCTCCACGATCCTGTCCGGCGCCGTGATCGAACCGGGTGCGGTCATCACGGACTCGCTGATCGGCAGGGGCGCCCACATCGGGGCCCGCACGATCCTCAACGGCGCGGTGATCGGTGACGGAGCCCACGTCGGCGCCGACAACGAGCTCCAGACGGGGGTCCGGGTCTGGTGCGAGGCGACGCTCCCCGCGGGCGCGGTCCGCTTCTCCTCGGACCAGTAGCGATCAGGATCGCCCAGGAGCTCCCCGTAGCGACCGGGAGCGACGGTCCTCACGCCGTGAACGGGGGCGGGCAGGCCAGGGAACCCCCTACCCTCGAAACACACACCCGCCCCACCCGAAGGACCCCGTGGCAGGCCGCCGATACGTCCCGCGTACCCAGACACCGCGCACCCGCACCACGGTGCGCGGCGGCGACGCGGGCACCCAGGTCCCCCCACAACAGACGCACACCGCCACCCCCGCCTCCACCCCCGACCTCACCCCCAAGGTCACGACGCACACCCCCGCCACCCCCCTCCACCTGGGCCTGACGCTCGGCCCGCTGCGCAGAGGCCCCGCGGACCCCACGTTCCGCACCACGCCCGACGGCTCCGTGTGGCGGGCGAGCCGCACCCCGGAGGGCCCGGCCACCCTCCGCGTCACGGACCGGGGCGACACGGTCAGGGCCGAGGCCTGGGGCCCGGGGGCCGACTGGTTCCTGGCGCACCTGCCGCGGCTCCTGGGCGAGACGGACGACCCGGCCACGTTCGAGCCGCGCCACCGCCTCGTCGCGCAGACGGCCCGTCGCCGACCGGGCCTGCGCCTGACCCGCACGGGCCTGGTCCTGGAATCACTGATTCCGTCGATCCTGGAACAGAAGATCACGACGGACGAGGCTTACCGTGCCTGGCGCCTGCTCCTCCACACGTACGGGGAACCGGCCCCGGGCCCGGCCGGTCAGGAGCTGCGGATGCGCGTCATGCCGGACCCGCGCACCTGGGCGCTGATCCCGTCCTGGGAATGGCACAGGGCAGGCGTCGACAACAAGCGGGCGTCCACGATCCTGCGCGCGGTCAAGGTGGCCCGCCGCCTGGAGGAGGCGGCGGACATGGACCCGGCGGCCGCCCGCACCCGCCTCGAACTCGTCCCGGGCATCGGCCCCTGGACCTCGGCCGAGACGGTCCAGCGCACGCACGGGGCGCCCGACGAGGTGACGACGGGCGACCTACACCTCCCGGGCATCGTCGGTCACGCCCTCGCGGGCAACCGTGACGCGACGGACGACGACATGCTGGAGCTCCTCGCCCCGTACGCGGGCCAGCGCCACCGAGCGGCCCGCCTGATCCTGCTCAGCGGCGTCTCACCGCCCCGCAGACAGCCGAAGATGCGCAAGGTCAACATCGCCGACTGGTAACCACCCCACACCCCACACCCCACACCCCAAGCCCCACGCCCCCCCCCGCGCCCGACGTCACGCGCCCGACGTCACCGCACCTCGACGAACTCCCCGACGACCCGCTCAGGCCGCGCCCCGGGCTCCGCCGCCGCATGCCCCACCGCGACGGCCCCCATCGGGTCCCACGACTCCGGCAGCTCCAGCACGTCCCGTACGACGTCCCGGCAGAACATGGTCGACGACACCCAGGCGGAGCCGAGCCGCTCCCCGGCCAGCGCGACGAGGAAGTTCTGCACCCCGGCCCCGGTGGCGACGACGAACATCTCGCGCTCCGCGGCGTCCCGCCGCGCGTCCCCGTACGTGTGCGACCCGTCCATCACGAGACAGGGCACCACCAGATACGGCGCGTTGCGCAGCACGTCCCCGCGCCGCACCCGCTTCGCGATCGACTCCTCGCTCTTGCCGTCCCGCCGCAGATCCGCGACCCACGCGTCCCGCATCGCGTCGAGCAGCCGTACGCGCGACTCCTCGGATTCGAGCAGCACGAACCGCCACGGTGTCGTGTGATGCGGCGCGGGCGCGGTGACGGCGGCCGCGACGGCCCGCCGCACGGCACCCGGGTCGACCGGCTCGTCGGTGAAGGCCCGCACGGTGCGCCGCTGCGTCACGGCCTCCCGCACCGCCTCCGACGTCCCGAGCCGGAACATGTCGTCACGTGCCACCCGCACCAGCTCGCGCGCGGAACCGTCCCGCGGGGACACGACGTCACCGAGCCCGCGCACGACGGCGACCGGCAGCCCGCCGGCCTTGCCCTTGACGAGGTCCCCGGCGGCGGCCAGTTCGTCGGCGGTCGCCACGACGGTCGCGCTCAGCGGATTCCCGTACGCGTCCACGCCGCCCCGCAGGTCGTCGAGGACCCGCACTCCGGCGGCGCCGATGGCCACGTCGGTCAGACCGTTGCGCCAGGGCCGGCCGAAGGTGTCGGTGACGACGACGCCGACCTCGACGCCCAGCGCGTCCCGCACCCCGTCCCGGATCGCCGCCGCCGAGGCGTCGGGGTCCTCGGGCAGCAGGAGCACGGTCCCGGCGGGGGTGTTGGACGCGTCGACCCCGGCCGCGGCCATGACCAGACCCAGCTTGTTCTCGACGATGCGCAGCGTCCCGCGGCGCGCCACGACCCGTACGGTCTCGGCGTCGATCGCGGCCTCCCGGTCGTCCGCGCGGACGATCCGGCCCTCGGCCTTGCTGACGATCTTCGAGGTGACGAGGAGGACGTCCCCGTCGGCGAGGCCGGGCTCGGCGGCGACGATCAGCTTGGCGAGGTCGTCGCCCTCACGCACCTCGGGGATCCCGGGGACGGCCCACGCGCGAAAGGACGGAGCGGCCGAGGAGGTCACGCGGTCCGCACCTCCTCGGCGAGCTGAAGCGCCGCGCGCGCCATGTCGGCGGCGGCGGTGCCCACTTCGGGGTCGGTCATCATCAGCGGTACGGCCCGGCAGCGGATCCCGGCGCTCTCGACGCGCTCCACGACCCCGGCGTCCACGGTGTCGACGAGCCATCCGTCGAGCAGGCCCGAGCCGTAGTGCTCGGCGACGGCGGCGGCGCTGGACTCGACGCCGACGGCCGCGAGGACCTTGTCGGCCATCCCGCGCACGGGGGCGTCGCCGACGATGGGGGAGAGCCCGACGACGGGCACGCCCGCCTCGGCGATGGCCTCCCGGATGCCGGGCACGGAGAGGATCGTGCCGACGCTCACCACGGGGTTCGACGGCGGGAAGAGGATGACGTCGGCCGCGGCGATCGCTTCGAGCACCCCGGGCGCGGGCTTGGCCTGCTCGGCGCCGACCGGCACCACGGCCTGTGCGTCCACGGAGGCCCGCAGCTTCACCCAGTACTCCTGGAAGTGCACGGCCTTGCGCTCACCGTCGATGTCGACGGCGACGTGCGTCTCCACGCGGTCGTCCGACATGGGGAGGAGCCGCACGCCCGGCTTCCAGCGCTCGCACAGCGCCTCGGTCACCGCGCTGAGCGGGAACCCCGCCGCGAGCATCTGCGTACGGACGATGTGGGTCGCGAAGTCCCGGTCGCCGAGCCCGAACCACTCGGGTCCGACGCCGTACGCCGCGAGCTCCTCCTTCACCGTGAAGGACTCGCCCGTACGACCCCAGCCCTGCTCCTCGTTGATGCCGCCGCCCAGCGTGTACATCACCGTGTCGAGGTCGGGACAGACCTTCAGACCGAAGAGGTGGATGTCGTCCCCGGTGTTGCCGATGACCGTGATGTCCGCGTCCGGGGCGGCCAGTTTGAGACCACGAAGGAACCGGGCACCACCGATGCCGCCTGCCAGAACCACAATGCGCATGCGCCCAGCATCGCAGGCACCTCCGACAGCGCGTCGGCCGGTCTCAGACAGTGACCCCGTCGACGGCGTCGACCTCGTCCGCCACCGCGCAGACGGCGCTGTGCATCGGCATCTCGGTCAGGCCGGGGTAGTACACGTGGAGGCTGACGGCCGGTTCGAGGGAGTCGTTCACGACCTCGTGGACGTAGCCGGGCGCGAACACGCGCTGCGCGCCGGGGGAGAGGGCGAGGCCGCCGCGTTCCGTACGCTCCGTCAGTTCGCCCTCCAGGAGCGTCAGTACGCCGGAGGAGCGGCCGTGGTCGTGCGGTCCGCTGCCCTGGCCGGGCACCCAGGACAGCAGCCACACCTCGTAGCCGGGGCCGGTGCGCAGCCGGTGGTACCAGCGCGAGGTGGCGTCGTACTCGACGAGGTGCTCCCACTGGGAGCGGTCGGCGGCGATGGCGCGGGCCAGGCCCACGAACTCGGCCACGGTCTCCGGGTGTTCCCGGGCGGGCTGGAGCAGGTGGGGTACTTCGAGGATGTCGCCGGCGATCTGGAGGTCGCTGTCGCTGTTCATCGGGTGTGTGGTTCCTCGGCGGAGAGTGCGGTGCGGAAGCCCTGGTCAGGGGCAAAGGGCCGTACAGAAGAGGAGAGCGTGGAGAAACGCGGTGAAGCGGTCGGAGCCCGCAGGCTCAACGACTCAACAGCCGGAACAGCAACAGCTGTGGTGCGCGCGGGCAGCGGAGACGGACCCGGCGGTGCGGGACGTCGACGGTGCCAAGTTCGCGAGCATGCCCACCAGGACACCGGTTCATGCCTGAGCTGTCAACTCGCTGTCCGGATTGTGGGATATGTTTCACCTCATCCGGTATCTCTCTCAGGCGAAAGGTTTGTGCAGGGCCTGAGCCGGACATGTGGCGCATCGACCCGGTGCGCAAACGCCGTTGCGATCCCGTGATCCGACTGTGATCCGGTTCGCTTCCGTAGGCGCACAGGAACGCGATCAAACTCCGCGGCGTCCTTCCTTGTAGTGGTTTGCAGCGAGGGAAGTGGGGGCTGGCCCTCCAGATGGGCCGCTGGCAAGTGTCACGGTTTTTGCCGATTTGAACACTTTCCGCATAGCCTTGGTTCCGCAGAGTGAATAAGGGGCCCAATAGCAGATCTCGGCTTGACTGCCCCGGATCGGCACACTTGTAATTTCACTCGTGTCGTTCAGCCGAAATCGGTAACGGCAACATCACGGGGACGCACGGACAGACGAGGGGCGCACTATGACCGAGTCGTTTCAGGATCTGCTGGTCGAGGACGCGGAAGAGGAACTCGGCTGGCAGGAGCGCGCGCTGTGCGCCCAGACCGACCCCGAGTCGTTCTTCCCCGAGAAGGGGGGCTCCACGAGGGAGGCCAAGAAGGTCTGCCTGGCGTGCGAGGTCCGCTCGGAGTGCCTCGAGTACGCGCTGGCCAACGACGAGCGCTTCGGCATCTGGGGCGGCCTGTCCGAGCGTGAGCGCCGCCGCCTGAAGAAGGCCGCCGTCTAGCCGCCGACCCGGACATCGACCCGGACATCGATCTGGGCGTCGATCCGGACGCCGATCAGTCCCTGATCCGGACATCGATCCAGTCCTCGATCGGGACATCCGTCGAGACACCCGTCGAGACATCGATTCGCGCGCTCATCCGCGCGGTACGCACGGCCCGCTGCCCTGGGTTGTCCACAGGGGGCGGGCCGCGGTTGTTGGCAGCCGTTAGTGTGGGGCCCCGTCCGAGACGCCACCGCGCCCCCACCGGGCACAGGCGTCCACCGCAGTCCAACGAACCGGGGCCCGTACCTCGATGTCCGTGCACAGCCACTCGGCAGGCCAATTCGGTGCTGCCGCCGCCGCGTTCACCCCGGGGCACGCCGCAGGGCTCGACCCGAGCAGCGCCCCCGAGTTCCCCAGGCATGTCGTCACCGCCGTCGTCGTCTCGCACGACGGAGCGCGCTGGCTGCCCGACGTCCTGTCAGGACTGCTCGGCCAGGAGCGCCCCGTACAGAACGCGATGGCGGCCGACACCGGCAGCTCCGACGAGTCCGCGGCCCTGGTCGCCGCGTCGCTCGGCGACGAGCGCGTCCTGCACCTCGCCCGCCGCACCGGCTTCGGCCAGGCCGTCGACGAGGCCGTACGCGGCGCGGGGGTGCTCACCCCCGAAGAGCTGCCCTACTTGAAGCGGCCGAGCGGCTGGGACCCCGTCAGCCGCTCCTGGCGCGACGACGCGTACGACCTGCCCGACCTGCCGCACGGCGAACCCGAGCAGTGGCTGTGGCTGCTGCACGACGACTGCGCGCCCGAGCCCGACGCGCTCGCCCAGATGCTGCGCGTCGTCGAGATGGAGCGCGAGGCCGGCGCCGACGTCGCGATCGTCGGCCCCAAACTGCGCGGCTGGTACGACCGCAGGCAGCTCCTGGAGGTCGGCGTCTCCATCGCCAACTCCGGGCGCCGCTGGACCGGCCTCGACCGCCGCGAGCAGGACCAGGGCCAGCACGACCACGTACGGCCCGTCCTGTCCGTGTCCACCGCCGGCATGCTGATCCGGCGTGATGTCTTCGAGCAGCTCGGCGGGTTCGACCGCAGGCTGCCGCTGATGCGCGACGACGTCGACCTGTGCTGGCGCGCCCAGGCCGCCGGGCACCGCGTCGTCGTCGCCCCCGAGGCCGTCGTGCGGCACGCCGAGGCCTCCTCGCGCGAGCGCCGCACCGTCGACTGCGTGGGCCGCACCGCCTCGTCGCCGCACAAGGTCGACAAGGCGGGCGCCGTCTACACCCTGCTCGTCAACGCGCGCGCGGCGGTGCTTCCCTGGGTCCTCGTCCGCCTCGTGCTCGGCACGCTGCTGCGCACGATCGCCTACCTGGTCGGCAAGGTGCCCGGCCAGGCCTTCGACGAGATCGCCGGCCTGATGGCGACGCTGCTGCGGCCGGGGCGCATCCTTGCCGCCCGCAAACAGCGCGGCAAGGGAAGCGTCGATCCCAAGGAACTGCGACCGCTGTTCCCGCCGCCCGGCGCGACCGTGCGGCTCACCGTCGAGCAGGTCGCCGGAAACCTCTTCGGCGCCGACGACCCCGAGACCTCCACCGCCGGACGCCACGGCGGCGGCGGTCTGGAGCCCGGGGCCGGCGACGACGCCGAGTTCATCCAGATCGAGCGGTTCGCCCGCCTCAAGCGCGTCGCCCGCAAGCCCGGACCCGTGCTCTTCGTGGTGCTGCTCTTCGTCTCCCTCATCGCCTGCCGGGCGCTGATGGGCGGCGGCGCGCTCGCCGGCGGAGCGCTGCTCCCGGCCCCCGGCGACGCCTCCGACCTGTGGGCGCGCTACCTGGACGCCTGGCACGCGACCAGTACGGGAGGCACGCAGTCGGCGCCCCCGTACCTCGCGCTCATCGCCGCGTTCTCCACCGTCCTGTTCGGCTCCACCGGCCTCGCGATCACCGTGCTGCTGGTCGGTTCGGTGCCGCTCGCGGGCTTCGCCGCGTACTTCGCGTCCAGGCCGCTCGTCGAGTCGCGCCTGCTGCGCGCCTGGGCCGCCGTCGCCTACGCGTTCCTGCCCGCCGCCACCGGAGCCCTCGCGGGCGGTCGGGTCGGCACGTCCGTCCTCGCGATCCTGCTGCCGCTCATCGCGCGCGCGGGGCTGTCCGCGTCGGGGCTGATGAACGACCGGGGGGCCCGCGGCAGTTGGCGCGCCACCTGGGCGTACGCCCTCCTGCTGACGCTCGCGACCGCCTTCACGCCCCTCGTGTGGCCGATCGCCCTCGTCCTCGGCATCGCGCTCCTTGTGGTGCGCCGCGGCGACATCACCGCCTACGGGCTGCGTTTCCTGGCCGCGCTCGGCACGCCGCTGCTGATGCTCGCGCCGTGGTCCCTCACGCTGCTGCCGTTCGGCTTCTTCCAGGAGGCCGGACTGCCGTACGGGAAGGGCGCCGCGACCGCGGTCGGACTGCTCGGCGCCTCGCCGGGCGGCTCCGGCACGACGGGCAGTCTGCTGCTCATCGGCATCGTGCTCGCCGCGCTCGCCGCGCTGCTGCGCCAGGAGCGCCGCCTCGCGGTCCTCACCGCCTGGACCGTCGCCGTGGTGGCGCTGGTCTTCGCGGTCCTGTCGAACCACTCGACGTGGGCCGGCCCCGCCACCCTCGTCTACGGCATTGCGCTGCTCGCCGCCGCCGCGCTCGGCGCCGACGGTGCCCGCTCGCGCGTGGCCGAGCAGAGCTTCGGCTGGCGCCAGCCGGTGGCCGCGCTGATCGCCTTCGCCGCCGCCGCGGGCCCGCTGCTGCTCGCCGCGGGATGGATGATCCGCGGCGCCGACGGCCCCTGCAGCGGCGTGACCCGGTCCAGGTGCCCGCGTTCGTCGCCGAGGAGGCCGGCACGCACGACCAGGCCCGCACCCTCGTCCTCGACGGGAACACGGGCGAGGTCGCGTACTCGCTGGTCCGCGGCGCGGGCGCCCGGCTCGGCGACAGCGAACTGACCGAGGCCGCGGGGCGGAACACCCGGCTCGACAAGGTCGTCGCGAACCTCGTCGCGGGCTCCGGCGCCGACCAGGCCGACCAGCTCGGCGGCTTCGCCGTGCGCTACGTCCTCGTACGCGACGGCGCGCCCCGCCAGATGGGCCGCGTCCTCGACGCGACGCCGGGCCTGACCCGGCTGAGCCAGCAGGACGGCACCGCGCTGTGGCGCGTCGACCGGCAGGTGGCGCGGGCGGTCGTCCTGCCCACCGCCGCCACCGGTTCGACGTCCGAGCAGGCCAGGGCCGTCGCCGCGGGCCCCGTCGACATCCACACGAAGGTGCCCGCGGGCGGCGAGGGCCGCGTGCTGCGCCTCGCCGACCAGGCCGCCGAGGGCTGGACCGCCACCCTCGACGGCGCGCCTCTGACGAAGACCACGGTCGACGGCTGGGCGCAGGGCTTCGAACTGCCGCCGTCCGGCGGCACGCTGGACGTCACCTACGACGCGCCGATCACGCACACCGCATGGCTGTGGATCCAGGGCGGGCTCGCCCTCGTCCTCGTGGTGCTCGCCCTGCCGGGCCGCCGTCGCGAGATCGACGACGACCTGCCGGAGGAGCCGGTCGTGCCCGCACAGGCCGTCGCGGGCGAGGGCCGTCGCGCCCGCCGACTGCGCGCCCAGGCCGAGGCCGAGCAGGCAGCGACCGGCGTCGACACCGGCAGCGGCAGCGGCGGAGATGACAGCATGCCGCCTCCTCCGGAGGAGGCGCCGGTGCAGATCCCGCAGCAGGAGACGTACGGCGAGTGGGACCAGCCGACGTACGCGGCCGCCGAGTACGGCACCTACGCGGCGGGGGAGCAGCAGTACCAGGGCGCCCCGTACGGCTACGACCCGCAGGCCCAGCAGGCCGACCCCTACCAGGCCGGCCAGTACGACCCGTACGCCTACGGGGGCACGTACGAGACGCAGGCGCCGTACGACCCGACGTACGAGCAGCAGGGCCAAGGCCACGGCACCGACAGTGAGCGTTCCGACGGGAGCCAGCAGTGAACCGCACGACCCTCTCCCTGATCGCCGCGGTGACGGCCCTGGCCGCCGTCACCGGGTTCGCCGCCGCGTCCCAGCCCGGCGGCGAGGACGACACGGCGGCCAAGGCCGCCGCGCACCTGCCCGTCGAGCGGTCCAGTCTGCTCTGCCCGACGCCCAGCCAGTCCGACCTGGCGGAGACCGCGTACACGTCGTACACGCCCGTCACCAAGGACGCGCAGGACTCCGGCAAGGCCGAACTGCTGCCCACGGAGACCGGTGCGAGTGACAGCGGGGCGAAGGGGAAAGCCAAGACGCCCAAGTCGGTCGTCACCCCGAAGGAGCCCGGCAAGCCCGCCGCGGGGGAGGCCTCCGGAGCCGACGAGCCGGCGCTGGTCGGCACCGCGGACGGCAAGCTGGCCCCCGGCTGGACCGTCCAGCAGACCACCACCGTGGAGGCGGGCACCGGCCGCGGCCTGCTCGGCGTGAACTGCTCGGCGCCCGACACCGACTTCTACTTCCCCGGCGCGAGCACCGCCGACGACCGCAACGACTACATCCACCTCACGAACCCGGACAACGAGGCCGCGGTCGTGGACGTGCAGCTGTACGGCCCGGACGGCGCGGTCAAGTCAGAGGTCGGCGAGGGCATCCAGATCGGCCCGCACTCCAGCGTCCCGGTCCTGCTGTCGACGCTGACCGAGAAGGCGTACACGAACCTGACGCTGCACGTGAGCGCGCGCAGCGGCCGGGTCGCGGCCGTCGTGTCGGCGGCCGACGACAAGCTGGGCGGCGACTGGCTGCCCGCGTCCGCCGACCCGGCGGGCTCCCTCGTGCTGCCCGGCATCCCGAAGGACGCCACGAACGCGCGCCTGGTCGTCTTCGCGCCGGGCCAGGACGACGCCGACCTGAAGGTCCAGCTCGCCACCTCCAGCGGCAAGATCGTGCCCGCCGGGCACGACTCGCTGCATGTGAAGTCCGGCATGACCGCCGCGGTCGACCTCGGTCAGGTCACGCGCGGCGACGCGGGTTCGCTGATCCTGACGCCCACCGAGGACGCGGTGCCGGTCGTGGCCGCGCTGCGCGTCACGCGCGGCAAGGGCGCCGATCAGGAGACGGCGTTCATCCCGGCCACCCGTGACATCGGCGGCCGCGCCACGGTCGCCGACAACCGCGCGAAGGGCTCGACGCTCGCCCTGACCGCGCCCGGCGCCACCGGCAAGGTGAAGGTGACCGCGTCGCAGGGCACCGGGGGTGGCACCGCGACCACGAAGGAGTACACGGTCAAGGGCGGTACGACCCTGTCGGTCACCCCGCCCGTGCCCGCCGGCCTGAAGGGCACGTACGCGCTGACGGTGGAGCCGGTGTCCGGCGGCGAGGTCTACGGCTCGCGGATGCTGGAGGAGAAGCAGGACGGCGTCCCCGCGTTCACCGTGCAGACGCTGCCGGACGACCGGGGGACCGTGTCGGTGCCGCAGGCAGGCGAGGACCTGTCGGTGCTTCAGAAGTGACCGGCTCCGGGAAGGGCGGCGAGGTCAGTCCTCGCCGTCCTCGAAGTCCCCGTAGCGCGGATCCACCGTCTCCGGGGTGAGCCCGAGGACCTCCGCGACCTGCTCGACGACCACGTCGTGCACCAGTGCCGCGCGCTCGTCGCGGCCCTTGGTGCGGATCTCCACGGGACGCCGGTAGACGACCACGCGCGCGGGCACCCCGTCCCGTGCCGCGATCGTGCCGCCCAGCGGCACCGAGTCACCGCCCCACGCCTCGTCCTCCGCCGTCAGGCGCGGCACCTCCAGGACGAGGAAGTCGATGTCGGCGAGCTGCGGCCAGCGCCGCTCAAGACGCTCCACGGAGTCCTGTACGAGGTCCGCGAAGACCTCGGCGCGGCTGGCGGCCAGCGGCACCTGCGGCGGCGCCACGGGCCCGCGCATGCCGCGGCCGTGCCGGTCGCGGCGGCGCGGCGGGCGTGGCTCGCCGGGGGCGGACGCGGGGGCCGGGGCGGCGGTGTTGTCGGGTTGTGCGGGCCTTTCCATCACCGACGCAGCGTAGTCCTCCCGGGCCCGGGAGGCGGTGGCGCGCGGTGCCGGGCGCGGGATGTCGCATCCTGACCGATCAAGCCATTCTTGGGCCTGATTCCACATCCCTCCCGGACCGTTGATCTCGCGACTATTGACGGCATTTGCCCCGAGTGGTGACCGCTTTCAACTGTTCGGTGGGGCGCACGACCCCGGGTCGCCCCAGGTCACGAGGGCGCTCGCGCCGGCCGGTGTGCGCCGTCTCACACCACGACACGGTGGGGTGACCTCAGGGAGAGTCGTCGCGGCCCGTTCAAGAGTGCGGTACCGTCCAACGTCGTGAGCCCTGTACGTCGCTGTTCGCGCACCGCTTGCGGCCGTCCCGCCGTCGCGACGCTGACGTACGTCTACGCCGACTCGACCGCGGTCCTCGGCCCCCTCGCCACCTACGCCGAACCCCACTGCTACGACCTGTGCGCCGAGCACTCCGAGCGCCTCACCGCGCCGCGTGGCTGGGAAGTCGTCCGGCTCGCCGACAGCAGCGGTCCCGCGCGGCACAGCAGCGACGACCTCGAAGCCCTCGCCAACGCCGTGCGCGAGGCGGCCCGCCCGCAGGAGCGCGCGGCCGGAGCCGGTGGCTCGGGGGCGCGCTCCGCGGACCCGATGGAGGTCGCCCGCCGCGGCCACCTCCGAGTGCTGCGCTCGCCCGACAACTGACCCCGTACGGGGGCGTAGTAAGCGCCTTCACCGGATCTTTGCGGCCAACTCCGTCCCGTACGTTGACGTGAGTTGTCGAGGACACGACCATTTCGCCACCCGTCGTATGGGAATCCGGGATTCCGGGAGGCGCTCGTGTTCGTCCAGCAGTTGGAGCCCGTAGGTGGCTCGCTCGGCCTGTCCGCCCTCGTCGCGACCCTGCCCCTCGTCACCGTCCTCGTCCTGCTGGGCGCCGTCCGCATGAAGGCGCATCTCGCGGGCCTGATCGGCCTCGCCGTGGCCGTGCTCGTCGCGTGGCTCGCGTACGGCATGCCGCTCGGCCAGACCTTCTCCAGCGCCGCACAGGGCGTCCTGTTCGGCCTCTTCCCCATCATGTGGATCGTCGTCAACGCCCTGTGGGTGTACCGGATGACCGTGCGCACCCGGCACTTCGACATCCTGCGCCGCTCCTTCGGGAGGCTCTCCGACGATCCGCGCATCCAGGCGCTCGTCATCGCGTTCTGCTTCGGCGCGCTCCTGGAGGCCCTCGCCGGGTTCGGCGCCCCGGTGGCGATCTGCTCCGTGATGCTCGTGGCGCTCGGCTTCGACCCCGTGAAGGCCGCCGTCGTCGCTCTTGTGGCCAATACGGCGCCGGTCGCGTTCGGCGCCATGGGCACACCCGTGGTGACGCTCGCCCAGGTCACCGGGCTCCCGCTGGACTCCGTCGCGTCCGTGGTGGGCCGTCAGACGCCGCTGCTCGCGCTCGTCGTGCCGCTGGTGCTCGTCGGTCTGGTGGACGGCCGGCGCGGCCTGCGCGAGACCTGGGTGCCCGCCGTGGCCTGCGGATTCGCCTTCGCCGTGGCCCAGTTCGCGGCCTCCAACTACGTCTCCGCGCAACTCGCCGACATCGGCGCCGCGTTGGTGGGCGCCGGCGCGCTCGTCGCCGCCCCGCACTCCCGCAGGCCGGCCGCCGAACCCGTACGCGCCGCGGTCCTCACCGGCGTACGCAGCGAGGACCTGGACGAGGAGGACGCGCGCTCCGACGTGCTGCGCGCCTACGCCCCGTACGCGCTCATCGTCGTCATCTTCTCCGTGGCGCAGATCCCCGCCGTCAAGGACTGGCTGGTGAAGGCCAATCGGGTCTTCGACTGGCCGTTCCTCGATGTCGCCGATCCGGGCGGCGAACCTGTGGGCGGCAACGTCTTCACGCTGCCGCTGGTCTCCACCGGAGGCACGCTCGTGCTCCTCGCGGGGGTGCTCACGGCGGTGGTCATCGGCGTGCACGCGCGCGTGGCCGTGCGCGAGTGGTGCGCGACCGTGCACGAGCTGCGGTTCGCGATCCTCACCGTGACGAGCGTGCTCGCCCTCGCGTACGTCATGAACCTCTCCGGGCAGGCCGCCACCATCGGGCACTTCGTGGCCGCCGCGGGCGCGGGACTCGCCTTTCTGTCGCCCGTCCTCGGCTGGTTCGGCGTCGCGGTCTCCGGGTCCGACACCTCCGCCAACGCCCTCTTCGGCGCCCTCCAGGTGACCGCCGCCCAGCAGTCGGGCCTGTCACCGGAACTCCTTGCCGCCGCGAACAGTTCGGGCGGCGTCCTCGGCAAGATGATCTCGCCGCAGAACCTCACGATCGCCTGCGCGGCGGTGGGACTCGCGGGACGCGAGGGCGACTTGTTGCGCAAGGTGCTGCCGTGGAGCCTCGGACTGCTGCTCGTGATGTGCCTGATCGTCTACGCCCAGAGCACGGTGGTGTTGTCGTGGATGCTGCCGTGACCAGTGATGACGCGGCGGCATGGGTTCTTTGGGAGGAATGAGGGGTTCACGGTTCGTTGTCGGTGCGGCCAGGTAGTTTGTGGGGTCCGTGCAGGACTTCAGGAGGGCTGGACCGACCGTGGCTGCTGATCTGTCGACGATCGTCAAGGCGTACGACGTGCGCGGGGTGGTCCCGGACCAGTGGGACGAGGAGCTCGCCGCGCTGTTCGGCGCCGCGTTCGTCCGCGTGACCGGCGCCGACGCGATCGTCGTCGGGCACGACATGCGCCCCTCCTCGCCCGGACTCACCGGCGCCTTCGCCCGCGGGGCCGCCGCCCTCGGCGCGGACGTCACGGAGATCGGCCTGTGCTCCACCGACCAGCTGTACTACGCGTCGGGCGCGCTCGACCTGCCCGGCGCCATGTTCACGGCCTCGCACAACCCCGCGCGGTACAACGGCATCAAGATGTGCCGGGCCGGCGCCGCCCCGGTCGGCCAGGACACTGGCCTCGCCGAGATCCGCCGCCTGGCCGAGGAGTGGAGCGAGTCGGGCGCCCCGGAGCCCGCCGCGACCCCGGGCACGATCAGCCGGCGCGACACGCTGGAGGACTACGCGGCGTATCTGCGCGGCCTGGTCGACCTGACCTCGATCCGGCCCCTGAAGGTCGTCGTCGACGCGGGCAACGGCATGGGCGGGCACACCGTCCCCACCGTCTTCGCCGGGCTGCCGCTCGACCTCGTACCCATGTACTTCGAGCTGGACGGCACGTTCCCGAACCACGAGGCGAACCCGCTGGACCCGGCCAACCTGGTGGACCTCCAGGCCCGCGTCCGCGCCGAGGGCGCCGACCTCGGCCTCGCCTTCGACGGCGACGCGGACCGCTGCTTCGTCATCGACGAGAACGGCGACCCGGTCTCCCCGTCCGCCGTCACCGCCCTCGTCGCCTCCCGCGAACTCGCGAAGAACGGCGGCAAGGGCACGATCATCCACAACCTGATCACCTCCTGGTCGGTCCCCGAGGTCGTGAAGGAGAACGGCGGCACGCCCGTGCGCACGCGCGTGGGCCACTCCTTCATCAAGCAGGAGATGGCCACCACCGGCGCGATCTTCGGCGGCGAGCACTCCGCGCACTACTACTTCAAGGACTTCTGGAACGCGGACACGGGCATGCTCGCCGCGCTGCACGTCCTCGCCGCCCTGGGAGGCCAGGACGGACCGCTCTCCGCCCTCGTCTCCTCGTACGACCGCTACACGGGCTCCGGCGAGATCAACTCCACGGTCGCCGACCAGACCGACCGCCTCACCGCGATCAAGGCCGCGTACGGCACCCGCGACGGCATCACCCTGGACGAGCTCGACGGCCTGACGGTCACCGCGGCCGACTGGTGGTTCAACGTCCGCCCGTCGAACACGGAGCCGCTGCTGCGTCTGAACGCCGAGGCGCGAGACGCGGCGACCATGCAGAAGACGCGGGACGAGGTCCTCGCGATCATCAGAGCCTGACGCCCGTGCCGCCCGCCGCCTCCAGGGCCCCGTACGGCCCCCCGGCGGTAGGCTGACCAGGTCACCCCCAGACACCCACAGCCCCGAAGGGAACCCCCATGCCGCTCGAAGCCGGCCTCCTGGAGATCCTCGCCTGCCCGGCCTGCCACGCCCCCCTCAAGGAGGCCGACGCCGAGCTGATCTGCACCGGCAAGGACTGCGGCCTGGCCTATCCGGTCCGCGACGGCATCCCCGTCCTCCTCGTCGACGAGGCCCGCCGCCCCGCGTAACCGCCGCTCCCCGCAAGCAGGAGGCCGTACG
The DNA here is from genome assembly GCF_036967205.1 of Streptomyces sp. Q6. Taxonomy (NCBI): domain Bacteria; kingdom Bacillati; phylum Actinomycetota; class Actinomycetes; order Kitasatosporales; family Streptomycetaceae; genus Streptomyces; species Streptomyces citrinus. The sequence continues at coordinate 5,084,899 of NZ_CP146022.1, forward strand.
CCATGTTCGACGAATCGCTCCTGGACGACCCGGAGGCGCTGACCAGAGCCGACCGTCGGGGCCTGCTGCGCGGGGCCGCCGAAGCGGGCGCCCGCGTCCGCACGGCCGCCCGGCACGCGGCGGAGGCCGGCATCGCCGAGCTGAAGCCCGACGGCCGCCCGCGCGCCGTCATGATCGCGGGCCCCGGCATGGCGGCCGTCGGCGTCGCCGACTTCATCGACCGCCTCGCCGGGGCGTCCTGCCCGGTCGTCCGGCTGCGCCCCACCGGTGTCGCCCCCGCGTCCGGCGCCCTGCGCTGGGACCTGCCCGGCTGGGCGGGCCCGGTCGACCTGCTCCTGATCGCCACCCCCGACGGCTCCGAGCCGAGCCTCTCGCTCCTGGTCGAGCAGGCCTACCGGCGCAGCGTCACGGTCGTCGCCGTGTGCCCGACCGGCGCCCCGCTGACCGAGTCCGTCGCCGGCGCCCACGGCCTCCTCGTCCCGATGGCGACGGCCCCGTACGAGCAGGACGAACCCGACGCGGCCTCGGCGCCCGGCGCCCTGTGGGCCCTGCTGACCCCGCTGCTCGCGCTCCTCGACCGCACCGGACTGCTGTCCGCGCCGCCGGAGATCCTGGAGAAGGTCGCCGACCGCCTCGACCGCACCGCCGAGCGCTGCGGCCCCGCCATCGCCACGTACAGCAACCCGGCGAAGACGCTCGCCTCCGAGCTCGCCGAGGCGCTCCCGCTGATCTGGACCGAGGGCGCGGCCGCGGGCCCCGCGGGCCGCCGGTTCGCCGACGCCATCGCCGAGCTGGCCGGCCGCCCCGCGCTCGCCGCCGACCTGCCCGAGGCGATGCCCGCCCACGGCGCGCTCCTCGTCGGCGACCTCGCCGCGGGCGCCGACCTCGACAGCTTCTTCCGCGACCGCGTCGAAGAGGTCCAGGCGCTGCGCGCCCGCGTCGTCCTGCTCCGCGACCGGCCGACCGGCGGTCTCTCCGCCGCCCCCGCCGCCCGCGAGCTCGCCCTTTCGCACGACACCGCGATCAGCGAGCTGGAGCCGGAGGAGGGCAGCGACCTGGAGACCCTCGCGGAGCTGATCGCCGTCACGGATTTCGCCGCCGTTTACCTGGGCCTCGCCTCCAGAGCGTGATCTGGACCCCCGCCGCCCACCGCAGCACGGAGTAGAAGACGTCATGGACCGCCTCACCAACACCGTCCGCCCCTACGCCTGGGGTTCCGCCACCGCGATCCCGCAGCTCCTCGGCACCGAGCCGACCGGCGAACCCCAGGCCGAGATGTGGATGGGCGCGCACCCCGGCGCCCCCTCACGGACCGCGCGCGGCCCGCTGAGCGAGGTCATCGACGCGAACCCGGCCGCCGAGCTCGGTCCCCGGGCCGTGGAGAAGTTCGGCCCCCGCCTGCCCTTCCTCCTCAAGCTGCTCGCCGCCGGCGCACCCCTCTCCCTCCAGGTGCACCCGAATCTCCAGCAGGCGAAGGAGGGCTTCGCGGCCGAGGAGGCGAAGGGCGTACCGATCACCGCGTCCGACCGCAACTACAAGGACGCCAACCACAAGCCCGAGCTGATCTGCGCGCTCACCCCGTTCGACGGGCTGTGCGGCTTCCGCGCGCCCGAGGACGCGGCGAAGCTCCTCGACGGCCTCGGCGTCGACAGCCTCAAGCCGTACGTGGACCTGCTGCGCGCCCACCCCGAGGAGGCCGCGCTGCGCGAGGTCCTCACCGCCGTACTGAGCGCCGACCGCGACGAGATGGCCCGGACCGTCACCGACGCCACGGCCGCGGCCCAGCGCCTCGGCGGCGCCTACGAGCCGTACGCGGGCATCGCCCACCACTACCCCGGCGACCCGGGTGTCATCGCGGCGATGCTCCTCAACCACGTCCGGCTGCTGCCCGGCGAGGCCCTGTTCCTCGGCGCCGGTGTCCCGCACGCGTACCTGGACGGCCTCGGCGTCGAGATCATGGCCAACTCCGACAACGTCCTGCGCTGCGGCCTGACCCCCAAGCACGTCGACGTCCCCGAACTGCTGCGCGTCGTCCGCTTCGAGGCGACCGACCCCGGCGTGCTCCGCCCGGAGGCCTCGCCCGACGGCGAAGAGGTCTACGACACCCCCATCGACGAGTTCCGCCTCTCGCGCTTCGTCCTGCCCGAGGGCGGCGCCGCCCACGATCTGACGGCCGCGACCCCGCAGATCCTGCTCTGCACGGCGGGCACGGTCCAGGCGGGCGACCTGACGCTCGCACCCGGCGAGTCGGTCTTCGTTCCGGCGGGAGAAAAGACCGAAGTGTCCGGGGACGGCACGATTTTCCGTGCGACGGTCGTGGCCTGAGCGGACGGTGCGGCGTCCCGTGCTGCAACAATGACCCACCGCTGCACGGGACGTACGACGTACGAAGGGACACCGGGAACAACATGAGTGCTTCAGGCGGAGCAAAGGCGATCGTTGCGGCGCTCGCCGCCAACCTCGCCATCGCGGTATCGAAGTTCGTGGCGTTCCTCTTCAGCGGCTCCTCGTCGATGCTCGCCGAGGCCGTCCACTCGCTCGCCGACTCGGGGAACCAGTTCCTCCTCCTGGTCGGCGGCAAGAAGGCCCAGCGCGAGGCGACGCCGCAACACCCCTTCGGCTACGGCCGCGAGCGCTACATCTACGCCTTCCTCGTCTCCATCGTCCTCTTCTCCGTCGGCGGCATGTTCGCCGTCTACGAGGGCTACGAGAAGATCAGGCACCCGCACGACCTGGAGCACTGGTACTGGCCGGTCGGCGTCCTCGTCTTCGCGATCATCGCCGAGGGCTTCTCCTTCCGTACGGCCATAAAGGAGTCGAACGCGCTGCGCGGGAAGCTCAGTTGGGGCCAGTTCATCAAGCGCGCCAAGGCGCCCGAGCTGCCCGTCGTGCTCCTTGAGGACTTCGGCGCACTCATCGGTCTGGTCCTCGCGCTCTTCGGCGTCGGCCTGACCCTCGCCACCGGCGACGCGGTCTGGGACGGCATCGGCACGCTCTGCATCGGCATCCTGCTGATCGCCATCGCGATCGTCCTCGCGCTGGAGACGAAGTCCCTGCTGCTCGGCGAGGCCGCGGGCCTGGACGAGGTGAAGAAGATCGAGGAGGCGGTCGTCGACGGCGACACCGTCACCGGCCTGATCCACATGCGCACGCTGCACCTCGGCCCCGAGGAACTCCTCGTCGCCGCGAAGATCGCCGTCCAGCACGACGACACCGCCGCCGAGGTCGCCCGCGCCATCAACGAGGCGGAGGCCCGCATCCGCGCCGCCGTCCCGATCGCCCGCGTCATCTACCTGGAGCCGGACATCTTCAGCGACACGGAGGCCGCGAAGGGCCCGGACCCGAAGGCGACCCCCGGCGGCCCGACACCGACCGCGGAGCACTGAGCACGCGCGTACGGATACGGGGAGGGGGCGGGGAGATCATCTCCCTGCCCCCTCCCCGTATCCGTACGCGTCGCATCGCGATCACGTCACTGGGGGATCGCCCATCCGGCCATCCGCAGGTGGGCGGCCCGCCGCCGTTCCGTGGCCGCCGCGATCCCGCACCCGAGCCCGGTGAGCGCCACCCCGAGCCCGGCGAGGCCCCCGACCGCGACCGCCACCGGCCGCGCGACCCCGTCCACCACCCGCCCGTCCACGGCATCGAACGGCACCGAGCCACCGTGATCGTCCGCGAAGTACCGGTTGTCGTTCGAGTTCGCCCGGTGGTCGCCCATCAGGAACAGCCGCCCCCGCGGAACCCGCACGTCGTACGGGGGCCCGCCGTTCGCCACGCCGTCCTTCACGTACGGCTCCGCCAGAGCCCTCCCGTTCACGAGGGTGGGCCCGGACGCCCCGCCCTCGTGCGCGACCCGCTCCCCACCGAGCCCGACGACGCGCTGCACCACGGGCTGCCCCCGATACCGGCCGGGCAGCGAGTAGAGCACCACGTCACCGCGGCGCACCTCGTCCCCGTCCACCCGCTCGATGAACACCCGGTCGCCGATCGCGTACGTGGGCGTCATACCGGAGCTCGACACGGTGACGCTGCGATACGTCGACCCCAGCCACACCACCGACCCGAGCAGCCCCACCAGACCCAGCGGCCCCAGCACCCAGGCCGCCCAGCCCAGCCGACGCGCTCTGCCACCCATGCCGTCCCCTCCCCACACCGCTCACGGACGGAACGGCGCGGAGAGGAGGCTAGCGACCCCGCCCCACCGCACCTCGGCCAGGACCGCCCCTCGGCAGCGGACGGGGTGGGTCCGACTGGGCCGATCGGTGTAGATTCGTAACGAGCCAGACGTCGCTGCTGATGGCGGTCGGGCGGCCCGCACGACGGGTCGTCCGAGGGAGAGAGGGCCTCCGACGGACTGCGCTGCGAGTATCGGAGGACACCTGTGTCCGAAGACGCCCGCAGACCAGCCATGCGCGTTCCGGATCAGGGAACGCGCTCTTCAGCCCACCTCGACCGACTGCAACTGCACCGAGGAGCAGCTCACTTATGACTTCTGTCGCCAACCGACAGGACCAGGACTTCAAGGTCGCCGATCTCTCTCTCGCCGCCTTCGGCCGCAAGGAGATCACCCTCGCCGAGCACGAGATGCCCGGCCTGATGTCGATCCGCAAGGAGTACGCCGCCACGCAGCCGCTCGCCGGCGCGCGCGTCACCGGCTCCCTCCACATGACGGTCCAGACGGCCGTCCTCATCGAGACCCTCGTCGCCCTCGGCGCCGAGGTCCGCTGGGCGTCCTGCAACATCTTCTCCACCCAGGACCACGCCGCCGCGGCCATCGCGGTGGGCCCGAACGGCACGCCGGACAACCCCCAGGGCGTCCCGGTCTTCGCTTGGAAGGGCGAGACCTTGGAGGAGTACTGGTGGTGCACGGAGCAGGCCCTGACCTGGCCGAACTCGCCCACCGGCGGCCCGAACATGATCCTCGACGACGGTGGTGACGCCACCCTCCTCGTCCACAAGGGCGTCGAGTACGAGAAGGCCGGCAAGGTCCCCTCGGTCGACACCGCCGAGTCCGACGAGCACCGCGTCATCCTTCAGCTCCTGAACGACACGATCTCGAACGGTTCGCAGAAGTGGACCCAGCTCGCCTCCGAGATCCGCGGCGTCACGGAGGAGACCACCACCGGTGTCCACCGCCTGTACGAGATGCAGCGTGACGGCACCCTCCTCTTCCCCGCGATCAACGTGAACGACGCGGTGACGAAGTCGAAGTTCGACAACAAGTACGGCTGCCGCCACTCGCTCATCGACGGCATCAACCGCGCCACGGACGTCCTCATCGGCGGCAAGACCGCCCTCGTCTGCGGTTACGGCGACGTCGGCAAGGGCTGCGCGGAGTCGCTGCGCGGCCAGGGCGCCCGCGTGATCATCACGGAGATCGACCCGATCTGCGCGCTCCAGGCGGCGATGGACGGCTTCCAGGTCGCGACGCTCGACGACGTCATCGACCAGGTCGACATCTTCGTCACGACGACCGGCAACAAGGACATCATCATGGCGAGCGACATGGCCAAGATGAAGCACCAGGCGATCGTCGGGAACATCGGCCACTTCGACAACGAGATCGACATGGCCGGCCTGGCGAAGATCGAGGGCATCGTCAAGGACGAGGTCAAGCCGCAGGTCCACACCTGGACGTTCCCCGACGGCAAGGTCATCATCGTGCTGTCCGAGGGCCGCCTGCTGAACCTGGGCAACGCGACGGGCCACCCGTCCTTCGTGATGTCCAACTCCTTCGCGGACCAGACCCTGGCCCAGATCGAGCTGTTCACCAAGCAGTCCGAGTACCCGACCGACGTCTACGTGCTGCCCAAGCACCTCGACGAGAAGGTCGCCCGCCTGCACCTGGACTCGCTCGGCGTGAAGCTGACGACGCTCCGCCCCGAGCAGGCCGCGTACATCGGCGTCGAGGTCGACGGCCCGTACAAGCCGGACCACTACCGCTACTGAGCACCACGCTCACCGCACCGCAGCACCACCTCGCGCCGGCCTCACCCGCCGGCGGACAGGACAGGCCCCCGCACCCCCGTGCCGGGGGCCTGTCCCGTACCGGGTCGCACCGCTGGCTACGGTGGACACGTCCTTCGACGCCCGTCCGCCCCGCACACGGTCACGTGCCCGCGCCCGGTGGCGGCCGTCATCAGGCCCGACAGAGGACTCCACGAACCCCATGCCCCGCGGCCGATATTCGCTCCACGATCCGCACGATCACACCCCCCTCGGTGAAGAACACTTCCACTGCGCCCCCGGCCCCTCGGGCTGGCGCTACGTAGCCCAACGGATCACCCCCTCAGGCGACCACGCCGGTTCGATCGACCTGGCTGTCGACGAACTCGGCCGCCCCATCCGCCTCGAACTGAACGCCGCGAGCTGGCAGGTCAGAGGCGCCGCCCTCGACGGCGTCACGTGGGTGCGCACCGACCCCACCGGCGCCCACGCGACCGAAGGAAACGCCCCCGCGCACGCGTTCACCGGCACGTCCCCCGCGTTCCTCATCGCCACCACGCGTCTGCTGAACCTCACCCCCGCTTCCCCCTCGACCCGTGTCCGCCTCGTCGCCCTCACGGATCCCGTCCTGGCACCCCGCACCCTGGACCAGTCCTGGACCTTGCTGAAAAGCGAAGCACACGCCACTGACAACGGACCCCTGACCGTGGACGAATACCAGGTCACAGCCCTGGACACCGGGGAGCAGCACACCGTCCACATCACCGGCGACGTGGTCCTGGCGGCCCCCGGCATCGAGCTGGAGCACCTCGAGACCCCGCCGTCGACGTTCACCTGACGCCCCGGCCGCCCTCGCCGCGGTGTCAGGCGGGCGGTACGAATCCGGTGCCCGACGCCCCGGACGACCCTGCCGACTCAGGCCCCTCGGGCCGCGGCGCGGCGGCGGGCGCCGGCGGCGCGTACGTGGGGAAAGGCTGCGGAGCAGCAGGCGACGGAGGACCGTACGCCCCAGGGCCCGGAGCAGGCGGAGCAACCGCCGGGGGCACCGGCGAAGCAGAGGCGCCGTAACCTCCGGCCCCGAAGGCTCGCTGCGCCTCACGCGACTGCCGCTCATGCATCACGGCGGCGAGGAAGGCGGCGGGCGGCACGTCCGTCGGAGCGGGGGCGCCGGTGTGCGCCGCGAGATCCGTCGCGAGCCGGGCGGCCATCCCCCATCCCACCTGCGGATCCAACTGCCCCATCCGCGTGAGGTACTGCCGCACCGCGAGCCAGAGCCCTTCCGGCACGGCGGACAGATCCAGCTCCGCGAACCGCCCGACCAGCCAGGGCGGCGGAGGCGGCACGAACGCGGTCTGCCCGGTCGGCACGCGCTCCCGCACGACGAGAGTCCCGGCGAACACGTCACCGACCCGCCGCCCCCGCGCGGACACCAAAGAGGCGATGCAGGCCACGATCCCGAACGTCATCAGGATCTCCACGACGCCGACGGCCCCCCGCACGAGAGCGTGCCGGAACCGGATCGGCCCGCCGTCGTCCCGCACGACCCGCAGCCCGCACGCGAGTTTCCCCAGCGACCGCCCATGGCTGAGCGTCTCCACGGCGATCGGGATCCCGACGAGCACCAGCAGGAACGTCGCCACGGCGAGCGCGGCCGCGGCGGCGTCGTCCAACGACGAGGTCGCCGCGACGATCCCCATCGTCACGACGATGTACACGACGAACGCCACCACCAGGTCGATCAGCACCGCGAGTGCCCGACTCGGCAACTTCGCCGGCCGCAACTCGAGGGCGACCGCCTCTCCCGTCACCAGCTCACTCACGCCGGCCACCCACCCTTCACTGACCTGCCCTAGGAACCGCCAGTCTGCCAAGCTGAAGGCACATCGCGCCGCACAGGTGCCGGAAAGCGAGGAGCAGCAGACCGGATGGACCTCGACGTCTTCGTGTCCGCCCATGGTGCGGAGTGGGACCGCCTGGACACCCTGCTGCGACGCCGTCGCCGCCTGACCGGCGCGGAAGCGGACGAACTGGTGGCCTTGTACCAGCGCACCGCGACCCATCTCTCCCTCGTCCAGTCGAGCGCCCCGGACCCCCGCGTGATCGGCCGCCTGACCCAACTCGTCGCACGCGCGCGCAGCGCGGTCACGGGCACACGCCGTGCTTCATGGCGCGACGTCACCCGCTTCCTCACCCACGGATTCCCGGCAGCGGTCTACCGGGCACGCCACTGGTGGGTCCCCACAGCACTCATCTCCACGGCGATAGCCGCCCTGATCGGCTGGTGGATCGGTACGCATCCAGAGGTGCAGGCCTCCATAGCCGCCCCCGCGGCACTCCGCGAGATGACCCGCCCCGGCGGCCAGTACGAGACGTACTACTCGAGCCACCCCGCGGCGTCCTTCGCGGCCCAGGTCTGGACGAACAACGCCCAAGCCGCCGCGATGTGCCTGGTCCTCGGCGTCTTCCTGGGGCTTCCTGTCCTGTGGATCCTGTTCCAGAACATGCTCAACGTAGGTGTGGGCATCGGCCTGATGTCCTCCGCCGGCCGCCTCGACACCTTCCTGGGCCTGATCCTCCCGCACGGCCTGCTGGAGCTGACGGCCGTCTTCGTGGCCGCGGGAACCGGCCTGCGCCTGGGCTGGACCGTCATCGACCCCGGCCCGCGCACCCGCCGGACAGCGCTGGCCGAAGAAGGCCGCGCGGCCCTGGGCATGGCCATCGGCCTGGCCCTGGTCCTCTTCATCTCCGGTGCCATCGAAGGCTTCGTGACCCCCTCGGGCCTCCCCACCTGGGCCCGCATCGGCATCGGCATCACAGCGGAACTCGCCTTCCTCGCCTACGTCTATGTACTGGGCGGCCGAGCGGTCCGCGAAGGCGAAACAGGCGACGTCGAAGCAGCCGAACGCAGTGCGGCTCTGCCGACTGCGGCTTGATGTGCAGCCACGGCCCCTGACCTGCTAGTCTCCTCTTCGCCCCGGAAAGACCGTTGACACGGCCAGGACGGGGAGGTAGATTCGAACAGTTGCCCCGAACTCGACAAGCTCGGCCGCAGCGGTTAGTATCTACCGCGCTTCACGAAATAACATTCATTCGAGAAGCCCCCCGATTAATCAGAATCGACAGCCGGCCAGACCGGCCCAAAACTTCTGATAAAGTCGAAACCGCCGAAAGGCAAAGGCCCTCCAACGGCCACCGGAAATGAAATCCGAACCGGAAACGGAACGGAAAAAGGATCTGGTAAGGTTGGAAACACAGAAGGGAAGCGCCCGGAGGAAAGCCCGAGAGGGTGAGTACAAAGGAAGCGTCCGTTCCTTGAGAACTCAACAGCGTGCCAAAAATCAACGCCAGATATGTTGATACCCCGTCTCCGGCCTTTTCGGGTCGAAGATGAGGTTCCTTTGAAAAAGTCCTGTCGGCCTCTAGTGGGCTGGCAGGCGCACAGCGAGGACGCTGTGAACGACCGGGATTATTCCTCCTGGTTGTTCCGCTCTCGTGGTGTCACCCCGATTACGGGGAAACATTCACGGAGAGTTTGATCCTGGCTCAGGACGAACGCTGGCGGCGTGCTTAACACATGCAAGTCGAACGATGAAGCCCTTCGGGGTGGATTAGTGGCGAACGGGTGAGTAACACGTGGGCAATCTGCCCTTCACTCTGGGACAAGCCCTGGAAACGGGGTCTAATACCGGATACCACCTCTCCTCGCATGGGGGGAGGTTGAAAGCTCCGGCGGTGAAGGATGAGCCCGCGGCCTATCAGCTTGTTGGTGAGGTAGTGGCTCACCAAGGCGACGACGGGTAGCCGGCCTGAGAGGGCGACCGGCCACACTGGGACTGAGACACGGCCCAGACTCCTACGGGAGGCAGCAGTGGGGAATATTGCACAATGGGCGAAAGCCTGATGCAGCGACGCCGCGTGAGGGATGACGGCCTTCGGGTTGTAAACCTCTTTCAGCAGGGAAGAAGCGAAAGTGACGGTACCTGCAGAAGAAGCGCCGGCTAACTACGTGCCAGCAGCCGCGGTAATACGTAGGGCGCAAGCGTTGTCCGGAATTATTGGGCGTAAAGAGCTCGTAGGCGGCTTGTCACGTCGGTTGTGAAAGCCCGGGGCTTAACCCCGGGTCTGCAGTCGATACGGGCAGGCTAGAGTGTGGTAGGGGAGATCGGAATTCCTGGTGTAGCGGTGAAATGCGCAGATATCAGGAGGAACACCGGTGGCGAAGGCGGATCTCTGGGCCATTACTGACGCTGAGGAGCGAAAGCGTGGGGAGCGAACAGGATTAGATACCCTGGTAGTCCACGCCGTAAACGGTGGGAACTAGGTGTTGGCGACATTCCACGTCGTCGGTGCCGCAGCTAACGCATTAAGTTCCCCGCCTGGGGAGTACGGCCGCAAGGCTAAAACTCAAAGGAATTGACGGGGGCCCGCACAAGCAGCGGAGCATGTGGCTTAATTCGACGCAACGCGAAGAACCTTACCAAGGCTTGACATACACCGGAAAGCATTAGAGATAGTGCCCCCCTTGTGGTCGGTGTACAGGTGGTGCATGGCTGTCGTCAGCTCGTGTCGTGAGATGTTGGGTTAAGTCCCGCAACGAGCGCAACCCTTGTTCTGTGTTGCCAGCATGCCCTTCGGGGTGATGGGGACTCACAGGAGACCGCCGGGGTCAACTCGGAGGAAGGTGGGGACGACGTCAAGTCATCATGCCCCTTATGTCTTGGGCTGCACACGTGCTACAATGGCCGATACAATGAGCTGCGATACCGCAAGGTGGAGCGAATCTCAAAAAGTCGGTCTCAGTTCGGATTGGGGTCTGCAACTCGACCCCATGAAGTTGGAGTTGCTAGTAATCGCAGATCAGCATTGCTGCGGTGAATACGTTCCCGGGCCTTGTACACACCGCCCGTCACGTCACGAAAGTCGGTAACACCCGAAGCCGGTGGCCCAACCCCTTGTGGGAGGGAGCTGTCGAAGGTGGGACTGGCGATTGGGACGAAGTCGTAACAAGGTAGCCGTACCGGAAGGTGCGGCTGGATCACCTCCTTTCTAAGGAGCACTTCTTACCGAGTTCGCTCGGTCAGAGGCCACTACGTCGGCAAACGTTCGACGGTGGTTGCTCATGGGTGGAACGTTGATTATTCGGCACACTTGACCTGCTCTGGTCGTAAGTACTGCTTCGGCGTGGAAAGCGAAAAGATCAGGCGAGGGTGTCGGGCACGCTGTTGGGTGTCTGAAGGTACGGCCGTGTGGTCGCCTTCAGTGCCGGCCCCAGTGCACTCGAACCGGTTGGTTCGGGGTGATGGGTGGTTGGTCGTTGTTTGAGAACTGCACAGTGGACGCGAGCATCTGTGGCCAAGTTTTTAAGGGCGCACGGTGGATGCCTTGGCACCAGGAACCGATGAAGGACGTGGGAGGCCACGATAGTCCCCGGGGAGCCGTCAACCAGGCTTTGATCCGGGGGTTTCCGAATGGGGAAACCCGGCAGTCGTCATGGGCTGTCACCCATACCTGAACACATAGGGTATGTGGAGGGAACGCGGGGAAGTGAAACATCTCAGTACCCGCAGGAAGAGAAAACAACCGTGATTCCGGGAGTAGTGGCGAGCGAAACCGGATGAGGCCAAACCTTGTATGTGTGAGACCCGGCAGGGGTTGCATGCAGGGGTTGTGGGATCTCTTTGTCACAGTCTGCCGGCTGTGAGACGAGTCAGAAACCGTTGATGTAGACGAAGGACATGCGAAAGGTCCGGCGTAGAGGGTAAGACCCCGTAGTCGAAACGTCAGCGGCTCGTTTAAGAGACACCCAAGTAGCACGGGGCCCGAGAAATCCCGTGTGAATCTGGCGGGACCACCCGTTAAGCCTAAATATTCCCTGGTGACCGATAGCGGATAGTACCGTGAGGGAATGGTGAAAAGTACCGCGGGAGCGGAGTGAAATAGTACCTGAAACCGTGTGCCTACAAGCCGTGGGAGCGTCGCGCAAGGAACTTGTTCCTTGCGTCGTGACTGCGTGCCTTTTGAAGAATGAGCCTGCGAGTTTGCGGTGTGTTGCGAGGTTAACCCGTGTGGGGAAGCCGTAGCGAAAGCGAGTCCGAATAGGGCGATTCAGTAGCGCGCTCAAGACCCGAAGCGGAGTGATCTAGCCATGGGCAGGTTGAAGCGGAGGTAAGACTTCGTGGAGGACCGAACCCACCAGGGTTGAAAACCTGGGGGATGACCTGTGGTTAGGGGTGAAAGGCCAATCAAACTCCGTGATAGCTGGTTCTCCCCGAAATGCATTTAGGTGCAGCGTCGTGTGTTTCTTGCCGGAGGTAGAGCACTGGATAGGCGATGGGCCCTACCGGGTTACTGACCTTAGCCAAACTCCGAATGCCGGTAAGTGAGAGCACGGCAGTGAGACTGTGGGGGATAAGCTCCATGGTCGAGAGGGAAACAGCCCAGAGCATCGACTAAGGCCCCTAAGCGTACGCTAAGTGGGAAAGGATGTGGAGTCGCAGAGACAACCAGGAGGTTGGCTTAGAAGCAGCCACCCTTGAAAGAGTGCGTAATAGCTCACTGGTCTAGTGATTCCGCGCCGACAATGTAGCGGGGCTCAAGCGTACCGCCGAAGTCGTGTCATTCCAGCATATAGGGCCAACGCCTGCTGGGATGGGTAGGGGAGCGTCGTGTGCCGGGTGAAGCAGCCGCGGAAGCGAGTTGTGGACGGTTCACGAGTGAGAATGCAGGCATGAGTAGCGATACACACGTGAGAAACGTGTGCGCCGATTGACTAAGGGTTCCTGGGTCAAGCTGATCTGCCCAGGGTAAGTCGGGACCTAAGGCGAGGCCGACAGGCGTAGTCGATGGATAACCGGTTGATATTCCGGTACCCGCTGTGAAGCGTCAAACATCGAATCCAGTGATGCTAAGGCCGTGAAGCCGTTCCGGACCCTTCGGGGAATGGAAAGTGGTGGAGCCGCCGGCCCAAGTTGGTAGTAGGTGAGTGATGGGGTGACGCAGGAAGGTAGTCCAGCCCGGGCGGTGGTTGTCCCGGGGTAAGGGTGTAGCCCGTGTGATAGGTAAATCCGTCGCACATGAGGGTGAGACCTGATGCCGAGCCGATTGTGGTGAAGTGGATGATCCTATGCTGTCGAGAAAAGCCTCTAGCGAGTTTCATGGCGGCCCGTACCCTAAACCGACTCAGGTGGTCAGGTAGAGAATACCGAGGCGTTCGGGTGAACTATGGTTAAGGAACTCGGCAAAATGCCCCCGTAACTTCGGGAGAAGGGGGGCCATCACTGGTGATTGGATTTACTCCATGAGCTGGGGGTGGCCGCAGAGACCAGCGAGAAGCGACTGTTTACTAAAAACACAGGTCCGTGCGAAGCCGTAAGGCGATGTATACGGACTGACGCCTGCCCGGTGCTGGAACGTTAAGGGGACCGGTTAGTGCACTTTCGGGTGTGCGAAGCTGAGAACTTAAGCGCCAGTAAACGGCGGTGGTAACTATAACCATCCTAAGGTAGCGAAATTCCTTGTCGGGTAAGTTCCGACCTGCACGAATGGCGTAACGACTTCTCGACTGTCTCAACCATAGGCCCGGTGAAATTGCACTACGAGTAAAGATGCTCGTTTCGCGCAGCAGGACGGAAAGACCCCGGGACCTTTACTACAGTTTGATATTGGTGTTCGGTTCGGCTTGTGTAGGATAGGTGGGAGACTTTGAACCAGCCACGCCAGTGGTTGGGGAGTCGTCGTTGAAATACCACTCTGGTCGTGCTGGATGTCTAACCTGGGTCCGTGATCCGGATCAGGGACAGTGTCTGATGGGTAGTTTAACTGGGGCGGTTGCCTCCCAAAGAGTAACGGAGGCGCCCAAAGGTTCCCTCAGCCTGGTTGGTAATCAGGTGTTGAGTGTAAGTGCACAAGGGAGCTTGACTGTGAGACCGACGGGTCGAGCAGGGACGAAAGTCGGGACTAGTGATCCGGCGGTGGCTTGTGGAAGCGCCGTCGCTCAACGGATAAAAGGTACCCCGGGGATAACAGGCTGATCTTCCCCAAGAGTCCATATCGACGGGATGGTTTGGCACCTCGATGTCGGCTCGTCGCATCCTGGGGCTGGAGTCGGTCCCAAGGGTTGGGCTGTTCGCCCATTAAAGCGGTACGCGAGCTGGGTTTAGAACGTCGTGAGACAGTTCGGTCCCTATCCGCTGCGCGCGCAGGAGTCTTGAGAAGGGCTGTCCCTAGTACGAGAGGACCGGGACGGACGAACCTCTGGTGTGCCAGTTGTCCTGCCAAGGGCATGGCTGGTTGGCTACGTTCGGAAAGGATAACCGCTGAAAGCATCTAAGCGGGAAGCCTGCTTCAAGATGAGGACTCCCACCCCCTTTGAGGGGTTAAGGCTCCCAGTAGACGACTGGGTTGATAGGCCAGATCTGGAAGCCCGGTAACGGGTGGAGGTGACTGGTACTAATAGGCCGAGGGCTTGTCCTCAGTTGCTCGCGTCCACTGTGTTGGTTCTGAAACCATGAACAACCGTCGTAGTCATAGGCCACGACTCCGGTTGACAGTTTCATAGTGTTTCGGTGGCCATAGCGTGAGGGAAACGCCCGGTTACATTCCGAACCCGGAAGCTAAGCCTCACAGCGCCGATGGTACTGCAGGGGGGACCCTGTGGGAGAGTAGGACGCCGCCGAACAAGTTTTAGGGAAAAGCCCCGTGCCTCTGGCACGGGGCTTTTCTGCGTTCCGGGGCAAGAGAGGGAGGCAAGCAGTGGCTTTATGAAAGCCTTTTTGCCTTCTGGCCTTGGCTATAGGCGGCCCGCAGCCTTGAGTGCCAGGTAGGCGTCCGCGAGGGCGGGCGCGAGGTTGGAGGGGGTGGCGTCCACCACCGTTACTCCGTGGCGCGTGAGCTGTTCCGCGGTGCGGAGGCGTTCTGCCTTCGCCTGGGCCGCTGACGCCGCGCTGTAGAGCACCTCTGTGGTGCCCCTCGCTGCCGCCATCGTCTCGATCGCCGGGTCCGCCACCGAGGCCACGATGACTGTGTGGCGTTTGGTGAGGCGGGGGAGGACCGGGAGCAGACCCTCCTCGACGGGGGCCGCGTCCAGCGACGTAAGAAGGACGATGAGGGAGCGGCGGGGGGCCGTGTGCAGGGCTGTGGTGGTGAGGCCTCGGGCGTCCGTCTCGATGAGTTCGGGTTCCAGGGGGGCCATCGCGTTGACCAGTGCGGGGAGGACTTCGCCGGCTGCTCGGCCCTGGACGAGGGCGCGGATGCGGCGGTCGTAGGCCAGGAGGTCCACTCGGTCGCCGGCGCGGGAGGCCAGGGCGCCCAGGAGGAGGGCGGCGTCCATCGAGGCGTCGAGGCGCGGGGCGTCGCCGACACGGCCTGCGGACGTGCGGCCGGTGTCCAGGACCAGGAGGATGTGGCGGTCGCGTTCCGGACGCCAGGTGCGGACGGCCACCGCGGACTGGCGGGCTGTCGCGCGCCAGTCGATGGAGCGGGTGTCGTCCCCGGGAACGTACTCGCGGAGGCTGTCGAACTCCGTGCCTTCGCCACGCGTCAACAGACTGGTGCGGCCGTCGAGTTCACGTAGGCGGGCCAGTTTGGACGGGAGGTGTTTGCGGCTGTGGAAGGGCGGCAGGACGCGGACCGTCCACGGGACGTTGTGCGTGCCCTGGCGGGTGAACAGGCCCAGGGGGCCGAAGGAGCGGATCGTGACGCGGTCCGCCGTGCGGTCGCCTCTGCGGGTGGGCAGGAGGCGGGTCGTGACACGGCGGCGTTCACCCGCTGGGATCGTCACCTGGTGGCGTGACGACGCGTACTCCGTGCCCGGGCGCCACGTGCTGGGGGGCCAGGCGTCGCGGAGCTGGGCGCGCAGGGGGCGGCGCGACGGGTTGGTGATCGTGAGGGTGACGTCGGCCGGGTCGCCGAGGCGCACCGAGGTGTCGCCGGAGCGGGTCAGGCCCAGCCGGCGTACGGGGGCGGCCAGGGCGAAGTCGCAGGCGCAGGCCAGGGCCAGCGGGGTGTTGACGGCCAGGATGCCTGTCCAGCTGGGCTCCCAGATGCCGATGGGGAGGGAGCCCAGGGCGGCGAGCAGGGCCGTACGTCCGGTGAGGGCCATGTCGGGTCTCTCGTCTCCGGCCTCGTCAGCGGGGGACGGGGACGTGGGTGAGGATCGCGTTGATGACCGAGTCGGGGGTTACCCCCTCCATCTCGGCCTCCGGGCGCAGTTGGATGCGGTGGCGAAGGGTGGGCAGGGCCAGGGCCTTCACGTCGTCCGGGGTCACGTAGTCGCGGCCGGTCAGCCAGGCCCAGGCGCGGGCCGTGGCCAGGAGAGCCGTGGCGCCTCGCGGGGAGACGCCGAGGGTGAGGGACGGTGATTCGCGGGTCGCGCGGCAGATGTCGACGACGTAGGCGGTGATCTCGGGAGAGAGCGTCGTCTTCGCGACCGCCGCGCGGGCTGCTTCGAGGTCTGCCGCCGTGGCCACCGGACGGAGGCCCGCCGCGGCGAGGTCACGGGGGTTGAAGCCCGAGGCGTGGCGGGTCAGGACGTCGATCTCGTCCTGGCGGGTGGGGAGGGGGACGTTCAACTTGAGGAGGAAGCGGTCCAGTTGGGCCTCGGGGAGGGGGTACGTGCCCTCGTACTCGACCGGGTTCTGGGTCGCGACGACCATGAACGGGTCCGGGAGCCGGCGCGCGGTGCCGTCGACCGTGATCTGGCGTTCCTCCATCGCTTCGAGGAGGGACGACTGGGTCTTGGGCGGGGTGCGGTTGATCTCGTCCGCGAGGAGGAGGTTCGTGAAGGCCGGGCCCGGCTGGAAGGAGAAGCGGGAGGTGTGGGTGTCGTAGACCAGGGAGCCCGTGACGTCGCTCGGCATGAGGTCGGGGGTGAACTGGACGCGCTTCGTGTCGAGTTCGAGGGATGCGGCCAGGGCTCGTACTAGGAGGGTCTTCGCTACGCCGGGGACGCCTTCGAGGAGGACGTGGCCGCGGCAGAGGAGGGCCACGACGAGGCCCGTGACGGTGGAGTCCTGGCCGACCACGGCCTTGGCGATCTCCGTGCGCAGGGCCTCCAGAGACGCCCGTGAGCTGCGGGGATCCGTCGTGGGCCCGGCGTTGTCAGTGGTCGGGTCCATCATGAATTCCGTACCTCTCTTTCGAGGGCGTCGAGGTGGTCGGCGAGTGCGATGAGCGCTGCGTCGGTGGTCGGCGGCGGGCCGAAGAGGAGGGTGTGCGGGTCCTGGCCGGGCGAGGTGAGCCGGCGGGTCAGGGCCGGGAGGAAGATCTCGGGCGAGTGCGCCTGGGAGACGGGGACGCCGAGGAGGGGGGCGAGGCGCGTGCGGGTGGCGGTACGCAGGGCGGTGGCCGCTCGGTCGCGGGCGTTCGCCTTGCGGTAGAGGCGGGCGCGGCCTTCGACGGTTTCGGAGGCGCGGATCGCGACGGGGAGGCGCTCGGGGACCAGGGGGCCGAGGCGGCGTGCGCGCCACAGGGCGGCGAGGGCTGCGGCGATGAAGAGTTGCAGCGTGCCCCAGAGCCAGCCCTCGGGGATCAGGTCGACGAAGCTGCGGTCGTTCTCCGCGTCGGTGGCGGCGGCATCGTCGGAGAGAGAGGGGAGGTACCAGACCAGATGGGGGCGGGTACCGAGGAGTTGAAGGGCGAGCGAGGCGTTGCCCTGCTTGTCGAGGCGGTCGTTGAGAAGGATGTCGGGGGAGCCGATGATCACGGTGTCGCCGTGGCCGGTCGTGGCGGGCAGGCGCAGAAGGGTGGCGGCGCCGTCGCTCGGGTAGCAGGAGTCGGCGTCGGAGAGTGTCGTGTCGTAGCGGTGGCCGCCGCCGGTTTCGGCCGGGCCGGCGCGGCGGGCCGCGGGCAGGGCGCAGTCGGGGGCGAGGGTGGTGCCCGCGCTGGGGGCGGCGTCCGTGGTGACCCCGGGGGCCAGTCGTTCGACGGTGGCCGCGCCGGGGGCGACGAGGATCGTGCGGCCGTGGGAGTCGGTGGTGGCGGCCTGGATCTGGTCCTGCTGGTGGGGTGTGAGCAGGCCCGGGGCGGCGACCAGGAGGGTGGTGTCGGGGCCGGTCGCGGCGCGGGCTTCGGCCGTGGTGGTGACCACGCGCGTGGACACCCCTCGGTCGGCGAGGAGTTCGGCGACGGCGCGGCTGCCGTACTGGTCGGCGGAGCGCGGGTCGAGGGTGCCGTGCTTCTCGCCGGAGCGCACGGCCGCGATGGCGACGGCGGCGATCACAAGGACCGTCAGGGCGAGGGCGATGCCCCGGGTGCGGGTCCAGACCTGGCGGACCGTGGGGGTGGTGGAGGTGCCGTCCGGCGCGGGGGCCGGTGGCGGTGGGGGTGCGGTGAGCGTGGTCGCGGCGGCTGGTGGGCCGCTTCGGTCCGGCTCGTGGTCCGGGTGGTGCGCGGGGTGCGGGGTGCGGGGCTCGGTCACCGGGGCGCTCCCGGGGCGGCTGCGAGGGACGGGGAGGTGCGCTCCACCTCGGTGTCCAGGGCGGTCAGGCGCTGGTACGTCTCCGGGGTCGCGGTGCGGCCGCCGTATGTGACGTCGTCGAAGTCGTGGGCGGCGGTGCGCAGTCGGTCCGCGTGGCCGGGGAGGGGGCGGGCGGCTTCGGCGGCCGCCTCGTGGGCGGTGCGGCCGGGGCGCGGGTCGAGGAGGGCGCGTTCCTCCAGGGAGCGGACCAGGGCGCGCATCCGTTCCTGGACGGCCTGGTTCCAGTGGCCCTGGGCGGCGTGGGACTCGGCGGCCGCGCGATGTTCGGCGGCGCTGCGCGGGCGGTCGTCGAAGAGTGGCGCGGTGGAGGTGGGGGAGCGGCGGGGGGTGCCCAGGCGCCACCAGAAGGCGGCACCCACGGCGATGACGGCCAGCACGATGACGATCAGGCCGACGGTGCCGCCCGGGGCGGCACCGGACGCGGCGGAGAACAGGCGGTCGATCCACTCCCAGAACTTGTTCAGGGCGCGCATGAACCAGCTCGGGTCGTTCTCGTGGTACGCGGGCTTGGACAGTTCGTGTTCGGCCGCCTCGCGGGCGGGATCGCGCGGAAGCGTCACCGGTGGCTCGTCGCCGCCGGCCCGCGTCAGCCAGGATCCCGCCCTGAGCACTCCCCCTGGCGTGCTCACCGCATCAGCTCCCCGGGGTGGCGCCGGGGGTGCCGTCGTAGCCCGGCAGGCCCGCGGCGCGGGCGAGTTCGAGGTCGAGGGCTTCGCGGCGGATGCGCTGGTCGATGTAGAGCAGCACGGTGACGCCCGCGGTGATCGGGAAGGTGAGGGTCGAGCCGATCACGGCGCCGATGCCGGTGATGATCAGGAAGGTCCAGCCGACGGTGCCGTTGGTGTCGAGGAGGCTGCCGATGCCGTCGCCGCTGACCACGCCGGCGATGGCGGTGAACGGTATGAGGATGATCTCCGAGACGATGCCGGCGATGAGGGACGCCAGGATCTGGATGCCGAAGACCCGCCACCAGGAGCCGCGTACGAGCTTCATGGAGCGGCCCATCGCCTTACGGACGGTCTGCTTCTCCAGCATCAGCGCGGGCGAGGCCAGCGAGAGGCGGATGATCATCCAGACCGCGACGAGGAAGCCGGCGATGCCGCCGATGACCGCGAGCGCGACGCCCGCTTCGGAGGAGCCGAGAAGGGCGACGATGATGCCGGGGGCGGTGCCCACGAGGACGATGAGGGCGGCGATCAGCGGCAGCAGCAGGGTCAGGCCGAGCAGTTTGAGGAGCTGCGGGCGGGCGTCGCGCCAGGCTTCGCCGATCGTGACGTCCTTGCCGAGCACGGCGCGGCTGGTGACCGTCGTGAGCAGGGCCGTGGCGACGATGGTGCCGAGCAGCGTGACCACCAGGACGACGCCGGTGCCGACGAGGATCTCGCCCATGGCGCGGAAGATCTCGCTGGTGGTGGCGTCGGGGTTGTCGAGCGCGTCGGTGGTCGCGGAGTCGTTGAAGAGGAAGCCCTGGAGGAGAACCGTCAGGAGCTGGGTGACCACGGCGACGGTGAGCGAGATGCCGAGAACGGTGCGCCAGTAGGTGCGCATGGTCGACACCGCGCCGTCGAGGATCTCGCCGACGCCGAGGGGGCGCAGCGGGATGACGCCGGGTTTGGCGGCCAGGGGCCTGCCCTGCCAGCCACCCCAGCCGGGGTAGCCGCCGGGGGCGCCGGGGCCGTTCCCGTAGCCGCCGGGGCCCGCGCCCCAGCCCGGGCCGGGCGGTGGGGGCGGCGGCGGGGCCTGGCCGGAGCCGGGCGGCGGGCCGGAGGGGCGGACCACTGGGCGGGCGGCGGCTGCTCCTTGGACCACTGGGGTCCCTGGCCTGCGGCGTCCTGCGGGCCGCTGCCCTGAGCGTCGCCGCTCGGGCTCTGGCCGTCCGGGCGCTTGTCGCCGGGGCCGTCGGAGGGGGCAGATCCGGGCGATGCCCAGCCCGGAGTGTCGTTCATCGTCGCTCCTTCAAGGTGCCCGCCCGCGGTCGCGGCGGCCGGTTGGCTGCCATCGTGCCATGGGGTGGGCGCGGGGTGACCTGGCCCGGTAGTGGCTGGACACCTTCAATTGTCGGCCTCCTACGGGGCAGACTGGACGGATGGCTGATCAGTACGCGCAATCCGGCGAGGACATTCGGCTCAGCGAGGACATACAGGCCACGGCCCACGACATACCGGCGCTCCGCTGGGAGGAACCGGCGGAAGGTCCCGTTCTGGTGTTGCTCGACCAGACGCGGCTGCCGGCCGAGGAGGTCGAGCTGGTCTGCACCGATCCGCAGGCCCTGGTGCAGGCGATCCGTTCCCTGGCCGTGCGCGGAGCTCCGCTGCTCGGCATCGCCGGGGCGTACGGGGTGGCGCTGGCGGCCGCCCGCGGCTTCGACGTGGAGGAAGCGGCGGACGCGTTGGCGGACGCGCGGCCCACCGCGGTCAATCTGGCGTACGGGGTGCGCCGGGCGCAGCAGGCGTACCGGTCCGCGTTCGGGAACGGGGCGGGCGGGGCGCAGTCGGGCCAGGAGCGGGCCGCGGCGGCCGCGCTGGCCGCCGCGCGGGCGCTGCACCAGGAGGATGCCGAGGGCAGCTCCCGGATGGCGGCACACGGGCTCCAACTGCTCGACGAGCTGCTGACCGGGGGGACGCACCGCATCCTGACGCACTGCAACACGGGGGCGCTGGTCTCCGGGGGTGAGGGCACGGCGTTCGCGGTGGCGCTCGCCGCGCACCGGGTCGGGCGGTTGAACCGGCTGTGGGTGGACGAGACCCGTCCGCTGTTGCAGGGTGCTCGGCTGACCGCGTACGAGGCCGCGCGGCACGGGATGTCGTACACACTGCTCACGGACAGCGCCGCCGGTTCGCTGTTCGCGGCCGGTGAGGTGGATGCTGTGCTCATCGGGGCGGACCGGATCGCCGCCGACGGTTCGGTCGCGAACAAGGTGGGGAGCTATCCGCTCGCGGTTCTGGCGCGATATCACCATGTGCCGTTCATCGTGGTGGCGCCGCTGACGACGGTGGACCTGGAGACTCCCGACGGTGGGTCCATCGAGGTGGAGCAGCGGCCAGGACATGAAGTGACGGAGGTCACGGCGCCGCAGGCGCCGCTGGCCGGAGTGGAGGCGGGAGGCGGGATCCCGGTGGCACCGCTGGGGACGCAGGCGTACAACCCTGCGTTCGACGTGACGCCGCCGGAGTTGGTGACGGCAATCGTCACAGAGTGGGGCGTAGTGGCGCCTGTGACAGCTGAGGCCCTGAGTGAGCTGTGTGACAGGTCACGCCAGACAACGATGAGCTAATGGGATGATGTGGTCCATGAAGGGACGAGTCCTTGTCGTCGACGACGACACCGCACTGGCCGAGATGCTCGGCATTGTGCTGCGTGGTGAAGGTTTTGAGCCGTCGTTCGTAGCTGACGGCGACAAGGCGCTGGCCGCTTTCCGTGAGACCAAGCCCGATCTGGTGCTCCTGGACCTGATGCTTCCCGGTAGGGACGGTATTGAGGTGTGCCGCCTGATCAGGGCGGAGTCCGGGGTCCCGATCGTGATGCTCACGGCCAAGAGCGACACCGTCGATGTCGTCGTCGGCCTGGAATCGGGCGCGGACGACTACATCGTCAAGCCGTTCAAGCCGAAGGAGCTGGTGGCCCGGATCCGGGCGCGGCTCCGGAGGTCCGAGGAGCCCGCGCCGGAGCAGCTCGCCATCGGCGATCTGGTCATCGATGTGGCCGGGCACTCGGTGAAGCGGGACGGGCAGTCGATCGCGCTGACGCCGTTGGAGTTCGACCTGCTGGTCGCGCTCGCGCGCAAGCCGTGGCAGGTGTTCACGCGTGAGGTGCTCCTGGAGCAGGTCTGGGGCTACCGGCACGCGGCGGACACCCGTCTCGTCAACGTGCATGTGCAGCGGCTGCGTTCGAAGGTCGAGAAGGATCCCGAGCGGCCGGAGATCGTGGTGACCGTCCGTGGAGTCGGTTACAAGGCAGGACCGAGCTGACGTGTCCCGTGACAGTGCCGCTTCGGCGCCCGGGAAGCCGGGGTCCCGCACGGAGCGGCCTGTGGGACCGGCGGCCGCTCCCACGGCCGGTCGCAGCTCCTGGCTGCGTCGGGCCGTGGACGGAGGTCTGCTGCTCAAGGGCGGGATGAACGGCAGCCCGGTGCTGCGTCTGTTCACCCGTTGGGTGCGGCGTCCGCTGCTGCCGGCGATGCGGCTGTGGCGGCGCAACATCCAGTTGAAGGTGGTCGTCACGACGCTGCTGATGTCGCTCGGGGTCGTGCTGCTGCTCGGCATCGTCGTCATCGGCTCGGTACGGAACGGGCTGCTGGACGCGAAGGCCAGGGCGTCGCAGAGCCAGGCCGAGGGCGGATTCCGCGCGGCCAAGGACAAGGCGGACGCGCAGGCCGCCGAGATGCGGTCCGGCGCGGCCCGTGACAGCCGCATCACTCAGAACTCGAACACCTGGATGAGCGACCTGGTCACGCAGCTGTCCAGCGGTGGCAACGGCGCGTTCGCCGTCGTCACCCTCAGCTCCAGCGACCCGGACAGCGGGAACGGGCGGGCGCTGCGCGGTTCGGGGTACGTGGAGCCGGACCGGAGCGTGCCCGACGAGCTGCGTGAGCGGGTCGACGAGCGCACGGGCGCGTCCCAGGAGTACACGCGGATCATCTACGACGGCGGCAGGGAGTCGCAGCCGGGCCTGGCCATCGGCAAGCGGCTGAACGACCCGCAGGGTCAGCCCTACCAGCTCTACTACCTCTTCCCGCTCACGCAGGAGGAGAAGTCGCTGGGGCTGGTCAAGGGGACCCTCGCGACGGCCGGCCTGTTCGTGGTCGTGCTGCTCGGTGCCATCGCCTGGCTCGTCGTACGGCAGGTGGTGACGCCGGTGCGGATGGCGGCCGGGGTGGCCGAGCGGCTCTCCGCGGGCCGTCTCCAGGAACGTATGAAGGTCACCGGCGAGGACGACATCGCCCGGCTCGGTGAGGCCTTCAACAAGATGGCGCAGAACCTGCATCTGAAGATCCAGCAGTTGGAGGATCTGTCGCGGATGCAGCGGCGCTTCGTCTCCGACGTGAGCCATGAGCTGCGGACGCCGCTGACGACCGTACGGATGGCCGCCGATGTCATCCATGAGGCGCGGGGCGACTTCGATCCGGTGACCGCGCGGTCGGCCGAGCTGCTCGCCGATCAGCTGGACCGGTTCGAGTCGCTGCTCGCCGACCTGCTGGAGATCAGCCGGTTCGACGCCGGTGCGGCGGCTCTGGAGGCCGAGCCGATAGATCTGCGGGAGGTCGTGCGGCGGGTCGTCGGTGGCGCGGCGCCGCTCGCCGAGCGCAAGCAGACGCACGTCCGGATCGTCGGCGACGAGCAGCCGGTGGTCGCCGAGGCGGACGCGCGGCGCGTGGAGCGCGTCCTGCGCAACCTGGTCGTGAACGCCGTGGAGCACGGTGAGGGCAGGGACGTCGTGGTGCGGCTCGCCGCCGCCGGTGGCGCGGTCGCCGTCGCGGTGCGCGACTACGGAGTCGGGCTCAAGCCCGGCGAGGCGACCCGTGTGTTCAGCCGCTTCTGGCGGGCCGACCCGGCCCGCGCGCGGACGACGGGCGGCACCGGCCTGGGGCTGTCCATCGCCCTGGAGGACGCGCGGCTGCACGGCGGCTGGTTGCAGGCGTGGGGGAGCCGGGCGGCGGTTCGCAGTTCCGGCTGACCTTGCCGAGGACGGCGGACGAGCCGCTGCGCGGCTCGCCCATACCGCTGGAGCCGGAGGATTCGCGGCGCAACCGCGGGCTCGGTGACGCGGGGCTGCCCGGCGCGGACGGTTCGAAGCTCGCGACGGTGCCCTCGCAGGCGCCGCCGGTGTCCGCGAAGGCCCCCATGGCGTCGCGGTTCGCGCAGTCGTCGGTGCCCGCGGATCCCACGGCGCTGCCGGGCAGCGGCGCGCGCGTGGTGTCCCGCGGTGGCGCGACCGGTGTGCCCCGGCAACCGGCCGAGCCGCAGGAGCGCGGCGACGAGGACAGGGAGCGTGACGGGCGTGGGTGAGCAGCGGGTGCCGCGGCGGCGGCGCGGGATACGGGGCGGCGCGCTGGCCGGGTGCGGGGTGATCGTTCTCGCCGGGTGTGCGTCGATGCCGGACGGCGGCGGACTGGAGTCGGTCGAGGCGTCGCAGCGCCCGGACTCGCAGGTCCGCGTCTTCGCCCTGCCACCTCAGGACGACGCGGGGCCCGAGGCCATCGTGGACGGCTTCATCGAGGCGCTGACCAGCGACGACCCTTCGTATGCGATGGCTCGTAAGTATCTGACGCCGAAGGCGGCGAAGAGCTGGGACCCGATGCAGCGGACCACCGTGCTCGACGACGGCCCCAGCAGGCGTCCGATCGGCCGGGCCGGCACCGGGGACGAGGGGCGCCTCTACCAGCTGACGGGCCGCCAGATCGCCACGGTCGACACGAAGCAGGCGTACATGCCGGAGAGCCGGCCGTACGAGGGGAATCTGCACCTGAGTCGGGTGGAGACCTCCAAGGGCAAGCAGTGGCGGATCGACTCCCTGCCGAAGGGGGTGATCCTCGGTCAGTCCGACTTCCAGCGGATCTACCAGTCCGTCAACAAGTACTACTACGCGGTGGATTCGGGTTCCGGCGAGGCGGGGTCCGAGAAGCGCCTGGTCGCCGACCCCGTGTTCGTACGGCAGTGGACCGACCCCCTGACGGAGACCGTCAAGCAGGTGCTCGCCGGGCCGACGAACTGGCTGAACCCCGTGGTGCGGACGGCGTTCCCCTCGGACGCGGGTCTGAAGAAGGGCGTCGGCTCGCTCACCCCGGACGACGCGAACAAGCTGACGGTGCCGCTGAACGAGGCGGGCAGCAGGGCCGGGGCGAGCAAGTGCAAGGAGATGGCGGCTCAGCTGCTGTTCTCGTTGCACGACTTGTCGTCGTCGAGCGTGAGCGGGATCGAGCTGAAGCGTTCCGACGGCCGGCTGATGTGCGCGCTGACCGAGGACGACGCGGAGGCGTTCGTGCCGTTGCGGGCCTCGGGCCGTCTCGACGACCAGTACCTCCTGGACGCCAAGGGCAGGCTCGTGCGGATGGCCGGGCACAGCACGTCCGACCGGAGCCCCGAGCAGGTCCTCGGGCCGCTGGGCGAGGGTGAGCAGCGGCTGCGTTCCGCGGCCGTCTCGCGCGATCAGGAGCGCGCGGCGGGTGTGTCGAACGACGGGCGCTCGCTGTACGTGGCGTCGATGGTCAACGGCGCCTCGCTGGGCGACGCGCTCGTGCGCAGCCACTCCAGGTCGGAGGCGGACGGCCTGACGACGCCCAGTTGGGACGGGCGCGGCGATCTGTGGGTGGCCGACCGCGACAAGAAGAATCCGCGGCTGCTGATGTTCGGCGAGGGCCGTGCCGACCAGATGCAGGAGGTCCGGGTCGACGGGCTCGACGGCACCTCGCGCATCGAGTCGGTGAAGATGTCCGCCGACGGGGCGCGCGTCGCCCTGCTCGTGACGGAGAAGGGCAAGACCAAGCTGCGTATCGGCCGGGTGGAGCGGGAGCGCGACGCGAGCGGCGGGACCGAGGTCTCGGTGCACGAACTGCGGCCCGCGGCACCGGAGATGGACGAGGTCACGGCCGTGTCGTGGGCGGGCGGCAGCCGGCTCGTGGTGGTCGGCCGGGCGGCCGGCGGGCTCCAGCAGATCCAGTACGTGCCGTGCGACGGCTCGGCGGCCACGGGACAGGCGCTGCCGGGGCTGACGCGGGTCAGCGAGATCGCCGCGTCCGCGGACGACGGACTGCCGCTGCTCGCGCACTCCGACGACGGTGTCGTGCGGCTGCCGTCGGGGACGGCGTGGCAGCCGGTGGTGAAGGACGGGACGGCGCCGATCTATCCGGGGTGACGACGTCCGGTCGGACGGGGGTGTCGTCCGGTCGGTCCCGGGGGGACGCCCTTGCCCGGTCTGCCCGGTCTGCCTGGGGTGCTGCGGGGTGTTCGGGGTGGCGCCGTGTTCTGTCCGGGGTGGCGTCCCGTTTCGTTCTGGGGAGCGCCCCGCTCCGTCTCGGGTGGCGCCCCTTCTGCTTGCGATGGCGCCCCGCTTCGTTCGGGGTGACGCCCCGCCAGGAATTCAGCTTCGACGGTCGTCCCGTCACTCACACGAGTGCAACCCGTCCCCGCTGAAGCCGTGTTGTCCACAGGGCGTTGTCCACAGGGGTGGTCTCGCGGCGCGCGTGTTGGCACAGTGTTCGGTATGCGGGGGTGGTGGCAGGACCTCTCCGACCTGGTGCTGCCGGCCCAGTGCGCAGGCTGCGGCAGGTCGCGTACGACGCTGTGTGCGCGGTGCTCAGCGGCGTTGCTCGGCGCTGCGGCGAGCCGGGTGCGGCCGCGGCCCGAGCCGCCGGGGCTGCCCGTCGTGCACGCGGCGGCGCCCTACCGGGACGCGGTGCGGGCCGTGCTCCTCGCCCACAAGGAGCGGGGCGCGCTGGGGCTCTCCGGGCCGCTCGGCGCGGCGCTCGCCTCAGCGGTGCGTGAAGGGCTGCGGATACCCGGCGGTGCGGGCTCCGTGGCGCTCGTCCCCGTGCCGTCCTCGCCGCGTGCGGTGCGGGCGCGCGGGCACGATCCGACGCGGCGGATCGCGTACGCGGCGGCCGCCGAGCTGCGCCGGGCGGGCGTGCCGGTCAGGGTGCTCGCCGTGCTGCGCCAGCGGCGCCCCGTGGCGGACCAGTCGGGGCTCGACGCCCGGCAGCGGATGGCGAACGTGACGGGTGCGATGGAGGTGGTGGGCGGTGGATCTGGGCTGCTCGCCGAAGTTGGCCGAATCACGCTGGTCGACGACCTCATGACGACCGGCGCGTCCCTGGCGGAGGCGGCGCGCGCCCTGCGCGTCGCGGCCGACAGTTCGCGAACGGGCAGAAGGGCGGGAAGGATGGAGTCAGCGCACTCCGCAGTGGGCCCCGAAATGCCGGGGCCGGTCACTGTGCAAGCGGCTGTAGTCGCCGGATCTCCGGATTCTTTCGAAATAAACCGGAACTGACCGGGTATCTGCTTCGTTGCAGGTAGCGAGAGGATTCATTCACCTGAATGGAGGTACACGGCGGTAGAGGGTGACGACATCCGTCCGGGCGAGATATGTTCGGTTGTGAGGAACTCGGCGTGAAAACCGGGTGCTGCACCTCGCATATCGGAATGCCGCGCCGTGGGTTTGCACAGAGATTTTCGCAATCATCCGACGCGATGGGGTGGAGATCTTGTCCACGGGGGAGGAGGAGGTGGAAGTCACCGAGTCCGAGGCTCCGGAAGTGGCCGGAGCCTGGTGCAAGAGGGAGATGCTCCGCCATAGGAGCGGAGCTATCCGGGAACGGAGTTCTGCGTGGACATCGTCGTCAAGGGCCGCAAGACCGAGGTACCGGAGCGGTTCCGCAAGCACGTGGCCGAGAAGCTGAACCTGGAGAAGATCCAGAAGCTCGACGGCAAGGTGATCAGCCTCGACGTCGAGGTGTCCAAGGAGCCCAACCCCCGGCAGGCCGACCGGTGCGACCGCGTGGAGATCACGCTGCGCACGCGCGGCCCCGTGATCCGGGCGGAAGCCGCTGCGAACGACCCGTACGCGGCGCTCGACCTGGCCACGGAAAAGCTGGACGCGCGTCTGCGCAAGGAGCACAGCAAGCGGTCCACGCGGCGCGGCGCGAAGCGCATCTCGGCCGCCGAGGTCGCCGAGCGCGTCCCGGACGCCGCCCGGCTGAACGGGGACGGCTCGATCGCCAGGGACGAGTCCGAGACCGACGGCGTACCGACCACCAAGGTGGGACCGCTCGAGGTCCAGGGCGAGGGCCCGCTCGTCGTCCGCGAGAAGACCCACGTGGCGGCACCCATGTCGCTCGACCAGGCGCTCTACGAGATGGAGCTGGTCGGGCACGACTTCTATCTGTTCGTCGACTCCGAGACCAAGGAACCCAGCGTCGTCTACCGTCGTCACGCCTACGACTACGGCGTCATCCACCTCAGCACCGACCCCATGGTGACCGAGGCGCACGGCGCCGACGCGGGCGATGCCATCGGCGGCTGAGCCGGCCGGACGGCCGCGGAACCGAGGCTGTCCGAAAACCTACTCATCCGGTGCCCCTGGAGTGCGCGTGCGCCCCCGGGGGCACCCTCGTGCGACCCCCCGGTGAACCGCACCGTCCGCGCGCGCACGCCGCGGCATGAAATCATGGCCACGCCGGGTCAACCGGTGTGCTGGCGCCTCGGGTTGGCCCGGCACAGGAAGACGGGCCACGGCCTTCAGGGGGAGGAACGATGGCGGACAGCTTCGGACCGATGCGGGGCGAGGACGTCGGCGCTGCCGACGGCGGCGTCGCGGGACCGGCGCCGGACGCGGGCTCCTCGCGCAAGGAGCCCATCCGGGTCCTGGTCGTGGACGACCACGCCCTGTTCCGGCGAGGCCTGGAGATCGTCCTCGCGGCCGAGGAGGACATCCAGGTCGTCGGTGAGGCGGGCGACGGCGCGGAGGCGGTGGACAAGGCGGCCGACCTGCTGCCGGACATCGTCCTCATGGACGTACGGATGCCCAAGCGGGGCGGCATCGAGGCGTGCACCTCCATCAAGGAGGTGGCACCCAGCGCCAAAATCATCATGCTGACGATCAGCGACGAGGAAGCGGACCTCTACGACGCGATCAAGGCGGGCGCCACGGGATATCTCCTCAAGGAGATCTCGACCGACGAGGTCGCCACGGCGATTCGGGCCGTCGCCGACGGGCAGTCGCAGATCAGCCCGTCCATGGCGTCCAAGCTGCTGACGGAATTCAAGTCGATGATCCAGCGCACCGACGAGCGCCGGCTCGTGCCCGCGCCCCGGCTGACCGACCGGGAGCTGGAGGTCCTCAAGCTCGTCGCCACCGGAATGAACAACCGGGACATCGCCAAGGAGTTGTTCATTTCCGAGAACACCGTGAAGAACCACGTGCGCAACATCCTGGAGAAGTTGCAGCTGCACTCCCGGATGGAAGCCGTGGTCTACGCGATGCGCGAGAAGATCCTCGAGATCCGCTAGCCGAGCGCCCTGATCAGCGCCGGCTTCAGGGCCGCGGGCTCCATGCGCTCCACGCGCACGCTGTCGCAGCCCACCCAGCTCGCCGCCTCCACCAGCGCCTGGGCCACCGCCGGTACGGCCTTCGGGCCGTCCAAAGACACCTGCTTGGCGACGAGCGTGGTGCCCTCGCGGGCCGGGTCCACGCGGCCCACCAGGCGGCCGCCCGCCAGGACCGGCATCGCGAAGTAGCCGTGGATCCGCTTCGGCTTGGGGACGTACGCCTCCAGGCGGTGCGTGAAGCCGAAGATCCGCTCCGTGCGCGCCCGCTCCCAGACCAGGGAGTCGAACGGCGACAGGAGCGTCGTACGGTGGCGGCCGCGCGGGGCCGACTCCAGCGCCGCCGGGTCCGCCCACCCGTCTCCCGCCGCCGCCCTTCCGGTGAGGCGCTTCGCGCCGCCCCTCCTCTCCGCGGGCTTGGCGCCCCAGCCCTCCACCGTCACCGGGACCAGGCCGGTGTCCTCGATCACCGCGTCGAACTGCTCGCTCTTGAGGCGGTGGTAGTCGGCGATGTCCGAGCGGGTGCCGACCCCCAGCGCCTGGCCCGCCTGGAGGACCAGACGGCGCACGCACTCCGCGTCGTCCAGGTCGTCGTGGAGCAGGGCGGACGGGATCGCGCGCTCCGCCAGGTCGTAGACCCGCTTCCAGGAGCGGCGCTCCACGCACACCACGTCCCCGTACATCAGCGCGCGCTCGACGGCGATCTTCGAGTCGGACCAGTCCCACCACTCGCCCTTGTTCTTCGCGCCGCCCAACTCCGTGGCGGTGAGCGGGCCTTCGGCGCGCAGCTGCTTGATGACCTGCTCGTAGGCGCCGTCGGGAAGGTGGTGGTGCCAGTGCGGGCGCGTGCGGTAGGCGCGGCGCCGGAACGCGAAGTGCGGCCATTCCTCGACGGGCAGGATGCAGGCCGCATGCGACCAGTACTCGAAGGCGTGACCCTCCGTCCAGTACGCCGCCTCGACCTTCTTGCGGCCCACGGCGCCCAGGCGCGCGTACGGGATCAGCTCGTGCGAGCGGGCCAGGACCGAGATCG
This sequence comes from Streptomyces sp. Q6, assembly GCF_036967205.1. NCBI lineage: Bacteria > Bacillati > Actinomycetota > Actinomycetes > Kitasatosporales > Streptomycetaceae > Streptomyces > Streptomyces citrinus. Next base: position 5,115,389 of record NZ_CP146022.1, read on the forward strand.
TGTCGAGCTGGACCGCGCCGAGGTGGCGCAGGACGCCGCGCACCCCGGATCTGCGGTCCGGGGCGCCGAGGAAGCCCTGGGCGCGCAGCGCGATACGGCGGGCTTCGTCGGCGGACAGGGCGACGGTGGTGGCGGGACGCGGCGAGGTCGTCGTCATGGGTCGAACCCTAGGCGGCGACACTGACAATCCTCCTCGGAACGATCAAGAACGTTCACGGGCGACCGGGTCGGCGCGGGGGAGCGGTCAGGCGGGCGCCGGCAGGTACGGGAGCGGGCACGGCAGACCCAGGTCCGACGGGAGCAGGGCGCCGATCCAGCAGTCGCGGAGCACGCCCTTGTTCAGGAGGCCCGAGCGCAGGACGCCCTCGACGGTGAAGCCGGCCTTCTCGGCGACCGTGCGCGAGCCCGTGTTCCCCACTTCGGCCCGCCACTCCAGGCGCGTACAGGCGAGGTCGGTGAACGCCCAGCGGGCCAGCTCCAGGACCGCCTCCGTCACGTAGCCGCGGCCGCGGTGCTCCTTGGCCGCCCAGAAGCCGACCTCCCACGTGCCCACGCGCGGGTGGTGCAGGGAGATCGCGCCCAGGATCGGGCCGTCCTCCTCGGCGCGTATCGCGAAGGTGTACTCGGCGTCGGTGCGCCAGCCGTCCGTGACGACCCGGTGCACGAAGTACTCGGCGTCCTCGCGCGCGTACGGCGAAGGGACCGGGACCCAGCGCTGGATCTCGGGATCCTGGACCGCGGCGCACACCTCGTCGATGTCGGTGGGCGCGAACGTGCGCAGTTTCAGGCGGCCGGTGGTCAGCGTCACGGGGTCCATTGCCCGATTCTGCTCGGGTACGGGCGGGGGCGCCATCACTTTTCGTGGCCCATACCGGCACCTTCCGCGGGCCCCGGCCGTTGGACCTCATGGCAGACCTCCCGGCGCGGCGGGGTCCTCGCATACGATGGCCGTTGCTCCGGCTGTCGCCCGAGTAACCGACCGTGCCAGGCCCGACCGGCAAGGAGACCAACCGCGTGTCCGTCCTCCAGAAGATCATGCGTGCAGGCGAAGGCAAGATCCTGCGCAAGCTGCACCGCATCGCGGACCAGGTCAACTCCATCGAAGAGGACTTCGAGAGCCTCTCCGACGCCGAGCTGCGCGCGCTTACGGACGAGTACAAGCAGCGTTACGAGGACGGCGAGAGCCTCGACGACCTGCTTCCCGAGGCGTTCGCCACCGTTCGCGAGGCGGCTCGCCGCGTGCTGGGCCAGCGGCCCTACGACGTGCAGCTGATGGGTGGCGCCGCCCTCCACCTCGGCTATGTGGCGGAGATGAAGACCGGTGAGGGCAAGACCCTCGTCGGCACGCTGCCGACATACCTGAACGCGCTGTCCGGCAAGGGCGTCCACCTGATCACGGTGAACGACTACCTGGCCGAGCGCGACTCCGAGATGATGGGCCGCGTCCACAAGTTCCTGGGCCTCACCGTGGGCTGCATCCTGGCGAACATGACGCCGGCTCAGCGCCGCGAGCAGTACAACTGCGACATCACGTACGGCACGAACAACGAGTTCGGCTTCGACTACCTGCGCGACAACATGGCGTGGTCCCAGGACGAGCTCGTCCAGCGCGGCCACAACTTCGCGGTGGTCGACGAGGTCGACTCCATCCTCGTCGACGAGGCCCGTACGCCGCTGATCATCTCCGGCCCCGCCGACCAGGCCACCAAGTGGTACGGCGACTTCGCCAAGTTGGTCACCCGCCTCAAGAAGGGCGAGGCGGGCAACACCATGAAGGGCATCGAGGAGACCGGCGACTACGAGGTCGACGAGAAGAAGCGCACCGTCGCCATCCACGAGTCGGGCGTCGCCAAGGTCGAGGACTGGCTGGGCATCGACAACCTGTACGAGTCGGTGAACACGCCGCTCGTGGGTTACCTGAACAACGCCATCAAGGCCAAGGAACTCTTCAAGAAGGACAAGGACTACGTCGTCATCGACGGCGAAGTCATGATCGTCGACGAGCACACCGGCCGTATCCTCGCCGGTCGCCGCTACAACGAGGGCATGCACCAGGCGATCGAGGCGAAGGAAGGGGTGGACATCAAGGACGAGAACCAGACCCTGGCCACCATCACCCTTCAGAACTTCTTCCGCCTCTACGACAAGCTGTCCGGCATGACCGGTACGGCGATGACCGAGGCCGCCGAGTTCCACCAGATCTACAAGCTCGGTGTCGTCCCGATCCCGACCAACAAGCCGATGGTCCGCAAGGACCAGCCCGACCTGATCTACCGCACCGAGGTCGCCAAGTTCGACGCGGTCGTCGACGACATCGCGGAGAAGCACGAGAAGGGCCAGCCGATCCTGGTCGGCACCACCTCGGTCGAGAAGTCCGAGTACCTCTCGCAGCAGCTCTCCAAGCGCGGTGTCCAGCACGAGGTGCTGAACGCGAAGCAGCACGACCGTGAGGCGACGATCGTCGCGCAGGCCGGCCGCAAGGGCGCCGTCACCGTCGCCACGAACATGGCCGGCCGTGGTACCGACATCAAGCTCGGCGGCAACCCGGACGACCTCGCCGAGGCCGAGCTGCGCCAGGCCGGGCTCGACCCGGTCGAGCACGTCGAGGAGTGGGCCGCGGCCCTTCCCGCCGCCCTGGCGAAGGCGGAGCAGGCCGTCAAGGACGAGTTCGAAGAGGTCAAGGAGCTCGGCGGCCTCTACGTCCTCGGTACGGAGCGGCACGAGTCGCGGCGTATCGACAACCAGCTGCGCGGTCGTTCCGGCCGTCAGGGCGACCCCGGTGAGTCGCGCTTCTACCTGTCGCTCGGCGACGACCTGATGCGGCTCTTCAAGGCGCAGATGGTCGAGCGCGTGATGTCGATGGCCAACGTGCCGGACGACGTCCCGATCGAGAACAAGATGGTGACCCGCGCCATCGCCTCCGCCCAGTCGCAGGTCGAGCAGCAGAACTTCGAGACGCGTAAGAACGTCCTGAAGTACGACGAGGTCCTGAACCGCCAGCGTGAGGTCATCTACGGCGAGCGCCGCCGCGTCCTGGAGGGCGAGGACCTGCACGAGCAGGTGCAGCACTTCATGGACGACACCATCGACGAGTACATCGGCGCCGAGACCGCCGAGGGCTTCGCCGAGGAGTGGGACCTCGACCGGCTGTGGGGCGCCTTCAAGCAGCTCTACCCGATCAAGGTGACCGTGGAGGAGCTGGAGGAGGAGGCCGGCGACCGTGCCGGGCTCACCGCCGAGTTCATCGCCGAGGCCGTCAAGGACGACATCCACGCGCAGTACGAGGAGCGCGAGGAGCAGCTCGGGTCCGAGATCATGCGCGAGCTGGAGCGTCGCGTGGTGCTCTCCGTGCTCGACCGCAAGTGGCGTGAGCACCTCTACGAGATGGACTACCTCCAGGAGGGCATCGGCCTGCGGGCCATGGCGCAGAAGGACCCGCTGGTCGAGTACCAGCGCGAGGGCTTCGACATGTTCACCGCCATGATGGAGGGCATCAAGGAGGAGTCCGTCGGCTACCTGTTCAACCTGGAGGTCCAGGTCGAGCAGCAGGTCGAGGAGGTGCCGGTGGAGGACGCCGCGCCCGCCACGTCCCTGGACAAGGCCGAGGACACCGTGCCGGCGCAGGCCGGGGCGTCCCGTCCGGAGATCCGCGCCAAGGGCCTCGACGCCCCGCAGCGTCCGGACCGCCTGCACTTCCAGGCGCCGAACGCCGAGGGCGGTGTCGACGAGGGTGACTTCCTGACCGAGGACGGTCCGACGCGCTCCGAGGCCGACGGCCTGACCCGGGCCGAGCGGCGCAAGCAGCAGAAGGGGCGCCGTCGCAAGAAGTGACGCAGCGCTGAGGAAGGGCCGGGCACGGTGTGCCCGGCCCTTTCTTGTGGTGCCCGGCCTTCTTGTGATGTTCGACAGCTGGCTCGCCCGTGGGTACGCGGTCGCGGCCACCGACTACCAGGGTCTGGGCACGGACGGCGAGCACGCCTACCTGGCGAGGCGGGCCGCCGCTGGGCGGTGTACGGGCACTCGCAGGGGGCGCGGCGCTGTTCACGGCGGGCGAAGGGCTCAAGAACACTGACTTCACGTACGGCACGCCGCGTAACGGCGCCCCGGAGATGACGCGGCTGCTGGTCGAGCACGCCGAGCCGCCCATCACCCGCTACCGCGAGCCGGTGCCGATCGTGCAGGGCACCGCCGACACGACGGTGCCGCCCGTCACGGCCCGCGAGACGGCGGCGGCACTGGCGGCGGCCGGTACGCGTGTGACGTACACGCCGTACGCGGGCGTGGATCATCGCTCGCTGCCGGTGACCGCTCTGGACCAGGTGAACGCCTGGCTCGACGGACGGCTGGCGCGCTGACGGCGCGCTACTCGTCGCTGTCCCGCGGAGGGCGGCCGCCCAGTTCCACCGCCGTGCAGCGCCAGCGGCGGTCCTCCGCGCGGGCCATGCGGAACGCCAGGGCGTGCAGGCGCGGGCCCACCGAGATCCGGGCGAAGACCTCGTAGACGCCGGGGTCCGGTTCGAAGCGGCCGATGTCGTGGATCGTGGGCTGAGGGCCCGTGCGGGGCAGCGGGCGGTGGTCGAGGAGCCACAGCAGGTCCTCGAAGCCGTGGCCGGTCGCGTGCCGGGCGAACCAGTGCAGGGGCTTGTGGCCGGTCAGGACCAGGAGGAGTCGGTCCGTGAAGAGCTCGGTGGGGTGCGGCGGTGGCTGGGGTGCGACGCGGACCGGGCGCCGGGAGTCGCGGCGCGTCGGCGGCCGCGTCGACCGCCGGGGTCCCTGCCTGTTCATGACCTTCTGCACGCCGCCTCCGGATACCCGTCGGTAACTTCTGGTGAGGATCTTGTACGGGGGCCGGCGGCGGGGCGGCAAGGTCCCTCGGGGAGGGTGAGCGGCCCAGGGCGCTTTCACCCATCAGGATGGCGAGCGGCGGCGGAGAGCCCCTCCGCGCGGGGTGCGGCCGGGTGACCGGGCGGACCCCGGATGACGGCCGGGGCGTTCGGCCCGCAAGCCCGAAGGGGGACTCCCGCACGTATCCTGAGGATCTCGTCGACTACGAAAGCGGCTGGCCCATGCGTGTGTACGTACCTCTGTCCCTGCCTCGACTCGCAGAGGCGTACAAGGCGGGCGAGCTGGGGCCCGCGCCGCTCACCGCCTACGCCGTGACGCCGGCGCTGCGCGAGTGGTACCTCTCCGACGACATCGAGGAGCTGGAGTACGCCGCCCTGAACCGGGCCGCGCTCGCCTCGCTGCGGATGCTGGCGGGCGAGCCGGACGCCGCGCGGCGCCGGGTCGTCGTCGCCGTGGACGTCGCCGACAAGATCGCCGTCGCCGACCCCGACCGCGGGCTCGACCCCACGGCCCTCGGCGAGGTGTCCGTGCGCGAGACCGTCCGGCTCTCCAGGGCCGCCGCCGTGCACGTCGACGCCGACGACGCCGAGGCCGATGTCACCGCCGCCGCGGACGCGCTCGGCGCCGCCGACCAGGGCGACGACGACGCCCAGTTCGTGGTCGACGGGGCCGAGGACCACGAACTCCTGTGGTTCGCGACGCAGGAGATCCCCAACCTGGTGGGGCTCGGCGACTGACGCCCGTGGGACCGGCGGACGCGCGGGGTACGTTCTAGATGTATTGATCACGAGCGTTGTTGACACTGGCGGGTCTTGATCATGGCGAAGACCTCCGGTGTGGTGGAGCTGTCTAGGACTGCACCACACGGAGGTCTTCGTGTCCCACCGTAATGCCCGGCTGACCGTGCACGGCAGGCGCCTGCTGGTCGAACGTGTCGCGTCCGGCCGTCCCGTCGCCCATGTCGCCGCCGAGATGGGCATCTCGCGGGCGACCGCCCATAAATGGCTCCGGCGGTGGCGAGCCGAGGGCGGGGCGGGCCTGGCCGACCGCTCCAGCAGGCCTTTGACGACACCGCATCGGACCCCGGCGAGTATCGAGGCCGACGTCTGCCGGCTGCGGACCGACCGCAAGCTCGGGCCGGCCCGGATCGGCCCGATCCTGGGACTGCCCGCCTCGACCGTGCACCGCGTTCTGACCCGCCACCGGCTGAACCGGCTGTCCTGGATCGACCGGCCGACCGGCACCGTGATCCGCCGTTACGAACGCGACCGGCCCGGCGAACTGATCCACATCGACGTGAAGAAACTCGGCCGGATTCCCGACGGCGGCGGCCACAAGGCCCTGGGCCGCCAGGCCGGCCGCGTCACCCGCAACAACATGGGTTACGACTACATCCACTCGGCCGTCGACGACCACTCCCGCCTCGCCTACAGCGAGATCCACCCGGACGAGAAGGCCGCGACCTGCGCGGCCTTCCTCACCCGCGCGGCCGCGTTCTTCGCCGAGATGGGCATCACCCGCATCGAACGCGTGCTGACGGACAACGCCTGGGCCTACCGCAAGGGCCTGGCCTGGAAGAACGTCCTGGCCGAACTCGGCGCGAGTGGCAAGCTCACCCGCGCCTACCGGCCCCAGACCAACGGCAAGGTCGAACGCTTCAACCGCACCCTGCTCGAGGAATGGGCCTACCTGCGGCTCTACACCTCAAACGACGAACGCACCGCGGCCCTGGCAGACTTCCTGCACACCTACAACCACCACCGCAGCCACACCGCACTCGGCGGCCAGCCACCCATCACCCGCGTCAACAACCCTGCGGGTCAATACATCTAGAACATGGGGAAGCACATAGCCGCGCACATCGTGTGGGACTGGAACGGGACGCTGTTCCACGACAACGACGCCATCATCCGCGCCACGAACGCCGCCTTCGCGGAGATCGGACTCGACCCGATCACCCTGGAGAAGTACCGCGAGCTGTACTGCGTGCCCGTCCCCAGGTTCTACGAGCGCCTGATGGGGCGCCTGCCCACCGACAGCGAGTGGCTCGTCATGGACGAGGCGTTCCACCGGCACTACACCCTGCACTCCGTGGTGTGCGGGCTCGCCGACGGGGCCGAGACGCTGCTCGCCGGATGGCAGGAGGCCGGGCGCAGCCAGTCCATCCTCAGCATGTACGGGCACGAGCAACTCGTGCCGCTGGTACGGCGGTTCGGGATCGCGGAGCGGTTCGTGCGGGTCGACGGGCGGACCGGTCCGTCCGGCGGCAGCAAGGCCGAGCACATGGTGCGGCACATCGGCGAGCTCGCCCGGGAGGGCGTCGCGCCCGAGCGGACCGTCGTCATCGGGGACGCCGCCGACGACGCCGTCGCCGCGCTGCACGTGGGCGCACGCGCCGTGCTCTACACCGGCGGCTCGCACAGCAGGGCCAGCCTGGAGGGCGTGGGCGCGCCCGTCGTGGACACCCTCGCGGAAGCGGTGCGGACGGCGAAGGAGCTCGCCGCGGCCGCCTGAGCCGGCTGCGGCAGGCCCGGGTCGGCCCCCGTCAACCCGAGCCGGAAGTTCCGCTCCAGGTCTGCTTTTGGGCGGACTTCGTTCACGCTCCGCGTGTGGCTGCGTACGCTGTGGTGGGATCGGTGGCACGGGCATACGTGACGGGGGACGGCAACCATGGGTTTCGGCTTCGGGCAGCGGCGCGGCGGTCAACTCCCCGTCGAAGTCACCACGTTCGTCGGCAGGGCGACCGAACTCGCCCAGGTGGGAGAGGCGTTCGGGCGGGCCAGACTGGTCACGCTGGTGGGTCCGGGCGGCGTCGGCAAGAGCCGTACGGCGATGCGTGCGGCGGCCGGGCTCGCCGAGCGGTTCCCGGACGGGGTCTGGCTCGTCGAACTGAGCGCGCTGCGCGACCCCGAGCTCATCCCGGCCACCCTCGCCGCCGTGCTCGAACTCCCCGAGCAAGCGGGCATGGAGCCGCTCGACGCGGTCGTCGCGCATCTCCAGGGGCGGCGCCAGCTCATCGTCCTCGACACCTGCGAGCACCTCGTCGACGCGTGCGCCATGCTGACCGACGTCCTGCTGCGCGAGGCCGCGGGCGTGAGCGTCCTCGCCACCAGCAGGCAGCCCCTGGACGTGCCCGGCGAGCACTGCTGCGCCATCGCGCCGCTCGGGCCCGACGACGCCCTGGAGCTGTTCGTGCAGCGGGCCGCGTCCGTCGTCCCCGGCTTCGCCGTGACCGATGCCAACCGGGACCAACTCGCCGCTCTCGCGGGCCGGTTGGACGGCATCCCGCTCGCTCTTGAGCTGGCGGCCGTACGGCTGCGGGCCGTGCCCCTTGAGCAGTTGGTGGAGCGGCTCGGGCACCGCTTCGAGGTGCTCACCGGCGGACGGCGCACCGCGCTGACGCGGCACCAGACGCTGCGCACGGCCATCGGCTGGTCGCACGAACTGTGCACGCCGCAGGAGCGGTTGCTCTGGGCGCGGCTGTCGGTCTTCGCCGGTTCCTTCGAGCTGCCCGCGGCCGAATACGTGGGCGCGGGCGGCGAGTTGGGCCCCCGCGAAGTCCTGGAGCAGCTCATCGGGCTCGTCGACAAGTCCGTCGTGCAGCGCATCGGGGAGAACGGCAGCCGCTACCGGCTGCTCGACACCATCCGCGAGTACGGCGCCGAATGGCTGGAGGAGTCCGGGCAGGCGGCCGCCGTGCGGGCGCGGCACTTCGCGTACTACCGCGACCTCGGACAGCGCTACTGGGACGAGTTCCTCACGGCCGCCCAGCCCGGCCACTACCGGGTGCTGCGCGCCGAGTGCGCCGATGTGCGCGCCGCCCTCGAATACGCGTACCGGAGCGAGGAGACGGCGGCGCAGGGGCTGTGGCTCGCCGCGCAGCTCGGGCCGTACTGGCGGGCCGTCGGCGCGCTCTCGGAGGGGCGGTACTGGGTCGGCAAGGGGCTCGCCCTGCTGCCGGAGACGGGCGAGGAGCAGGCGTGGGGGCGGTTCATGTGCGCCCTGTTCTCCGTGTGGACCGGCGATCTGCCCGGCGCCCTCGAACTGTTCCACCGGGCGATCGGCGTGGCGCGCGAGGCGGGCAACGACCGGGTGGAGCTGTTCTGCGAGGCGTATCTCGGCGGTCTGAACGCGCTGTGCGGGGACCCCGACGGACTCCCCGCACTGGAGGACGCGCGGCAGCGGATCCTCGCGCGCGGCGACGGGCTCGGCATAGGAGTCATCCACTACGAGGGCGCGCTGGTGCTCGGGGTGCTCGGCGACACGGACGGCGCCCTGGAGCTGTGCCGTACCGGACTCGCGTACCTGGAGGGCACCGGCGAGCGGCAGCTGTACGGGTCGACGCTCATGGTCCAGGGCCTGATCCTGTGGCTGACGGGTGAGCGGGAGGACGCCGTCGCGTCCCTGTGCCGGGGCCTGGAGGCCGTCGCCGAGATCGGTGAGGTGCTCATCGCGGCGATGTGCTGCCTCGTGCTCGCGTGGGCGGCGGCGCACGAGAAGCGGTTCGTGCGGGCGGCCTGGCTGATCGGGTACGCGGAGAACGCGCGGCGGCTCGGCGGCGGCGACCCGGTCGGGATGCTGCCGTCGGTCTTCGAGGAGCAGGAGAACGCGCGGCAGGCGGTGCTGCGGGCGCTGGGCGACGAGCAGTTCCGGCGGTGGACCGAGGTGGGGGCGCGGCTCGCCGGGCACCGGGTGCTCGAAGCCGTCCGCTCGGGGGCCGACGTGCCGGGCGAGCCGGTGCCCGCGGCGCGGCGGGCCGGGGTCGACGCGCTGACCCGGCGCGAGCGGGAGGTCGCCGCGCTGGTGGCGCAGGGGCTGTCCAACCGGGAGATCGCGGAGCAGCTGGTGATCTCGAAGCGGACCGCCGACGCGCATGTGGAGCACATCCTGGCCAAGCTGGGCGTCGGTTCGCGGACCGAGGTCCCGGTGATCGTCTCCGGCGGCGAGCGGGTGGAGAGCCCCAGGCCCTAGGTATACGGACAGGTGGGGCTGACGTCCTTATGCGTATACGGGTCTTCCGGTATACCGATGCCCTGGCCACCCACCCGCCGCCAAGCTGTACGTGTGCCGGGTCTCCGGGAGAAGCGGTGCGGCGGGGTGTCGGGCAGTAATGGTCAACTCCCCACGGCTGTCGTGGCAACGGACCTCCGCCGTGACGCCCGGAGCACGGCACAACCGGGCGGCTGCCCTCGTCGGCGGGGCAGCCGCCTTCTCATGGCCCGCCCGGACCCCGCGGGCCCTCGGGCCGCCCTCAGACCACCGGCGTCTTCGCCCGCAGCACCGTGAGGAACTCCCGCATCCACGCGGAGTGGTCCGGCCAGGCGCGGGCCGAGACCAGGGTGCCGTCGACGACCGCCTCCGCGTCCTGGAAGGTGGCACCGGCCGCCTGCATGTCCGGTTCGAGCGCCGGGTACGAGGTGACGCGCCGCCCGCGCAGCCCGTCGACGGACGCGGTCAGGAGCGGGCCGTGGCAGATCTGGGCGACGGGCTTGTCGGTGTCGAAGAAGGACTTGACGATCTTGCGGAGCTCGGGGTCGCCGCGCAGGTACTCGGGGGCCCGGCCGCCCGGGATCACCAGAGCGGCGTACTGGCCGGGATCGACTTCGGAGAAGGCCACGTCGGCCGGCCACGTGTAGCCGGGCTTCTCCGTGTAGGTGTCGAAACCGGGCTCGAAGTCATGGACGACGAACCGCAGTGTCTTGACCTCGGGCGCCGCGATATGGACCTCGTACCCCTCCTCGCGCAGCCGCTGGTACGGGTAGAGCACTTCCAGCGACTCCGCCGCGTCGCCGGTGACGATCAGGATTTTGGGTGCCATGGGTCACACACTCCCCTCGCCGGACTGGTCTGCCCAACGTGCCGCCACCCCCGCTCTCCTGGCAAGAGGCCGGGCCCGACCGCGGTTCTGTGCAGAGTGTCAAAGTTCGACCCCAGGTTTTGTACACATACGGCTCATGACGGCTCCCCCGGGGAGGGCGATAGCCTGGGCACGTGATCAGCGCGATATCTCGCGGGGGCATCGTCGCCCCCTGCCCGCGCCGGGAGCTCACGGGACGCCACAGCGCCCGTGCCCGGCGCTCAGACGCTGATCGTTTCCGGCGGATGGCCAGTACGTTGAAAATGGCGCATTCCCGTCCGCTCTTCTCTCATTCCGGCATAACGTCGTCGCAGACCGGAGACCCCGCGTCGCGGCGTTACGTCGAACCGATCTTTTCTACGTCTCGCAACGGCGCGCGACAGGAGCCAGAGGACAATGCAGACCAAGCTGGACGAAGCCAAGGCCGAGCTGCTCGCACGGGCCGCCCGGGTAGCTGAGAACAGCCCGGTAGGGGGGCACCTACCGACTGGGGCGACGGACGAGGGCACTCCTGACCGGGACACCGTGCTCACGTTCCTCCAGCGCTACTACCTGCACACCGCACCCGAGGACCTCACGGACCGCGACCCGGTCGACGTCTTCGGAGCGGCGTACTCGCACTACCGTCTCGCCGAGGCCCGACCGCAGGGCACCGCGAACGTCAAGGTCCACACGCCGACCGTCGAGGAGAACGGCTGGACGTGCAGCCACTCCGTCGTCGAGGTCGTCACCGACGACATGCCGTTCCTCGTGGACTCCGTGACCAACGAGCTGTCCCGGCAGGGCCGCGGCATCCACGTGGTCATCCACCCGCAGGTCGTCGTCCGGCGCGACGTGACCGGCAAGCTCCTCGAAGTGCTTCCGGCCGGGTCCTCGACCGAGGGCCACGACGTGCTCACCGAGTCGTGGATCCACGTCGAGATGGACCGCGAGACCGACCGCGCCGACCTCAAGCAGATCACCGCCGACCTGCTGCGCGTCCTGTCCGACGTACGCGAGTGCGTCGAGGACTGGGAGAAGATGCGCGACTCGGCGCTGCGCATCGCCGACGAGCTGCCGAGCGAGCCGACCGCCGACGACCTGCGCGACCGTGAGATGGAGGAGGCGCGCGAGCTGCTGCGCTGGCTGTCCGCCGACCACTTCACGTTCCTCGGGTACCGCGAGTACGACCTCACCGACGACGATTCGCTGGCCGCCGTGCCCGGCACCGGACTCGGCATCCTGCGCTCCGACCCGCAGCACGCCGAGGACGACCACCACCCGGTCTCGCCGTCCTTCAACCGGCTGCCTGCCGACGCCCGCGCCAAGGCGCGCGAGCACAAGCTGCTCGTCCTGACCAAGGCCAACAGCCGCGCCACCGTGCACCGCCCGTCGTACCTCGACTACGTCGGCGTGAAGAAGTTCGACGCCGAGGGCAACGTCATCGGCGAGCGGCGCTTCCTCGGCCTGTTCTCCAGCGCCGCCTACACGGAGTCCGTGCGCCGCGTCCCCGTCATCCGCCGCAAGGTCGCCGAGGTCCTCAAGGGCGCGGGCTTCACGCCCGACAGCCACGACGGCCGCGACCTGATGCAGATCATGGAGACGTACCCGCGCGACGAGCTCTTCCAGACCCCGGCCGACGAGCTGCGCGAGATCGTCACCTCCGTCCTGTACCTCCAGGAGCGGCGCCGGCTGCGCCTGTACCTGCGCAAGGACGAGTACGGGCGCTACTACTCGGCCCTCGTCTACCTGCCGCGCGACCGGTACACCACCGGTGTCCGGATGCGGATCATCGACATCCTCAAGGAGGAGCTCGGCGGCGAGACCGTCGACTTCACCGCGTGGAACACCGAGTCGATCCTCGCCCGGCTGCACTTCGTCGTCCGCGTCGCGCCCGGCACCGAGCTGCCGCGGCTCTCGGACGCCGACAAGGACCGCATCGAGGCCCGTCTCGTCGAGGCCGCCCGCTCCTGGGCCGACGGCTTCGCCGAGGCGCTGAACGCCGAGTGCGGCGAGGAGCGCGCCGCCGAACTGCTCCGCCGTTACGGGCACGCGTTCCCCGAGGGTTACAAGGCGGACCACACGCCGCGCGCCGCCGTCGCCGACCTGGTCCACCTGGAGCAGCTCAACCGCGGCGAGAAGGACTTCGCGCTTTCCCTGTACGAGCCGGTGGGCGCGGCCCCCGGCGAGCGCCGCTTCAAGATCTACCGGACCGGCGCGCCCGTCTCCCTGTCGGCCGTGCTGCCGGTGCTCCAGCGCCTGGGCGTCGAGGTCACCGACGAGCGCCCGTACGAGCTGCGCTGCGCCGACCGGACGACCGCGTGGATCTACGACTTCGGGCTTCGGCTGCCGAAGTCGGGCAACGGCGACGACCTCGGGGCCGACGGCCGCGAGCGTTTCCAGGAGGCGTTCGCCGCGACCTGGACCGGGCTCGCCGAGAACGACGGGTTCAACGCCCTGGTGCTCGGCGCCGGTCTGAACTGGCGTCAGGCGATGGTGCTGCGCGCGTACGCCAAGTACCTGCGTCAGGCCGGGTCCACCTTCAGCCAGGACTACATGGAGGACACCCTCCGCAACAACGTCCACACCACGCGCCTGCTGGTGTCGCTGTTCGAGGCGCGGATGTCGCCGGACCGGCAGCGCGCCGGGACCGAGCTGACCGACGGGCTCCTCGAAGAGCTCGACGGCGCGCTCGACCAGGTGGCCAGCCTGGACGAGGACCGGATCCTGCGGTCCTTCCTCACCGTCATCAAGGCGACGCTGCGCACCAACTTCTTCCAGGAGGCGGGCGGCGGCAGGCCGCACGCGTACGTCTCCATGAAGTTCGACCCGCAGGCCATCCCCGACCTGCCGGCACCGCGGCCCGCGTTCGAGATCTGGGTGTACTCGCCGCGCGTCGAGGGCGTGCACCTGCGCTTCGGCAAGGTCGCGCGCGGCGGTCTGCGCTGGTCCGACCGGCGCGAGGACTTCCGTACGGAGATCCTCGGCCTGGTCAAGGCGCAGATGGTGAAGAACACCGTCATCGTGCCGGTCGGCGCCAAGGGCGGGTTCGTCGCCAAGCAGCTCCCCGACCCGTCGGTGGACCGCGACGCGTGGCTCGCCGAGGGCGTCGCCTCGTACCGGACCTTCATCTCCGCGCTCCTCGACATCACCGACAACCTGGTCGCCGGTGAGGTCGTGCCGCCCGCCGACGTCGTGCGGCACGACGAGGACGACACGTACCTCGTGGTCGCGGCCGACAAGGGCACGGCGACGTTCTCGGACATCGCCAACGAGGTCGCGAACTCGTACAACTTCTGGCTCGGGGACGCCTTCGCCTCCGGTGGCTCGGCCGGGTACGACCACAAGGCCATGGGCATCACGGCGCGCGGTGCCTGGGAGTCCGTCAAGCGGCACTTCCGGGAGCTCGGCGTCGACTCGCAGTCCGAGGACTTCACGGTCGTCGGCGTCGGCGACATGTCCGGTGACGTGTTCGGCAACGGGATGCTGCTGAGCGAGCACATCCGGCTCGTCGCCGCCTTCGACCACCGGCACATCTTCATCGACCCGAAGCCGGACGCGGCCACCTCGTACGCCGAGCGGCGCCGCATGTTCGAGCTGCCGCGCTCGTCGTGGGCCGAGTACGACAAGGAGCTGATCTCCGCGGGCGGCGGCGTCTTCCCGCGCTCCGCCAAGGCGATCCAGCTCAACGCGCACATCCGCGAGGCCCTCGGCATCGAGTCGGGCCAGCAGAAGATGACGCCGGCCGAGCTGATGAAGGCCATCCTCCAGGCGCCGGTCGACCTGCTGTGGAACGGCGGCATCGGTACGTACGTGAAGTCGTCGGTCGAGTCGAACACCGACGTCGGCGACAAGGCCAACGACGCCATCCGCGTCGACGGCCAGGACGTCCGCGCCAAGATCATCGGCGAGGGCGGCAACCTCGGCGCCACGCAGCTCGGCCGGATCGAGTTCGCGCGGACCGGCGGCAAGGTGAACACCGACGCGATCGACAACAGCGCCGGCGTGAACACCTCCGACGTCGAGGTCAACATCAAGATCCTGCTCAACGGTCTGGTCGCCGACGGTGACCTGACCGTCAAGCAGCGCAACAAGCTGCTCGCCGCGATGACCGACGAGGTCGGGCACCTGGTGCTGCGCAACAACTACGCGCAGAACACCGCCCTCGGGAACGCCGAGGCGCAGTCGCCGTCCCTGCTCCACGCCCACCAGCGGTTCATGCGCCGCCTGGGCAAGCAGGGCCACCTCGACCGGGGCCTGGAGTTCCTGCCGAACGACCGGCAGATCAAGGAGCTCCTCAACACCGGCCGGGGGCTGAGCCAGCCCGAGCTCGCCGTCCTCCTCGCGTACACGAAGATCACGGCCGCCGACGAGCTGATCCAGACGCCGCTGCCGGACGACCCGTACCTGCGCCGTCTGCTGCACGCCTACTTCCCGCAGGCGCTGCGCGACAAGTACGGCGACGCGATCGACGGGCACGCGCTGCGCCGCGAGATCATCACGACGGTGCTGGTCAACGACACGGTGAACACCGGTGGTTCGACCTTCCTGCACCGGCTGCGGGAGGAGACGGGCGCGTCCCTGGAGGAGATCGTGCGGGCGCAGCTCGCCGCGCGCGAGATCTTCGGCCTGAGCGAGGTGTGGGACGCCGTCGAGGCGCTCGACAATGTCGTCGCCGCCGACGTCCAGACCCGGATCCGCCTGCACTCGCGGCGACTTGTCGAGCGCGGCACCCGCTGGCTGCTCAACAACCGCCCGCAGCCGCTCCAGTTGGCCGAGACGATCGACTTCTTCAAGGCCGGTGTCGCCGAGGTCTGGGCGGCCATGCCGAAGATGCTGCGCGGCGCCGACGCCGAGTGGTACCAGTCGATCCTCGACGAGCTGACCGGGGCGGGGGTGCCGGAGGAGCTGGCGCAGCGCGTCGCCGGGTTCTCGTCCGCGTTCCCGACGCTCGACATCGTGCAGATCGCCGACCGCACGGGCAAGGACGCGCTGGCCGTCGCCGAGGTGTACTACGACCTCGGTGACCGGCTCGCCATCACCCAACTCATGGACCGGATCATCGAGTTGCCGCGGGCCGACCGCTGGCAGTCGATGGCCCGCGCGTCGATCCGCGAGGACCTGTACGCGGCGCACGCCGCGCTGACGGCCGATGTGCTGGCCGCCGGGAACGGCACGTCGACGCCGGAGCAGCGGTTCAAGGCGTGGGAGGAGAAGAACGCGCCGATCCTGGGCCGGGCCCGCTCGACCCTGGAGGAGATCCAGGGCTCGGACGCCTTCGACCTGGCGAACCTGTCGGTGGCGATGCGCACGATGCGGACGCTGCTGCGCACGCATTCGTAACCGTCGTAGGAGAGGGTGGGGCGCGTCGGGCCGGTCGGCTCGACGCGCCCCACCCTCTTTCGCGTTTCTTTTGCGGGTCATGACGCTCGCCATGGCCTCCGGATATGCCTTGAAACCGGGCATTACGTCTAAAGTGGACCTGATTGTCTGACTGATTGATCAGGGAGAGCCGATGCCGTCGAAGTCGCCGAAGCCGACGAGCCGCGCCGCCGCGCTGCCCCACGACTGGGCCGCGACGCCGCTCACCGTCGTCATGCCGACGTACAACGAGGCGGGGAACCTGCCCGGAATGGCCGAGGCGCTGATGGCCCTGGACCTGCCGGGGCTGCGGCTGCTCGTCGTCGACGACTCCAGCCCGGACGGCACGGGGGACATCGCCGAGGAGTACGTGCGCAGATTCGGGCCCGAGCGGATCTCCGTCCTGCACCGGGCCGGCAAGGAAGGGCTCGGCCGCGCCTACGCGGCGGGCATGTCGCGGGCCGTCGCCGACGGCGCCCGGTACGTGCTCCAGATGGACGCCGACGGCAGCCACCCGGTGTCAAAGGTCGCCGAGATGCTCGGAGTTGCCCTGTCCACCGGCGCCGGCGTCACCATCGGCAGCCGGTACGTCCAGGGCGGCACCCTCTCCGACGCGTGGGGCGCGCACCGCCGCCTGCTGTCCCGCTGGGCCAACGCGTACGCGGGCACCATCCTCGGCACCCGGGTGCGCGACATCACCGGCGGCTTCAACCTGTGGCGCGAGGACGCGCTGCGCGCCATCGACCTCGGCTCCGTCGACAGCGCCGGCTACAGCTTCCAGGTCGAGATGAAGTACCGGGCGCTGCGCCGCGGTTACGGGATCGTGGAGGTGCCGATCCACTTCGAGGACCGCACGATCGGCGAGTCGAAGATGAGCCTCATGGTGCAACTGGAGTCCGTCGCGATGCCGTGGAAGCTGCGCGCGAGGGCACGGTGACGGTCGCCTCGTACATGCAGCCACGCCCCGCCCTGCTGCGCCTGCGCCGCCTGTCCTACGAACTCGTGAAGTTCGGTGTGGTCGGCGGCAGCGGCGTCCTCGTCAACCTCGTCGTCTTCAACTTCCTCTTCCAGGGCCTGGGTTCGGGCGCCATGGCGGCCACGGTCGTCGCGAGCTGTGTCGCCATGGGCACCAACTACCTGGGCTTTCGCTACTTCGCCTACCGCGACCGGGCGGCCCGCACCCGCCGCCAGATCCTGCTCTTCTTCGTCTTCAGCGGCCTGGGTGTGCTGATGGAGAGCGCGCTGTTCTACGCGGGCTACCACGGCGCGGGCATGACCGGGCCGCTCGCCTCGAACGTGGCCAAGGCCCTGTCGATCCTGCTGGCCTCCGCGTTCCGCTTCCTGGTCTACCGGACGTGGGTCTTCCAGCATCGGCAGCATGCGCGGCACGGGTAGCGCGGTCGCGCGGATCGGCGCCCTGCTCGTCCTCGTGCTGCTGCTCGGGGTCGTCGTACGCCTGCCGTGGGCCGGTGACCTGGGCGTGCACGCGGCGACGATCGAGCGGCTGCGGCACGATCCGCTCGACCCCGGCGACCCGCTCGTCGCCGCCGACACGCCGTCCCCGTACTACACGCCGTGGACGCTGCTGCTCGGGTGCCTGGCGAAGGCGAGCGGGCTCGGGGTGTTCGTGGTGCTGCGGATCGCGGCGCTCGTGTCGCTGGCGGTGCTCGCCTCGGGCGTGTGGGCCTTCGTCGGCGGATTCATGGGCGGGGGCGCGGGCGGGCTCGGGCGAGGGGAGGGCGGCAGGGCGCGGCGCGCCGCCGTCGCCGCTCTCGTGCTGCTGTGCCTGGTACTGCTGTGGGGCACGGCCCTGTTCAACTGGAGCGGGTTCCTCGGCCTCAACTCCCTGGCTCTGACGGTCGCTTACCCCAGCACGTTCGCGCTCGGCGCGTCCTTCTGGCTGTGGGCGCTGCTGCGGCGGGCCACCGAGCTGTGGCACCTGCTCGGTGCGGGCGCGCTGTGGGCGGTCATTCTGCTCAGTCACCAGTTCACCGGCGTCGTCGCGTCGTTGGGGGCCCTCGCCATGGTGGTGGGGGTGCGGCCGTGGCCGGGGCGGGCGTACTGGCTCCGGCTCGGCGGCGGGCTCGCGCTGGGCCTCGTCCTGCTCGCCGGGTGGCCGTACTACCCGTTCTTCTCGCTGTTCGGCGTCGACGGCCTGGAGGAGATCCACCGGCCCCTGTACCGGGACCTGGCCGGACGGTTCTGGCTGGTCGCGGTGGTCGGCGGGGCCGCGCTGGTGCTGCGGTGGCGGCGTGAGCGGCGGGACCCGCTGGTGCTGTTCTGCCTGCTGGGGCTCGTGGTGTTCGTGGCGGGTGGGGCGAGCGGGCACTGGTCGTGGGGGCGGGTGTTGCCCGCCGTGCTGATCCCCGCGCAGGTCGCTGCCGCCCTGGAGGTGTTCTTCGCGCCGCGCCGCGCCGTACGCACCGCCTTCGCAGGGGTGGTCGCCGCCGCTCTCGTCGTGGGGGCGTGGACGCAGTCAGGGACGCTCGGCCACGTCGTCCCGCGCGGCACGCTCCCGGCCGCGATCGCCGCCAAGTACCGCACACCGTGGACGGGTTACCACTGGATCACGCCCTGGACGGCGTACGGGGACGTGGTCCTCGCCAAGACGTTCCCGGCCCGGCAGATCCCCGCGTACGGGCCGTACACCGTCGCCCCCGGCTATCCCGACTTCTTCCTCGGCGACGAGGGCGCCCGTGACGCGGCGGTGCGGACGTACTTCGCCGCGCGCTCGACCCGGGCCGAGCGGCTCGCCGTCCTGCGCCGCTACGACGTGAAGTGGGTCGTGGCGTACCGGAGCGACGGGGGCCTCGCGGGCTCGGACCCGGCCCTCGCGAAGGTGGCGGTGGGGCCGCGCGGGCAGGTGCTGTACCAGGTCGGGGAAGCGGCGCTCAGAGGGTGAGGCCCAGCGCGCCGGCCCGCAGCCCCGCCTGGAACCGGGAGTCCGCGCCCAGCGTGTCGAGGAGCTCGGCGACCCGGCGCCGGTACGTGCGCACGGACATGCCGAGCTCGCGCGCGGCCGTCTCGTCGGTGGCGCCCGAGCCGAGCGCCCGCAGGATCCGGCGGGAGGCGGG
The DNA here is from genome assembly GCF_036967205.1 of Streptomyces sp. Q6. Lineage (NCBI taxonomy): Bacteria > Bacillati > Actinomycetota > Actinomycetes > Kitasatosporales > Streptomycetaceae > Streptomyces > Streptomyces citrinus. Next base: position 5,134,505 of record NZ_CP146022.1, read on the forward strand.
GGTCAACTCCGGCTGCTCGGTGCGCAGCAGGTCGGCGAGGTCGGTGGCCGACTCCCAGGCCGCCTCGAAGAGCGCGTACACCCCGCCGACCAGCGTCGGGGAGACGGTCAGCGTGTACTCCTGACGCGGGCCCGTGAGGATCATCGTGCGCTGGTCGAGGATGATCGTGCTGCGCGGCAGCGGTGTCGCCGCGACCCTGATCCGCGTGCCCTGGTCGGCGATCTCGCGCAGATGCGCGCGGTGCTCCTCGTTCGCCAGGGCGGCCGGGCTGACCAGCTTGCGGGAGCGCCGCACCTGGTGGGGCCGGGTCCGTGCGCCGATGGTCCGCCGGACGCCGCGCCAGGCGTCGAGGTCGCAGGCGGCGACGAGGAACTCCTGCGACACCGCGTCGAAGAAGGGTGCCGTACGGGCGAGCATTTCCTGTTCGCCATGGAGGGTCACGGTCTCGGCCATCACCCCAGTGTGCCCCATGGCAGGTTGCTGCCACCGGTCGCGACCGGGGCCCGCGGCGGCGCAGGGTGGAGCCATGATCCAGACACTCAGCCTCGGTGGCGATCTCACCGTCCACCGCGTCGGCTTCGGCGCGATGCGCCTGCCCCGCAACAGCTTCACCGGCCCCGCCCGCGACCCGGAGACCGGCCGCGCCGTGCTGCGCCGCGCCGTCGAGCTCGGCGTCGACCACATCGACACCGCCGACTTCTACCGCAGCGGCGGCGAGGGGGCGGTGCGCGCCAACACCCTCATCCGCGAGGCCCTGCACCCGTACGCGGACGGCCTGACGATCGCGACCAAGGTCGGGCCGGTCTTCGGCCCCGAGGGCCCGCTGGGCGAGGCGGCCCCGGCGCAGCTGCGCGCGCAGGTCGAGACCAACCTGGAGAACCTCGGCCTCGACCGGCTCGACCTCGTCTATCTGCGGATCGGCAGTTCCCTGGAGGTGCCGCACGGCGACTCGCTCGCCGAGCGCTTCGAGGCGCTCGCCGCGCTGCGCGAGGAGGGGCTGATCCGGCATCTGGGCATCAGCAACGTCGACACGGCGCATCTGGCGCAGGCTCGGGCGATCGCCCCCGTCGCGGCCGTGCAGAACCACTTCAACCCGGTCGACCGGGCCGCGACCGAACTGCACGCCGCGTGCGCGGACGCGGGGATCGCCTTCGTGCCGTTCGGCTCGCTGGGGATGGGCATGACCGATGTCTCCTCGGCGGCGATCGAGAAGGTCGCGGCACGGCACGGCGCCACCGTCCACCAGATCGCCCTCGCCTGGGCGCTGTCCCTGTCACCGGTGACGCTGGTGATCCCGGGGACGGGGTCCACGGAGCACCTGGAGGAGAACGTGGCGGCGGGTTCGCTGACGCTGACGGACGAGGACCTGGCCGACCTCGGCTGAGCAGGCGAGGGCGGCGGCACGGGCGGGCCGTCAGCGGGTCGCGCTCGCCACCAGCCGTGCCGTCCGCCGCACCCGCCGCCCCACCGGGCCGCGTCCCAGCCGCCGGGTGAGCGGCTGGACGACCTTCGCGGTCACGCCGACCGGCTCGAACCGCGTCTGGAGCCGCCCGGCACCCCGCCCCTCCGGCTCCACGGTCACCTTGTGCCGGTGGACGTGGGCCGTGAACGCCGGGAAGTCCAGCGGGGCGAGCAGCAGTCCCGTGTTGCGCAGGCCGCCCTGCGCCTGGAGCTGGAGCAGCGGGTGGCGGACGCCGTCGAAGCCCTGCGCAGGCAGCGGTGCCGTGCTCAGGTCGAGCAGCACACGCCCCTCGAAGATCCCCGGCCGCACCGGATCGAGCCGGAACCGTACGGTCATCCGCTTGCGGCCGGGGGACAGGAGCAGCGACGCGATCTGCGGGCCGACCGGCAGCCGCAGCCCCGGGTCGTACGTGCGGACGCGCAGCGCCACCGACGCGGGCCCGGGGCCCCGCTCGACGGACAGGATCTCGTGCCGGAACTGGGCCCGGGGAAACGGGCGCTCGCCCAACGCCAGCTCCGTCAGGGCGAGTTCGCGCCGCCCGTCCGCGGTGTCGGGCACCCGGTCGCCCCAGTAGACGGCGCCCCGCGCGTCGCTCACGGTGACCCGCGGGGCGACCCCGTGGCCGAGGCCCCGCGCCGCGAGCCGCGCGTCGTCGAGGCGTCCGTCGCGCACCAGCTGGACGACGACCCGCTCGGCGCGCGGCAGCCGGGCGAAGGCGCCCGGGGCGAGCCGTGCCAGGTACGGGTTCATGAGGTCCGCGAACCCGGTGAGCCACGCGTCGTCGCGGAACGGCAGATCGCCCGCGTACATCCGGAAGTCGTGCTTGAGGAACTTGTAGTCCTTCGCCTCGCGCAGCGCCGCGCTGTACCCGCCCGCCGCCAGGAAGTCGTCGATGAGCTCCTGGACGTGGACGCGGTCGCGGACGTTGCTCAGCTTGTGCCGCTGGTTGGAGATGGAGGCGGCGGTCTCGGCGACGTACGGCGCGATGTACCAGCGGTAGACCGGCTCGGGGATGATCGTGAAGGACTTCGCGAGGCAGTACGCCTGCGCGGAGAAGAGCTGGTCCTCGTAGTGGATGCCCTCGGGGAAGCGCAGGCCGTGCCGGTCGAGGAAGGCGCGCGCGTACATCTTGCTGGTCGACAGGTGCTCGAAGAACAGGCCGGGTTCGGCCTCGATGCCGTCGACCGTGCGCCGCTCGGCGACCAGGTGCGGCATCCACAGCGAGGTGCGGCCCGTGTCGACCCGTACGCGCTCCACCGCGCCCATCGCGAAGTCGATCTCGCGTTCGCGGTGCGCGGCCAGCAGCGACTCGACGGCGCGGGGCGGCAGTTCGTCGTCGCTGTCGAGGAACATCAGGTACGGGGCGCGGGCGATGTCCAGCGCCCGGTTGCGCGGGGCGCTGCACCCGCCGCTGTTCTCCGGCAGCCGCAGATAGGTGATGCGGTGATCGGCGGCGGCCAGCTCCCGTGCCACCTGCGGGGTGTTGTCGGTCGAGTGGTCGTCGCTGATGACGATCTCGATGTCGGTGTGGGTCTGCGCCTGGAGGGAGGCGACGGCGCGGGGGAGGCGCTCGGCGTCGTTGAAGACGATGACCGTGACGGTCACGTCGGGGGTGCGCGCGGGCATCAGCGGGTCGCCTCCTCGGGCGTCGGGGCGGGGGTGCGGGAGTCGACCGGGACGACCGGCGGCAGCGCCTCCTCCGGCTCGCCGAGGAAGACGCGGCGGACGACCCGCTCGGCGGCGTGCCCGTCGTCGAACTCGCAGAACCGGCGCCGGAAGTGCGCGCGGGCCTTCGCCGACGACTCGTCGCGCCACGCGTCGGTCGCGAGGATCTCCGTCAACTCGTCCTCGGTGCGCGCCACATGGCCGGGCGGCTCGGCCATCAGGTCGAAGTAGACGCCGCGCGTCTTCGCGTACGTCTCCCAGTCGTCGGCGTAGCTGATGATCGGCCGGTCCAGGTTCGCGTAGTCGAACATGATGGACGAGTAGTCCGTGATGAGCGCGTCGGAGGCCAGGGCGAGCTCCTCCACCGGGTCGTACGTGGACACGTCGATGACGTGGCCGCTGCGCCGCAGCCCGGACAGCGGGGACGCCGCGCCGCCGTAGAAGTAGTGGCCGCGCACGAGCAGCACCGTGTCGTCGCCGAGGCGGGCGGAGAGGGCGGCGAGGTCCAGGCGCGGGTTCCAGTTCGCCTCGTAGTCCCGGTGGGTCGGCGCGTACAGGACCGCCCGCTTGCCGGGCGCGATGCCGAGGCGGTCGCGGACGGCCCGGATGTCCGCCGCACTCGCGCTGTAGTAGACGTCGTTGCGCGGATAGCCGTGGTCGAGGGACGTGTAGCGCGCCGGGTAGGCGTGCTCCCACATGCGGGTGGAGTGGCTGTTGGCGCTGACGCTGTAGTCCCACTTGTCGACGCGCGCGAGCAGCGCGTCGAAGTCGAGCCCCTTCGACGCCGTCGGATAGTCGAGCTGATCGAGGCCCATCTTCTTGAGCGGGGTGCCGTGGTGGGTCTGGAGGTGGATCGCGTCCGGGCGCTTCACCACCGCGTTCGGGAAGTTGACGTTGTTGGTGAGGTACTTCGCGCGGGCCATCACCTCCCAGTAGCGGCGCGTGCCGGGCACGATGCGGGCGGTGCCGGGCGGGAGCAGCGGCTCGGTCGCCTTCGACACGACCCAGACCGGCCGGATGTGCGGGGCGAGTTCGGCGAGCTTCGCGGCGATCGCGGCCGGGTTGCAGGCCACGCCGCGGTCCCAATAGGCGCTGAAGACCGCCAGGTTCGGGTCGATCGGCTCGCGCAGCGCCTTCCGGTAGGAGTGGTCGCGGACCTTCGCGCCGACCAGCCGCTTGCGGTCCCGCACGGCGGCCTTCAGGTCGCGCCGCTTGTGGTTCGCGGCCTGGAACGCCCGGTACTTCGCGTACGCGTCCTCTTCGAGCAGCCGGCGCCTGATCCCCTCCAGGCCGCCCGGCCTGCGGTGGTCCTCGGGCGCCCAGCGTACGGCCGCCGCCGACGCGCGGTGGAAGAACTCCCGCGCCACGTCGTCCGGCATCGGCTCGCGCGCCACGACCCGCATCGTCTCCGTGGCCATCAGGTCGTACAGGACGGCCCGCGGCCGGGCCGCCGTCCCGCGACCGCGCATCAGCACCTGGAGCTTCTCGTACGCGTCGACGAGCGCGTACCGCTCCTCGGCCGTCACCGGCGGCAGACTCTCGGGGCGCAACTCGCGTACGTCGACGATCACTTGCTCCAGGCAGGCGATCCGGTCGGCGAGGATCAGGGCGGCGCGGGAGGCGGACATCTCGTCGAGGGCGCCGAGCTCGGGCGCGTGCGTCCGCCAGAAGGAGGCGCGCAGGGCGCGGTTGCCGAGGAGCGGGGTGACACGCAGCAGGTCGGGCGCCTCGGCCAGCGGCAGGTCGCGGCGGCCGACCCGGGTCAACTGCCGTGCGTCGGGGCTGAGCCCGCCGCTGGAGCGCCACGTGGAGCGGGCGTGGTCGGCGACGACCACGTCCACCGGGTCCGGCGTCTCGGCGAGCCGGTCGAGCAGCGCCCGCACCCCGCCCACCGGCAGCCGGTCCTTCGCGTGCACGAACCAGAGCCACTCGCCCCGGGCCCGCTCGGCCCCGGCGGCCCGCGCCGCGGCGTCCGGTGTCCCGGCCGGCAGCGGGACCACGGTGCCGCCCCGCCGCACGGCGACGTCCTGCGCGTCGTCGCCGACCGCGGCCGTCAACAGCTCTGCCTCGTCGTCGAGTTGGGCGGCCACGCTGTCCAGGCAGACCCCGAGCAGGCCCTGCACGTCCCGGCCGTACACGATCACGCTGAGCTTCGGCATGTCACGCCCCGCCCTTCTCCAGCATCCGGTCCACCACGCGGCGCGCCGCCCGCCCGTCGTCCAGGTCGCAGAACGCCGCGCGGAAGTCCGCGTACGCCCGCTCGTACGGGGCCGTCGCCGCCGCGGTGTCCCGCAGCGCCGCGATCAGCGCGTCCGACGTCGCGAGCAGCGGGCCCGGCGCCCGCTCCTCGAAGTCGAAGTAGAAGCCGCGCAGCCGGTCCCGGTAGTGCTCCAGGTCGTACGTGAAGAACAGCATCGGGCGGCCGGTCACCGCGAAGTCGAACATCACCGAGGAGTAGTCGGTGACCAGGACGTCCGCGACGAGCAGCAGATCCATCATGTCCGTGACGCCGGCCTGCGCCGACACGTCGTGGACGAACCCGTCGCCGGCGCCCGGCACCGGCTCGGCGACGTGCGCGTGCGGCCGGACGAGCAGCACATGGTCCTCGCCCAACGCCCGCTCGGCCGCGTCCAGTTCGATCCGCAGGTCGAGGAGGAAGCCGCCCCGGTGGCGCTGCTTGTCCTCGCGCCAGGTCGGCGCGTACAGGATGACCTTCTTGCCCTCGGGCAGGCCGAGCCGCTCGCGGACCTCGGCGGCACGCTTGGCGCGGTCGGGGGAGAGGAGGACGTCGTTGCGCGGGTAGCCGGCCTCGACGAGGTCGCCCTCGTAGCGGAAGGCGCGGCGCAGGATCGGCGTCGAGAAGCTGTTCGGGGACAGCAGCATCGACCACTGGCGGCGCTCGCGGTCCAGGTCCTCCAGGTACGCCGTCGACGCGAAGTGCTCGTTGTCGAAGTCGAAGCCGATGCGCTTGAGCGGGGTGCCGTGCCAGGTCTGCACGATCTGCTGTCCGGGGCGGCGCTCCAGCCACTTCGGGAAGTGCGTGTTGCCCACGATGTACCGGGAGCGGGCCATCGCCTCGTAGTACTCGGGGCTGTGCACGCGCAGCGCCCGCGCGGTCGGCGGCACCTCGCACTGCCCGTCCCGCACCACCCACAGGTGCTCCAGCTCCTCGCCCCTGCGCACCAGTTCCTCGTGGACGGCGCGCGGCGAGTCGCCGTACATGCGGCCGCCGAACACGTCGTAGACGACGGCGTCGCGCAGCGGCTCGTGACGGGCCAGCGGGTACGCGTGCTCACGCAGCCGGGTCTGGCGGTGGCGGCTGCGCTCGGCGGGCCGCAGCTCCGAGTGGGCGAGGAGGGCGAGCTGGTCGTACTGGCGGGCCTGGAGCTCGATCCGCTTGCCGCCCGCGGTCACGTCGAGGGGCAGGTCCCGCTGCGCCGCCGGGGCGAGCTGCACCGAACTGCGGGTGCCGTCCGCGCGCTCCACGGACGGCCACCAGAACCCGGAGCGCAGCGGGAGCCCGGCGTGCGGCGGTGCCGGGGTGAAGTTCGCGCGGAACGTGCCGTCCGCGGCCTGCGCGGGGAACGCGTACTCGTGCCCGGACCACGTCTGGCGCAGGATCAGGCGCAGGGCGTGGGTACCGGGCGCCGGGTAGCTGCCGCTGAGGGTGACGGTGCCGTCCGCGTGGGCGGTGACCCGCTCGACCAGCGGCTGCGCGGGCTGGTCGACGAGCTGGAGGTAGCCGCCCGGCGAGCGCCGCGCGTACAACGCGCGCTCCCCGTTGGGGAACTGGGCCCCGCTGTAGCCCTCGCGGTCGTCGAGCACGAGGGCGAGACGGACGGGCCGCTCGGCGTCCTCGGGCCCGAGCAGGACCGAGGTGTCCCAGCGGGCGATCGAGCGTTCGGCCTGTGTCGGGCGCAGCCGCTCGTGGTGGTCGCGGGCCGCGCGCAGGTCCGTCTCCCGCACGCGGGCCGTGAACGGCACCCGGCCGTCCGCGTCCGGCAGCCCGAGGTCCAGCGGCGCGAGCAGCACCCGCCCGGCCTCGCGGTAGCGCAGTCGCAGGGCGGCCGGGCCCTCCGGCGCCGTACGCAGCACACCGCGGACGACCAGGTCGCCGTCCGCGTAACGGACTTCGAGGGCGCGGGCCTGTGCCGTCTCCACGCGCAGGTGCAGGATGCCGTCCTGGATCTGCGGGGCGACGCGGACGTCGGGGAGACCCAGTGGGCGGGCGGCGTCTGACCGGTGCCGGTGCGGGCGCCGTGCAGCGGGCCGCGGCGCGGCGTCGCGCGCGTGCCGCCGACCGCGATCCGCACATGCCAGATGCCGTCGGTCCACCGGCCGCGCCGCCTGAGCCGGTCCGGGTTCACGGTGGCCGTGAACCCCGCCCAGTCCGCGTGCCGGAACTCCGCGCCCGAGGCGACCGTGGCCTCCGGGTCGTAGTGGCTGCGCGCCGGGACGACGACCTTCTTGCGGCCGCCCTTCTCGCTCAGGACGAGCGTCTTCAGGGACTGCCCGCGCGTCTCGGCCCCCAGCTGCCGGGCGAACGCCCAACCGCTCAGCCGCAGCTTCCCGTCCTCGTCCCACGTCACCGTGTCGAGCCGGCTGCGCAGCCCCAACTCCTGGTGGTCCAGGCGTAGTACGGAGTCGGGGACGGGCCGCGCCGCGTCCAGGAACGGGTAGGCGGCGCGCGGCCGCAGCACCCCCGCCACCGGGATCGAACCGCCGTGCTTCTTCTCGTACTCCAGGAGCGCGATCAGCTCGTCGACGCGCCGGTGCACCGTCAGATAGATCTTGAGCTTGTGCGGTACGGGCAGCGCGCGGACCTTGTCCTGCCCGATGTCCCGCGCGAGCCGCCCCACCTGGTCGAGGAACGCCGTCCGGTACGCCGGGTCCGAGCCCGGCAGCACCTTCCAGAACAGCGGCATCTCCTCGTACAGGGCGTTGCGGTCGTAGACCGCGAGGTGGTCCGCGTACATCGGGTCGGAGCCGATCCGCTCGCTCAGGAAGTCGCGCACCATGCGGATCGAGCGCACCCGGTCGGTCAGGCCGCGCGGGTCGGTGCGGTTCTGGGTGATGGAGCGCTCGCCGATCTCGCGCTCGCGCCAGTGGTAGATCGGCTCGCTGAGCACGTCGACGGAGTCGGCGAGGTAGTGCGCGGGGATGCTGACCGGCGCGTCCTCGTAGAGCATCCCCTCGGGGTACGCGAGCGCGTGCCGCTCCCAGAAGGCGCGGCGGTAGACCTTGTTCCAGGCGGTGCGGTCGGTCAGCAGCGGCCGGAACGACGAGATGTGCGTGCGCAGGCGGGTCGTCGCGAAGGGGGTGCGGTGCACCGGGGACTGGACGTGACCCGCGGATCTGAAGCGGGTCACGTTCCCGGCGGCGAAGTCCGAGCCGGTCTCGTCGAGCGTCTCGATGAGCAGCTCGTACGCGTTCGGCGGGAGGGTGTCGTCACTGTCGACGAACGCCAGGTACTCGGCCCGGGGGTCCATGGCGCGCACCCCGGTGTTGCGGGCGGCGCCCAGGCCCCGGTTCGGCTGGGATATCAGGCGGAAGCGGGGGTCGCGCGCGGCCCACTCGGCGGCGATCGCCGCGCTCCCGTCGGCCGAGCCGTCGTCGACCATCACCACCTCGAAGGCGGTGAAGGTCTGGGCGGCCAGGGACCTGAGGCACTCGTCGAGGTACAGCTCGACGTTGTAGACGGGGACGATCACACTCAGCCGGGGGTTGGCCGTGGCCTGCACACGCACTCCTTGTCCTCATTTGCTGACCGCTCAGGCGCACCATAGTGGCACTAAACGGACAAAAGGGTAAGTTCGGTGTGCTTCTGGTGGGCCTTACGAGGGAAGAGTGGCTTTAGCCCGTTTAGGTTCCGTCTTGGGGGAATTCGTGAACCGCTCGTACTCCTTGAGCACCGCGTCCGTCGGCCCGTCCATGAGCAGCTCGCCGCGCTCCAGCCACAGCACCCGGTCGCAGGTGTCACGGATCGACTTGTTGCTGTGGCTGACCAGGAAGACCGTCCCCGCGCGCTTGCGCAGCTCGCGGATCCGCTCCTCGGAGCGCTTCTGGAAGGACCGGTCGCCGGTGGCGAGCGCCTCGTCGATCAGCAGCACGTCGTGGTCCTTGGCCGCGGCGATGGAGAACCGCAGCCGGGCCGCCATGCCGGACGAGTACGTCCGCATCGGCAGCGTGATGAAGTCGCCCTTGTCGTTGATGCCGGAGAAGTCGACGATGTCGTCGTAGCGGTCGCGCACCTGCTCGCGGGTCATGCCCATCGCGAGGCCGCCGAGCCGGACGTTGCGCTCGCCGGTGAGGTCGCTCATCAGCGCCGCGTTCACACCGAGCAGCGAGGGCTGGCCGTCGGTGAAGATCTGCCCGTTCTCGGTCGGCAGCAGCCCGGCGACCGCCTTGAGCAGCGTCGACTTGCCCGAGCCGTTCGTGCCGATGAGTCCGATGGCCTCGCCGCGGTAGGCGGTGAACGAGACGTTCCGGACGGCGTGCACCGTCCGTACGCCCGCCCGCTTCTCGGCCTTCTTCCTGCCGCCGATGATGCGGTTGAGGGCGGCGGTCGCGGAGCCGCGGCCCGCACCCGTGCCGTTGACGCGGTAGACGATGTCGACGCCGTCGACGATGACGGTGGGAACCCGCTGGTCGTTCGAGTGCTCAGCCACGGCCGTACGTCTCCTCTGCCTTCCAGAAGTAGATGAACCCGCCGACACCGGCGAGCAGCGCCCAGCCCACGGCCCACGCCCAGACGTGCGCCGGCAACTGGTCCGCGGTGAAGCTGTCGATCAGCGCGAACCGCATCAGGTCGATGTAGACGGCGGCCGGGTTGGTCTGGAGCAGCGTGATCACGATCGGCGGGAAGCCCTTCCCCTCCGTCAGATGGGTCAGGCTCCACATCACTCCGGACACGTACATCCACGTACGCAGCAGGAACGGCATGAGCTGCGCGATGTCCGGGGTGTGCGCGCCGAGCCGCGCCATGATCATGGCGACCCCGGTGTTGAAGACGAACTGGAGCAGCAGCGCCGGGACCACCAGGAGCCAGGACGCGGTCGGCGGGACGCCGAAGCAGAGCAGGATGACGACCAGCGCGCACATCGAGAACAGCAACTGCTGGAGCTGCTGGAGACAGTACGAGACCGGCAGCGACGCCCGCGGGAAGTGCAGGGCCCGCACCAGGCCGAGGCTCCCGGAGATCGCCTTCGTCCCGGCCATCACGGACGACTGCGTGAACGTCCACACGAAGACGCCGGTGACCAGGAACGGGATGTAGTCGGGCACACCCCGGCTGGTCCCCATCAGGACGCCGAAGATGAAGAAGTAGACCGCCGCGTTCAGCAGCGGAGTGGCCACCTGCCAGACCTGGCCGAGCTTCGCCTGGCTGTACTGCGAGGTGAGCTTGGCGGTGGCGAACGCCGTGATGAAGTGGCGCCGCTGCCACAGCCGGCGCACGTACGCGGGCAGCGAGGGGCGCGCGCCGCTGACGGTCAGACCGTACCGGGCGGCGAGGACGGCGGGGTCCTCGGCGTCGGTTCCCCGAGGGGGGAACGGTGCCGGTGCGGGAGGCGTGTCCAGGACCTGACTCACATCCGCTGCTTTCGCTCGAGGGGTGGGGCGGGGCGACCGGAGGGCTGTCTTCGCCGTGCCTTAACGTCCCGTTCACGTCGGAACGGGTCCGTATCGTCGTGACGTGAGACTAGGACGATCCGACGTCGGAACGCAACCGTTTCGTCGTCGCGCGCCTATGCTTTGCCATATGACGACCAACGCCGACTCCTCCTCCGAGCTCTCGGCTCCGCTCGGGCAGGGGGGACCCCCTTCGCGGACGCGTCGCAGGGCCCCCGCGGGCGCCGCCGTACTCCGTGAGGACGTCACGGAAGCCATCCGCGCCGCCGTCTTCGAGGAACTCGCCGCCGTCGGCTACGCGCGCATGTCCATCGAGGGCATCGCGCGCCGCGCTGGCGTCGGCAAGACGGCCGTCTACCGCCGCTGGCGCTCCAAGCTCCACCTGGTCCTCGACCTGGTCTCCGCCATAGCGGTGCAGGGCCTGCCCGCCCCCGACACCGGCAGCCTGGAGGGCGACCTGCTGCTGCTCTACCAGGTCACGTCACGGGCCCTGAAGCACCCGGTGGCCGGCCAGATCATCCCCGACCTCCAGGCGGAGGCGGCCCGCAACCCCGAGATCGCCGACGCCATGCAGAAGGCACTGCGCGAGGGGCAGCACGGGGTGGCGAGCGGCATCGTGCGCTCGGCCGTGACCCGGGGCGACCTGCGCGACGGCCTCGACGAGGAACTCGCCCTCGATCTGATCTCCGGCCCGCTCTACTGGCGCTCGGTCGTCGTCCGTACGCCGGAACTGCCCAAGGGACACCTCAAGCGGCTCGCCGCGGCGACGGCGGCGGCGCTCAAGGCGCTGTAGGCGCTGGCGGCGCTGTCGGCGTCGTTTGTGGACATCCTTTTGTTGGCGTTGGCGTTGGCGTTGGCGTTGGCGTTGGCGTTGGCGTTGGCGTTGGCGTTGGCGGATGCGCACCGGTGTCGGCGGATGCGTACCGGTGTCTTTTCGGGGGCGGTGGTGATGGGCCCGGTGTGGGCCAGGCCGCCGTCCGCCCCGTGACAGAAGCAGGGCGGGTCTAGGGCCGGGCCTCCTCGTCCGCCGTCACGATCTCCAGTTTCGCTAGCGCCGTTTCCTCCGCGACGACGTCGATCCCGGTGATCGCGCCCTGCGTGTCGAACGTGAACGTGAGGACCAGGGCCAGGCGGCCTCCCCGTGCCATGACCAGGCCGGGGACCCCGTCGATGAGGGCCACGCCGGTGAGGCGGGCGCGGGACACCGCCGCCATCGCGCTCTCGGCCACCGCCCGCGCCCCGGCGAGACGCACCGGCTGCGGGGTCGGGATGACCGCCGCGTCCGCGCGCAGGACGACGTCGGGCGCCAGGAGCGAGAGCAGGGACTGGAAGTCGCCGCCCCGGGTCGCCGCGAGGAACGCGTCCACCGCGCTGCGGCGCCGCGTCAGATCCGGGTCCGGCGCGGGCCGCGCCCCTTGACCCGGCGCCGGGCGCGGCTGGCGAGCTGGCGCACGGAGGCCGTGGTGCGGTCGAGGAGCGGCGCGATCTGCTCGAACGGCACCGCGAACGTGTCGTGCAGGACGAACGCCACGCGCTCCGCGGGGGAGAGCGTGTCCAGGACGACGAGGAGCGCCACGCCGACCTCGTCGGCGAGCAGCGCCTCCTCCTCGGGGTGGCCCTGCTCGTCCGGACCGAGCGCGGGGTCGGCGGGGCGCTCGTCGAGCGGGTCCTCGCGGCGGGTGTCGCGCGAACGCAGCATGTTGAGACAGACCCGCGCGACGACCGTGGTCAGCCAGCCCGCGAGGTTCGCCACGTCCGACGTGTCGGCGCGGGCGGCCCGGATCCAGGCCTCCTGCACCGCGTCCTCCGCCTCGCTGAGCGAACCGAGGATCCGGTACGCCACCGAGCGCAGGCGCGGCCGCTGTTCCTCGAACCGCCGCGCCAGCTCGTCCTCGTTCGGCGCGCCAACAGCCCTGTCCGTCACGTGCGTTCCCCCGATGCCCCGCGTGCGATCCATGCGATCAGCGTGATCCATGCGATCAGTGCGTTCAGTGCGTTCAGGAGAGTAGATCACGCTGTTCAGGCCACGCGGGTGGCTCCCGCGAAGGGCATCTCGTCGATCGGCGCGATCCGTACGGGCGCACTCGGGTTGGGGGCGTGGATCATCTGGCCGTTGCCGATGTAGAGGCCGACATGGCTGATCCCGGAGTAGAAGAACACCAGGTCGCCCGGCTGGAGTTGGGACTTGGGGACGCGCTGCCCCGCGTTGATCTGCGCGTACGTGGTGCGGGGGAGGGAGACTCCCGCGGCCCGGTACGCGGCCTGGGTCAGGCCCGAGCAGTCGAAGGCGTTGGGCCCCGTGGCGCCCCAGACGTACGGGCTGCCGAGGGCGCCCCGCGCGTAGGAGATGGCCGCCGCCGCCCGGGAGTTGGTGGACGCGCCGGAGCCTGCGGCGAGGTCGTCACGGGAGGTGGCGCGAGAGGCGTGCTCGGCGTCTGCGGAACCGTCGGCGCCCCCCGAACCGCCCGAGCCGCCGGAGCCGCCGGAGATGAGCGTGCGGTCGGCCGGGTCCAGGCGGTCGAGGAGCCGCTTCGCCTCGCCCAGCTTCTTCGTGACCGTCTTCTTCTGGCGCTCCAACTCCCGCTGTTTGCCGCGCAGTTCGGAGAGCGTCCCGTCGGCCCGCTCCCGTACCTGGTCGATCTCGCGCAGCGCCTTGCGGACCCGGGAGACCGTGGCGGCCTGCCGGGTACCGACCCGGTCGGCGAGCGCGGCCTCGTCCAGGTAGCGGTCGGGTGTGGAGGAGAGGAGGAGCTGGACGGCCGGGTCCACGCCGCCCGTGCGGTACTGGGCCGCCGCCACCGCACCCAGCTTCTGCCGCTGGGAGTTGAGGGCTTCGGTGCGCCGGGACGCCTCGTCCTGGAGGCTGTCGACCTTCTTCTGGGCCTTCTCGGCCTTCTCCTTCGCGCCGTTGTACTTCTCGGTGGCGACCTCCGCCTCCTGGTAGAGCTTGTCGACCTTCGCTTTCACCTCGGTCGGGGAGAGCCGTGGCTCCGCGTGCGCCGCGCCGCCGTCGAAGGCGGTGGCGGTCGCCGCGGAGGCGAGGGCGAGGGTGGCCGCTGTGCGGGCCGTACTGCCACTGAGCGAGCGCTGTCGGGGCTTGCGGTGCGCTGCCGGCACGTGACGCCACGTCCTTTCGGAACGTCCTGCTTACGCGTCCGGCGGCGGCCCGCACAGGGGGAGCGGGCCGCCGCCGGACCTTTCTCGGCGGTGGTGTCCGACTGCCGCCCCTGGCCCGGGCGGCGGTGGGGAGCCGGTCACCTGAGGAAGGACGCTAAACCTGGGCGTAACGGGTTGGCGGCGGATTGTTCGCAACTGGTCCGTTTGTTATGGGTGGTGTCAGAGAGTGACAGGCGCGTGCCCGCGGATGCTCGTGCGAGGCGCTTGAGAGGTGGGGGAGTGCGAGGGAGCGCGAGGAAGTGCGTGGGGGAGCGGTGGCGGGCGACGATCACCGCCCGGTTACGCTCCGCCTCATGGACGTACTCATCCACATCTTCGTCGGCCTGCACATCATCGGCATCGCCTCCCTGCTCGGCGGCTTCCTCACGCAGATGTCCGCGATGGGGCAGGGCACGGCCCGCTTCAACAAGGCCATGCTGCACGGCGCCCTGACCATGCTGGTGACCGGCGTCGCCCTCGTCGGCCTCAATCAGGCCGACGACAACACCGTGAACAACATCAAGATCGGCGTGAAGCTGGCGATCCTGATCGTCATCCTCGGCATCGTGTACGTGAAGCGCGACGAGGAGAAGGCGGAGAAGGGCCTGTTCGCGGCGGTCGGCGGTCTGACGATCGCCAACATCTTCATCGCCGTTCTCTGGACCTGAGGGGCCTGGGAGTCCTGAGGGGGCTCAGAGACCTGTGGGTCTCGTTCGGGGCGGTGCAGCACCGCCCCGAACGAGACCCGAGTCAGGCCGGGTCAGGCCGGCCGCACCACGCTGTGGATCGACGACGTGCCGTCGTAGTAGATGGACTCCTCGCGGACGTACGCGCCCGGCTTCGGCGCGTGGATCATCATGCCGTCGCCGAGGTAGAGGCCGACGTGGCTGATGTCGTCGTAGAAGAACACCAGGTCACCGGGTTGGATGTCGGACAGCGGCACCGTCGTGCCGAACTCGACCTGGTCCCACGTGGTGCGCGGCAGTGAGATGCCGGCCGCCTTCCACGCGGCCTGCGTGAGCCCCGAGCAGTCGTACGAGTCCGGGCCCGTCGCGCCCCACACGTACGGCTTGCCCTCCTGCGCCTTGGCGAACGCGAGCGCCTTCGCGGCCTTGGTGGCGTACGAGTCGGAGGCCGAGGAACCGGAGTCCGAGGAGCCCGTGTCGGACGACGAGCCCGCGGCCTCCTCCTGCTGGGCGGCCTCCTCGGCCGCCTCGCGCTTCGCCTCCTCATCCGCCTTCTGCTGGGCGGCGAGCTCCGCGGCCTTCTTGGCGGCCGCCTCCTGCTTGGCCTTCTCGATGGCCGCGAGACGCGCCTTCTCCTCGGCGGTCAGCTTGGAGAGCAGTTGGCGCGCGTCGGACAGCTTGGTCTGCACGTCCTGCTTGGTGGTCTTCAGCTCGGCCTGCGACGTGGTCAGGTCCTCGAGGCCGGCCTGCGCCTCGGTCCGCTTCTTCGCGGTGGTGCGCTGCTGGACCTGGTAGTCGTCGACGGCCTTCTTCTGCTCACCGGTGAGCCGGCTCATCAGCTGGCGCTGCGAGAAGTAGTCCTCGGGGTTGTCCGCGAGGAACATCGTCGCCGTGTCGCTGACGCCGCCCGTGCGGTACTGCTCGGCGGCGAACCGGCCCAGCTTCTGGCGTGCCGTGTTCATCTTCTCGGTGCGCTGCGCGATGTCGTCGAGGAGCTTGTCGACCTGCTTCTTCTTCCCCTCGGTCCGCTCCTTGGCCGCGTTGTACTTCTGTGTGGACACCTCGGCCTGCCGGTACAGGGTGTCGACCTTCTTCTGCACCTCTTCGATGCTCGGCCGGTCGGGCTGCGTGGGGGCGGCCTGGGCCGTCTGCGACAGCAGGGCGACGGAGGTGAGCGCGGCGGTCGTGATGCCGACGGCGGGTGTCGTACGGAGGCCGCCGGAGATCCGGGACCGGCTGCGCGGCTTGCGGTGCGACGCCAAGGCAGGCGACTCCTTCCATGGTCCGCCTACCGGGTTAGCTGTCGGGTTCGGGCGGGTGACGCTCGTCGTGCGGAAGGCTGC
The DNA here is from genome assembly GCF_036967205.1 of Streptomyces sp. Q6. Classification (NCBI taxonomy): domain Bacteria; kingdom Bacillati; phylum Actinomycetota; class Actinomycetes; order Kitasatosporales; family Streptomycetaceae; genus Streptomyces; species Streptomyces citrinus. The sequence continues at coordinate 5,150,446 of NZ_CP146022.1, forward strand.
CCTACGGTCAACTGCCCGGTGCTGCCGGGTCGTTGGTCCGATTCACCCCAAGGTCGGTGGGTCCCCGGTTCCCTGCCTCGCGGCGTACGGAACTCAGCGGGGGCTGTCCGGTCGCCGCGTTGTTCGCGGGCGGGGGGACGGACGGCCCGCGCAGCACGGTAGCCAACTCGTGTTGCCGCTGTGAAGGTTGATGTTCGATATGCCCGATACATTTTCGTGACCTTGGATACTCCTGCGGCCCGAGCCTCTCCATGCCTGGCCGATCCGGAAGGATCTGCGACGAGTTGTCCGTAGATTGGCCGGAGTCTTCACGGAGTTACGGAGTCCGCCGACATGTCCGCACTAGGGTCCTGCTCCCGAAGGATGAGGGGGTAGCAGATGTCGATCAGCAGTCAGGGACGCAGGGCCGTGGCCGCCACCGCCGGAGCCGCGGTCGCCGTGGGGGTCGGACTGAGCGCGGGACCGGCCGCCGCCGGCGACGCGCACGGCACCGGAAAGCCGGTGGTCGAAGTGATCGCGGCGAAGCTCGACAACCCGCGCCAGCTCTCCGTCGACCACGGCCACGTCTACGTCGCCGAAGCCGGCCGGGGCGGCAAGAAGTGCCTGCCGGGCGGCGGCGGCCCCGAGGGCGACACCTGCCTCGGCACCTCGGCGGGCGTCACCAAGCTGTACCGGGACGGCGGGCGGTGGCGGCAGGCGACGTTCGTCGCCGGGCTGCCGTCGGCCGCCACCGCGGACGGCGGCTTCGCGACCGGCCTCGACGGTGTCTCCGTACGGGACGGGCGCGCGTCCGGCGTCATGACGTGGGCGCCGCCGAGCCAGGTCCCCAAAGGCAAACCGTGGAACACGCTCGGCAAACTCCTCGACCTGGACTGGGGGCACCACCGGGTCGCGGCCGACATCTCGGCCGTCGAACTGAAGTACAACCCGCACAAGGCGTCCGTCGACTCCAACCCGTACGCCGTGCTCGCGCTGCCCGACGGGCGCCGCGTCGTCGCGGACGCGGCGGGCAACGACCTCGTCGTGGTCTCGCCGGGCGGCAAGGCGAAGCCGTTCACCGTCTTCCCGAACCACAACGGCCACGAGGCCGTACCCACCTCGATCGCCCTCGGGCCCGACGGCAATCTCTACGTCGGCGACCTGAACGGCGAGGCCACCAAACCCACCGCCCGCGTCTGGAAGGTCAGCCCGCGGGGCAGGATCCTCGGCTGGACGTCCGGCTTCGGCTCGATCACCGGCGTCGCCGTCACCGAGCGGGGCGATCTCTACGTCAGCCAGCTCTTCGCCGGGACCGTCACCAGGATCGACCACGCCACGAAGAAGCGGACCAGCGTGAAGGTGCCCTTCCCGGCCGGCGTCGCCGTCGACCCGTGGGACAAGAAGGTGTACGTCTCCGCATGGTCGGTCGCGGACCGTGACGGGACGGTCATGGAGGGCGGCAAGAAGTCGCCCGGCGGACAGGTCTGGCAGATCCTCGGCTTCTGACCAGCCACTTCTCCGAATCCGGGGACGTGCGGACGGCCCGTCTTCGCGCGGTGTCGTGAAGGCGGCGGCGGGGTGTCAGTGGGGCGGCCTAGACTCGTAGAGCGATGAGCAGCCTCTTTGACGACAACTTCCTGGCCAGCCTCCAGAGCGGTACGCAGGAGCCCCCGCCGCCGCCCGAGGACACCGACCCCGCGACGGCTCCCGAGCCGATCCCGGACGACCTGTTCGGCGGGAAGTTCGACGTGCCGCCGTCCAGGGACGGCCACTACCGCGACGGTGCGCCGCGCCCGGTGATCGACTCGGCCGCGCTCCTGGACGGGCTGAACGAGAACCAGAAGGCGGCCGTCGTGCACGGCGGCTCGCCCCTGCTCATCGTCGCGGGCGCCGGTTCCGGCAAGACCCGTGTCCTGACCCACCGCATCGCGTACCTGCTCGCCGAGCGCGGGGTCCACCCCGGCCAGATCCTCGCGATCACGTTCACGAACAAGGCCGCGGGCGAGATGAAGGAGCGCGTCAGCCAGCTCGTCGGCCCGCGTGCCAACGCGATGTGGGTGTCCACTTTCCACAGCGCGTGCGTGCGCATCCTGCGCCGCGAGTCGAAGAAGCTCGGCTTCACGTCCTCCTTCTCGATCTACGACGCCGCCGACAGCAAGCGGCTCATGGCCCTGGTCTGCCGCGACCTGGATCTGGACCCGAAGAAGTTCCCGCCGAAGTCCTTCAGCTCCAAGATCTCGAACCTGAAGAACGAGCTGATCGACGAGGAGGACTTCGCCGCCACCGCCGCCGACGGCTTCGAGAAGACCCTCGCCCAGGCGTACGCGATGTACCAGTCGCGGCTCCGCGAGGCCAACGCCCTCGACTTCGACGACCTGATCATGACGACGGTGAACCTGCTGCGCGCGTTCCCCGACGTCGCCGAGCACTACCACCGCCGCTTCCGCCACGTCATGGTCGACGAGTACCAGGACACGAACCACGCGCAGTACGCGCTGGTGCGGGAGCTGGTCGGCCCGACCGACGGCGAGGGCGCCGACCCGGCCGAGCTGTGCGTCGTGGGCGACGCCGACCAGTCGATCTACGCCTTCCGCGGCGCCACGATCCGCAACATCCTCCAGTTCGAGGAGGACTACACGGACGCGACGACGATCCTCCTGGAGCAGAACTACCGCTCCACGCAGACGATCCTCACCGCGGCCAACGCGGTCATCGAGCGCAACGAATCGCGCCGCCCCAAGAACCTGTGGACGAACGCGGGCGCGGGCGCCCAGATCACCGGCTACGTCGCGGACACCGAGCACGACGAGGCGCAGTTCGTCGCCGAGGAGATTGACCGGCTCACCGACGCGGGCGACGCGAAGGCGGGCGACGTCGCCGTCTTCTACCGGACGAACGCACAGTCCCGCGTCTTCGAAGAGATCTTCATCCGCGTCGGCCTGCCCTACAAGGTCGTCGGCGGCGTCCGCTTCTACGAGCGCAAGGAGGTCCGGGACGTCCTCGCCTATCTGCGCGTGCTGTCGAACCCCGAGGACTCCGTCCCGCTCCGCCGGATCCTGAACGTGCCGAAGCGCGGCATCGGCGACCGCGCCGAAGCGATGATCGACGCCCTGTCGCAGCGCGAGAAGATCTCCTTCCCGCAGGCGCTGCGCCGCGTCGACGAGGCGTACGGCATGGCGGCCCGCTCCACGAACGCGGTGAAGCGGTTCAACACCCTCATGGAGGACCTCCGTACGATCGTCGAGTCGGGCGCGGGCCCGGCCACGGTCCTGGAAGCCGTCCTCGAACGGACGGGATACCTCGCCGAGTTGCAGGCCTCGACCGACCCCCAGGACGAGACCCGGATCGAGAACCTCCAGGAACTCGCCGCCGTGGCCCTGGAGTTCGAGCAGGAGTCCGGCGCGGCGGAGGAGAACCAGGACGTGGTGAGCGGCGGCACGCTCTCCGACTTCCTGGAGCGCGTCGCACTCGTGGCCGACTCCGACCAGATCCCGGACGAGGACGACGACGGCAGCGGCGTCATCACGCTGATGACCCTGCACACCGCGAAGGGCCTCGAATTCCCGGTCGTCTTCCTGACCGGCATGGAGGACGGCGTCTTCCCGCACATGCGCTCGCTGGGGCAGACCAAGGAACTGGAGGAGGAGCGGCGGCTCGCGTACGTCGGCATCACGCGTGCGCGCGAGCGGCTCTACCTGACGCGCTCCTCGATGCGCAGCGCCTGGGGCCAGCCCTCGTACAACCCGCCGTCCCGCTTCCTGGAGGAGATCCCGGAAGCGCACCTGGAGTGGAAGCGCAAGGGCGGTGCGGCCCCCGCGCCCTCGACCAAGAGCATCGGCGGCGGCATCGCCGCGTCCCTGTCGTCGTCCCGCTCCCGTACGACACCGGCGTTCGCCACGCGCCGCGCCAACGAGAAGCCGGTGGTGTCCCTCGCCGTCGGCGACCGCGTCACGCACGACCAGTTCGGCCTTGGCACGGTCGTCGGCGTGGGCGGCTCCGGCGGGAACGCGGAGGCGACGATCGACTTCGGCGACCCCAAGCCGAAGCGGCTGCTGCTGCGGTACGCGCCGGTCGAGAAGCTGTAGCCGGCTCCGTGGGGCCAGGGCTCTACGGAGCCAGGGTCCTATGGGGCTGCGGCTCCATGGGGCTGCGGCTCTATGGGGCCTGCGGCTCTATGGGGCCTGCGGCTCTGCGGGGTTACGGGGGAGGGATCAGGTCGGGTCGAGGCCGTGGCTGCGCAGCCACGGCAGCGGGTCGATCGCCGAACCGCCGCCCGGCCGTACCTCGAAGTGGAGGTGCGGGCCGGTCGAGTTGCCCGAGTTGCCCGAGCGCGCGATGACGTCCCCGGCCTTCACCGGGCCGCTCATCACGGTGTGCGCGGAAAGGTGGCAGTACCAGGTCTCGGTACCGTCCTTGGCGGTGACTATCGCCATGTTCCCGTACGCGCTGTTCCACTGCGTGCGCACGGTCCCGTCCGTCGCCGCCATCACCGGAGTCCCGTACGACACGGGGAAGTCGATGCCGCTGTGCACGGACATCCAGTTGATACCGGCCTGGCCGTAGTAGGCGCTGAGGCCGTGCTCCTTCACCGGCAACGCGAACTTCGGGCGGGCCGCCTCCTTGCGGGCGGCCTCCTCGGCGGCCTTCTTGCGGTCCGCCTCCTGCTTCGCCTTGAGGTCGATCCGCTCCTGCGTGCGGCTCGCCCGGTCGGCGAAGTCGCCCGCGTCCGCGGAGAGGTCCTGCAACTGCGTGTCCAGCTTGTTGTTCACCGCGGACGGCTTCACGGCGCTCGCGTCGGGCGCCGACGCCGCCTGCGTCTCCTTGCCTTCGTCGCCGCCGCCCATCACGGACGCCGCCGCGGCCCCGGCCACGCCGATCACGCACACCGAGGGCACGGCGACGGTCAGCAGCGCGGAACGCTTGGCGGGGGTGCGGCGCCGGGCCCGGCCGCGCGACGCGGCACGCGGCGTGAACTCCGCTTCCGGGGATGCGGGTTCAGGGTCGGGGTGGGGGTGGGGGTGGGGCTGAGGTTCAGGGACGGGCTCGGGGTGGGGCTCGGGTTCCGGTTCGGTGTGGGCCTGGGCGTGGTCGACCGGGCTGTACTGGTCCGGGATCTGCTCGTGCTCGACCGTTTCACCGGAACCGGCGCTGTTCCACGCCGTGGCGTCGTACGCGCCGGTGTCGTAGGCCGTCGCACCGAAGACCGGCGCCTCGAAAGTCTGCGTCTCGTAGCTCTGCGCGCCGCCGTAGGCCTGCGTGTCCCACTGGCCGGTGTCCCACTGGCCGGTCTGCTGCTCCGCGTAACCGGCACCCGCCCAGACGGCGGTCGTGTCGTAGCCGCCGGTGTCGTACGTCGCGGTGGTGGCGCCAGTCGCGGTCGCGGCCGAGGCAGCGGCGTACGGGTCCGCGTAGGCGGCCTGGTGCTGTGGGTCGGGCGTGTACCACTGGCCCGTGTCGTAGGAACCCGTGTCGTAAGAACCGGTGTTGTAAGAACCCGTGTTGTGGGAACCGGTGTTGTGGGAGCCAGTGGCATAGCTGCCGGTGTCGTACGGGTCGTTGCCAGGAAGGTCACCGAAGAGTGGATCGGTGGCGAAGCTGGTCGTGGAGTAACCGTCGTGGGTCGCGTAGTGCGCGGTCCCCGACGGATGACGGTCGTTCACCAACTTCTCTTTCGCCTCGACAACAGGGGCTGCCAGAGCAGTGCGGTGACTGTACCCGGCGGTACGCGGGCACGACAATCTTCGGCCGGTTTCCCGCCTTGCGGAAACGGGCAATCGGCCGCCTTTGGGTGGACTGTGGGCAGAGCTTTGGCTCTGAGTTCGAGATCCGTTCGAGGTCAGGGAACCGTCAGGCCGCTGTCACGCCGCTGTCACGCCGCTGTCACGCCGCTGTCAGGCCACCGTCAGGCCGCCGACCGAGTCGGCGGCGAGCTCTCCTTCCGTGGGCTCGGCGTCGAGCGCCTGCCGGATACCGGTCGCCACCGCCGGGTGCACCGGGAGTGCCAGATGCCCGATCCCCGTGACCCGCACGTTCTGCACGACCAGGTCGGGGTGGTCGACGCACGCCGTCTCCAGCGGCAGCATCAACTGGTCCATATCGCTCCAGAAGCTGAGGAACCGCGTACGGCACCCCGGCGCCGGCCGCTTCAACTCCTCGACCACCGACGAGCTCGGACGCATCTGCCGCACGATCGGGTGCGCGTCGGCGAGCGGCGCCACCCGCGTCCCCGCGTGCGGCGTGCCGAGCGTGACGAGCGTACGTACCCGCGCGTCACCGTTGAGGCGCTGCACGTAGTAGCGGGCTATCAGGCCCCCGAGGCTGTGCCCCACGATGTCGATCCGGTCCCGGCCCGTACGCTCGCACAGCTCCTCCACATGCCGGGCCAGCAGCGCCGCCGCCGCCCGTATGTCGCACGTGAGCGGCGAGTAGTTGAGCGACTCGACCTGGTGCCGGCCGTGCTGCGCGAGGGAGCGGCGCAGCAGTACGAACACCGAGCGGTTGTCCACGAACCCGTGCAGGAGCAGCACCGGGGGTTTCGCCGGAGCGGGCAGGCGCGGTGCCTCGGCCAGCTCCGTCAGGTCCTCCGCCACCGGGCCCTCCTCGCGGGACGGGCCGCCGGACGGCAGCGGACGCGGATGCCTTCGTTCCGGGAGGATGCCCGAGGGATAGAGGAGCAGATGCCCCGCGAGGATCGCCAGCTCCAGGGCGGTCGCCTTCAGGAGGGCGATCGAGAGTCCGGCCAGTCTGGCGGGCATCAATGGGCAGAGCGGGCGAAAGCGAAAGGGCAGGGCCCTCGTGACCTTCATCGGTCGACCTCCCGTCGGCACGCGGGAGAGCAGCCCTGTCCCCCGTGTGCACTCATGGGGAGCCGATCGGAGTAATGACCACGGCCCGGACCGAAGTGCCGACTCATCGGCCCGCGCGACAACCGAAAACACCGTGCCACCGTGCCGTGCGGCTGTCGGCACGGTGGCCCGGCGACCTCGTAGCGGCTCCCCTCGCGCCGGCCCCGAATACGGCTCATATGCCGCCCGATGGGTGCGTGGCGCGCAGCGAACGTGTCCCACCGTGTGATTTCCCCCTCGGTCCGCACCGTGAAACGGCCGGTTGCGGGATGCTGTCGATAACGTTCGTTCACTTCAGGGAGGCAGTGATGGGTGTGGCAGCCGGTCCGATCCGCGTGGTCGTCGCGAAGCCGGGACTCGACGGCCACGATCGCGGGGCCAAGGTGATCGCGCGGGCGCTGCGCGACGCCGGTATGGAGGTCATCTACACGGGCCTGCACCAGACGCCCGAGCAGATCGTGGACACCGCGATCCAGGAGGACGCCGACGCGATCGGGCTCTCCATCCTCTCCGGCGCGCACAACACGCTCTTCGCGCGCGTCATCGAGCTGCTCAAGGAGCGTGACGCCGAGGACATCAAGGTCTTCGGCGGCGGCATCATCCCCGAGGCCGACATCGCTCCGCTCAAGGAGAAGGGTGTCGCCGAGATCTTCACGCCCGGGGCCACCACCGCCTCCATCGTGGACTGGGTTCGGGCCAACGTGCGGCAGCCTGCCGGGGCGTAGGGCTCGCTTGTTCTTCTGGGGTTCCTGATACTCCTGGGGCTTTTGGGGGTCCTGGTGCTCCTTGGGTTTCTGGTGCTCCTTGGGTTTTTGGGGTTCTCGCTTTTGCTCCTGTTGGTCAGGTCGTTCCGTTACGCGGGCGCCAGTTCGGTTTGTATTGCTTTGCGTAGGCGTAGCGTTCCGACCAGGCGTTGGAACGCCTCCGCCCAGTAGCCGCCGGCCCCCGGTGCCGCGTCCTGCGGGTCCTCGACCGTGGCCGTGAGCCCTTCCAGGCGCACGGCCTCCTCGGGGTCCAGGCACCGCTCGGCCAGGCCCATCACTCCGCTGAAACTCCATGGGTAACTCCCCGCGTCCCGCGCGATGTTGAGCGCGTCGACCACCGCCCTGCCCAGCGGCCGCGCCCAGGGCGTCTCACACACCCCGAGCAACTGGAACGCCTCGGACAGGCCGTGCGCCGCGATGAACTGTGCGACCCACTCCGCCCGTTCCTCACCCGGCAGCGCCCCCAGCAGCTTCGCCCGCTCCGCCAGCGACACCGCTCCCGGGCCCGCCGCGTCGGGTGACGTCGGCGCCCCCAGCAGCGCTCGCGACCAGGCGGTGTCCCGCTGTCTCACCGCCGCCCGGCACCACGCCGCGTGCAGCTCCCCGCGCCAGTCGTCGGCTACCGGCAGCGCCACCATCTCCCTCGGGGAGCGGCCGCCCAGTCTCGCCGGCCAGCGGTCCAGGGGTGCCGCCTCCACCAACTGGCCGAACCACCACGATCGTTCGCCCCGGCCCGCCGGCGGCTTCGGCACGATGCCGTCCCGCTCCATCGCCGCGTCGCACTCGTGCGGGGCCTCGACGATGACCGTGTGCGTGGTGCGGTCCAGCGCTACGCAGGACAGGGCTCGGTCCGCCATGCGTGCGGCCAGGGCGGAGTGCGGCAGCGCCGAGAGCAGCTCGGCCGCCGTGGCTCTTACGTTGCGGCTGCGGTCGGTCAGGGCCTGCTCCAGGAACGGCTCGTCGGCGTCGGTCAGCCCTGTGCGCAGGGAGTCGAGGAACATCAGGCGGTCCTCGGCGCGCTCTGTGGACCAGGTCGCGGCGAGGAGGGTGCGGGCCGTGGCCGGGGCGTGGGCGCGGACGGATGCCAGGAGCGCGACCCTCTCCGCGAACAGGCCCTCCTGCCAGAGGAGTTCCACCTGTTCCGCGTCATCGGGCGCGGGCAGGGTGGTGCCCGCACCCGGGGTCGCGCGCAGGGCGAACTTCCAGTCCGGGTTGAGCCTCGCCAGCCACAGGGCGCGCGGTCCTGCGAACCTGAGGGCCTGCGGGCGCAGGTCCGTGCGGCCTCTTGCCGCGTCCAGGAGCGCCGGTAGGAGTTCGGGCGGGGGAGCGTAGTTGTAGCTGTTGGCCGCCGCGAGCCACTGCGGGAGCAGTTCCAGGAGGTCGGGGGTGGAGCCTCGGCGGGTGGTGCCGGTGCCGGGGCGGTCGGTGAGCAGCATCGCCAGGCGGTGGCGGGCCGGGGCGGGCAGGGGTGGGCGGGGGTCGTTCGCGGCGGGCTCGGGGCGGGGGCGGCTGTGGCGGGGCGCAGGCCGCGCGGCGGCGGACGGTCTGTAGGGCGGCCTCGTCCAGCAGGGCCTGGGGGGTGCTCGGGGTCGTGACGCCGGGGCGGCGGTCGGTGCCCAGCAGGGCTGTGGTGACCAGGTCTTCCCAGGTGGGAGGTGCGGGCGTGGGTGTCGTCATGTGCCTCTCCGTTGTACGCCTCGGGCTCGGTGGGGTGCGGGGCCGTGTCGGGGTACCTCCTCGGCCGGATGGGTCTCGTCGTTTCCGGACGACCAATGTCGCGGCGTCCTGCACTGCATTCCTGCGGAGTCCTGCGGGGGTACCCCGACACGTCCCCTCGCGTTCGTGGGCGGCCGCGGGGCCGTTTGCGCTTCGCCGGTCAGCGCAGGGGGATCAGTCCTGCGGCTTCTCTCGTCCAGGTGGACAAGGGGGTGAAGCCCTTGTGGCCGCATTCACCGAAGACGGTGATCGGGGTCCCACCGGAGAGGGACACCAGGCGCCACAAGCCGGAGTGTGCGGTGGCCTGCGGGGTGAGGGGGAGGGCCGATTTGCCTTCCGCGTCCGCGAGTTGCCAGTCGCCCTCCGAGGTCTGCACCGGTATGACATCCCCGAGGGTCACCGGCCAGGACTCCAGCCACGGGTCGGATGAGAGTGCCGTGCCGTAGGTGGTTAGGGCTGTGGTTGTGTCGACTCCCGCGGGATGAGTCCCGGGGTGGGTCCTTGGGTGAGTCCCGGGATGCGTCGTGGGGTGAGTTCTGGGATGCGTCGTGGGTTGGGTTGGGGTTGGAGGTGGGGTTGGGGGTGGGGTTTGGGGTGGGCGTGTGGGTGTGGGTGTGGGGTGGTTGTGCAGGTCGGCTCTGAGGGGGGCTGCTCCGGGGTGGGGGCGGATGTCCGCGTCCAGGAATTGGCCGGGGGGTAGGGCCAGGGAGGGGGCTCGGCCTGCTGCCCCGTAGGAGAGGAGCAGCGCGGTGCGGGTCGTTTCCGTGCCGTAGAGCCAGATGCGGCGGGTCGTGAGGTGGCCGTCCGTCGTGTCGTACTGGGACAGGACCAGCCAGCGGTCCCGGATCGGGGGCGCGGTGGGGGTCGGCGGGAGGCCTACGCGGGTGCGGACCGTGGTGGCCAGGTCGGGAGGGAGCCTTTCGCGGTGCAGCCAGCCTTGGTTCAGAAGGTGGAGGAGCGCGCACTCCTCCAGGAGACGGACGGGCCAGCCGGGGCCGGTCGCCGGGATCGCTCCCAACTCGCGGATGCGCGACGCCAGTCCGGGAGCCTGGGCGTCGACCATGCGTGCCGCCGCTTCCTCCCACAGGCCGTAGCCGGCCTGCTCCGTCTGGGCCAGGCCGCCGCGGAGGAGGTCAGCGAGGCGCTGCTCCAGTTCGGTGGTGCCCGACGTGATGCGCTGCGCCCGTCGTTCCGCCCTGCGGCGCGCCGCCTCCGGGTCCGCGGGGGACGGAGTGTCGGTGGTGGTGGGAGTCGTGGGGTTGTGGTCCGTCGGGTGGGCTCGCTTTCGGCGGGGTTCCAGCCACTGCTCCGCCCAGTCGGGCGGTGTCTGGTCGGGCGGTACCTGTGTGTCCCCGGCCGTGCGGAGGAGCAGGAGTCCCAGTGCGTGCTTGCACGGGAACTTGCGGCTGGGACAGCTGCACTTGTACGCCGGGACCGCCCCGCTCATGTCCACGATCGTCTGGTACGGCTTGCTGCCGCTCCCCTTGCACTGTCCCCATACCGCCCCCTCGTTCGAACTCCCGGTCTGCGACCAGGGTCCCGCCGTCCCGAGCTTGCTTCCCGCCTTGCGTGACGCCGCGTCAGGTGCCAGTGCAAGCACCTGGTCCGCCGTCCAGCGCACCCCCTGCTGAGTCATGTCTTCGACGGTAGATCCCGCCACTGACAATCGGGCCTTCAACTGGCTTGACCTGCGGGGATGGTGGGGGCGAGGGCGATTGTCAGTGGCGTGGTGCACGGTGGGATCCAGCACGCGACGAGAGCGGGATCCCGGTCTCGTCGTGGTGGTTCGCGTTGCGTGAGTCGCGTGAGTTGGAGGGGGATACGTCATGACCGTTTCTGTCGAGGACCAGACCGTGGGCGAGGCGCTGCGGCCGCATGCCGAGGACGCGTTCGCGGGGGAGCTCGCCGCTCTGGCCGCGCAGGACGACCGGCCGCGGCCCGCCCGCTGGCGTCTGTCGCCGTGGGCCGTCGCCACGTATCTGCTGGGGGGCACGCTGCCCGACGGCACGGTGATCACGCCGAAGTACGTGGGACCCCGGCGCATCGTCGAGGTCGCCGTGACGACCCTGGCGACCGACCGGGCGCTGCTGCTGCTCGGTGTTCCCGGTACCGCCAAGACCTGGGTGTCCGAACACCTCGCGGCCGCCGTCAGCGGGGACTCCACCCTGCTCGTGCAGGGCACGGCCGGCACGCCGGAGGAGGCCATCCGGTACGGGTGGAACTACGCGCAGCTGCTCGCGCACGGGCCCAGCCGGGACGCGCTGGTGCCGAGTCCTGTCATGCGGGCGATGGCGGAGGGGATGACCGCGCGGGTCGAGGAGCTGACGCGCATTCCCGCCGATGTGCAGGACTCGTTGATCACCATCCTGTCCGAGAAGACCTTGCCGATACCGGAGTTGGGGGAGGAGGTGCAGGCCGTGCGTGGCTTCAATGTCATCGCCACGGCCAATGACCGGGACCGGGGGGTCAATGATCTGTCGAGTGCCCTGCGGCGCCGCTTCAATACGGTGGTGCTGCCGTTGCCGGCGACCGTGGAGGCGGAGGTCGACATCGTGTCGCGGCGGGTCGAACAGGTGGGCCGTTCGCTGGAGTTGCCGAGCACCCCCGACGGCATCGACGAGATCCGGCGGGTCGTGACCGTCTTCCGTGAACTGCGCGACGGCGTGACCTCCGACGGCCGTACGAAGGTGAAGTCCCCGAGCGGCACGTTGTCGACTGCCGAGGCCATCTCCGTCGTCACCAACGGCCTGGCTCTGTCCGCTCATTTCGGGGACGGTGTGCTGCGCCCCTCGGACATCGCCGCCGGGATCCTCGGCGCCGTGGTGCGCGATCCGGCGGCGGACCGGGTCGTCTGGCAGGAGTACCTGGAGGCCGTGGTGCGTGAGCGGGACGGGTGGAAGGACTTCTACCGGGCCTGCCGCGAGGTGAGCGCATGACCGCGCCCCTGTTGCTCGGCGTGCGGCACCACGGACCCGGGTCCGCGCGAGCCGTGCGGCGCGCGCTCGTCGCCGCCTCACCGCGCGTGGTGCTGATCGAGGGGCCGCCGGAGGCCGACGGGCTCGTCGCGCTCACCGCCGAGGAGGGTATGCGGCCGCCCGTCGCGCTCCTCGCCCACGTCGTGGACGAGCCGGGGAGGTCGGCGTTCTGGCCGTTCGCCGAGTTCTCGCCCGAGTGGGTGGCCCTCCGGTGGGCCTTGGAGCACGAGGTGCCGGTTCGATTCATCGATCTGCCTGCGGCGCACGGTCTCGCGATGCGGGAGGTGGAGGGAGAGGGGGAGGTCGGGGGAGAGGCGGGGGCTCCCGATGTGCGGGTCGATCCGCTGCGTGTTCTCGCCGAGACCGCTGGGTACGACGACGCGGAGCGGTGGTGGGAGGACGTCGTCGAGCATCGTGAGGGCGATGCCTTCACCGCCCTCGGCGAGGCCATGGGCGCGCTACGCGAATCGTTCGGGGACGGCGGGCACGGCCGTGACCTGGTGCGCGAGGCCTATATGAGGCTCCAAGTACGCGCCGCGCAGAAGGAGTTCGGGGCAGGGGAGGAGGTCGCTGTCGTCTGCGGGGCGTGGCACGTGCCCGCGTTGCGGCAGAGGACGACCGTCACCGCCGACCGCGCCCTGCTCAAGGGGCTGCCCAAGGCGAAGGTCGACATGACCTGGGTGCCGTGGACCCACCGCCGCCTCGCCCGTGCCAGCGGCTACGGCGCGGGAATCGAGTCGCCCGGCTGGTACGGGCATCTGTTCAGCGTGCCCGACCGGCCCGTGGAGCGATGGCTGACCAAGGTCGCGGGGCTGCTGCGCGACGAGGACCGCATCGTGTCGTCCGCCCATGTCATCGAGGCCGTGCGGCTCGCCGAGACCCTCGCCGTGATGCGGGGGCGGCCGCTCGCGGGGCTGACCGAGACGACCGACGCCGTGCGGGCCGTGCTGTGCGAGGGCTCCGACGTCCCGCTGTCGCTCATCCACGACAAGCTCGTCGTCGGCGACGTCCTGGGCGAGGTGCCGGAGAGTGCGCCCGCTGTGCCGTTGCAGCGCGACCTCACCCGGCAGCAGCGCACCCTGCGACTCAAACCCGCCGCGTTGGAGAAGGAGGTGGACCTCGATCTTCGAAGCGACACCGACTCCGCGCGCAGCCGGCTGCTGCACCGGCTGCGGTTGCTCGGCGTCGCCTGGGGGGAACCGGCGAGGTCCGCACGCGGCTCGACCGGCACCTTCCGCGAGACGTGGCGGCTGCGCTGGGAGCCCGAGTTGTCGGTGCGGGTCGCCGAGGCCGGCGTGTGGGGCACGACCGTGGACGCCGCCGCGACCGCCAAGGCCGAGGCCGACGCCGTCGCCGCGCCCGCCCTCGCCGACGTCACGGGGCTCGCCGAACTCTGCCTGCGCGCCGGTCTGTCACGGGCGCTGCCCGTCGTCATGAGCGTGCTCGCCGACCGCGCCGCCCTGGACACGGACGTCGGCCACCTCGCCCGCGCCCTGCCCGCCCTCGTCCGCGCCCTGCGCTACGGCGACGTGCGCGGCACCGACACCGGAGCCCTCGCCGACGTCGCCGCGGGCCTCGCCCACCGCGTCTTCGTCGGCCTGCCCCCGGCGTGCGCGGGGCTCGACGCCGACGCGGCGACCGCGATGCGCGGCCACGTCGACGCCGTGCACTCCGCCGTCGCGCTCCTGGAGGACGCCGAACTGCACGACCGCTGGCGGGCGGTGCTGCGCACGCTCGCCGTACGGGACAGCGTGGCCGGGATCGTCAGGGGCCGGTGCGCGCGGATCCTGCTCGACGAAGGGGCACTCGACGACGAGGAGGCCGCGCGCCTCATGAGCCTCGCCCTCTCGCCCGGCACGCCCCCTGGCGAGGCCGCCGCGTGGATCGAGGGCTTCGTCGGTGGCGGCTCCGGCGGGCTCCTCCTCGTCCACGACGAGCGGTTGCTCGCGCTGGTGGACGCGTGGCTGACGGGGGTCGGCCCGGAGGCGTTCACCGACGTACTGCCGTTGTTGCGGCGCACGTTCTCGGCGTACGAGTCCGGGGTGCGGCGCACCTTGGGGGAGCTCGTGCGGCGTGGGCCCTCCGCGGGCGGGCCGGTGCCGGGCGCGGGAGCCGTGCACGGGTTCGGGGAGGAGACCGACGTGGAGCGGGGGGATGCGGTGGAGGCAGTTGTGCGGATGCTGCTGGGGGGCGGGGCGCGTGTGGGGGCCGGTGCCGGGTGAGGGAGTGGGGTGCGTTGCCGGGTACGGCCGTTGTGGGGGCTGGTCGCGCGGTTTCCCGCGCCCCGAAGGCTGGCGCTGCGCGCGGCCTTCCCCGAGCGGGCGTCGCAGATCAGGCGCCGCAGATCAGGCGCTGCCGATCAGATGTCGATGTCGCCGATGAGATGCCGCATCGCAGGTGCGTGTCCCAGGGGGGCGGGGAACTGCGCGATCAGCCAGCCACCGCCCGTCCATCCGGCGACGCACAGCGCAGGTGGCAGGTGGCAGGTGGCAGGTGGCGGTTGGCAGGTGGCGGACGAGTGGTGCAGCAACGACCTTTTGGAGGCGGCCAGATGACCGGGACCACACATGACAGCGACGAGCGGCTGAGGCGGTGGCGGCTTGTGCTCGGGGGTGACGCGGCCGAGGGAACCGGGTGCCGGCTCGCAGGTCAGGACGCCGCGATGGACGGTGCCCTCACCGCCCTCTACGGCGGCGGCGACGCACAGGGACGCGGAGCCGACCGCCGCGCCGGCCTCGGGGCGTCCGCCCCGTCCGTCGCCCGCTGGCTCGGAGACATCCGCACCTATTTCCCGTCGTCCGTCGTCCAGGTCATGCAGCGCGACGCCATCGACCGCCTCGGCCTGTCCGCGTTGCTGCTCGAACCGGAGATGCTGGAGGCCGTCGACGCCGACGTGCACCTCGTGGGCACGCTGCTCTCCCTCAACAAGGCGATGCCGGAGACGACGAAGGAGACGGCACGGGCCGTCGTGCGCAAGGTCGTCGAGGACCTGGAGAAGAAGCTCGCCACGCGTACCCGTGCCACGCTGACCGGCGCCCTCGACCGCAGCGCCCGGGTCACCCGGCCCCGCCACCACGACATCGACTGGAACCGCACGATCGCGGCCAACCTCAAGCACTACCTGCCCGAGTACCGCACGATCGTGCCCGAGCGGCTCATCGGGTACGGGCGGGCCTCGCAGTCCGTGAAGAAGGAAGTCGTCCTCTGCATCGACCAGTCGGGCTCGATGGCGGCGTCCGTCGTCTACGCCTCCGTCTTCGGGGCCGTACTCGCCTCGATGCGGTCGATCCAGACCCGGTTGGTCGTCTTCGACACCGCCGTCGTCGATCTCACCGACCAGCTCGACGATCCCGTCGACGTCCTCTTCGGCACCCAGCTCGGCGGCGGCACCGACATCAACCGGGCCCTCGCGTACTGCCAGTCGCAGATCACCCGGCCCGCGGAGACGGTCGTCGTCCTCATCTCCGATCTCTACGAAGGCGGTATCCGCAACGAGATGCTGAAGCGGGTCGCCGCGATGAAGGCGTCCGGCGTGCAGTTCGTGACGTTGCTCGCCCTGTCCGACGAGGGCACGCCCGCCTACGACCGGGAGCACGCGGCGGCGCTCGCCGGGCTCGGCGCACCGGCGTTCGCCTGCACGCCCGATCTCTTCCCCGACGTCATGGCCGCCGCCATCGAGAAGCGCCCCCTGCCGATACCGGACGCGGGGGCGGAAAGCGGGGGAGCGGTGGCGAACCGGATATGAGTACCCATCGGTAACAAGGGGTCACACGGGGCTTGCGCAGCCTCCCGCGTGCCGTGCGAGGATCGGCGGCACCGTGACCTCCCCGCTGATTCTTCCCGCACCCGACGCGCGCCCGCTGCGCGCGACGGCCAGGCGGCGCGCGCTGCAACTGGCGCTGCTGCTCGGCGGGTTGATCGCCCTCGGCCTCCTCTGCGGCGGCCGGGCCCACGCGGACGACACCCCCGGCACGCTCGCGCCCCGCTCCACGACGGTCGGCGAGCACGTGGCCGAACCCATACGCGAGGTGCGTGCGCGGGTCGTCGAACCGGTGCGGGACGCGGACCCGGTACCGGAGACAGCTCCGGAACGGCATGCGGCCCCGGTGCAGAAGACGGCGCCGGAGCGGAATGCCGCCCCGGAGCGGAATGTCGTCCCGGAACGTAATGCCGTCCCGGTGCGGGGGACGGTCCCGGTGCGAGAGACGGTCCCCGTGGGGGAGATGGCTCCTGTGCGGGAGAAGGTCGTGCGGCCCGCGGTCGACTCCGTGCGGCAGGGGACGGAACCCGTCGGTGGCGCGGCGGCCCGTGTCACCGCTGACGCCGCCCATCTCGGTGCCCGCGCTGCCGGTACTGCCGATGTCACCGGTGGCGTCGTCGGTCGTACCACCGACCTTGTCGTCGGCGTGGTCGGCACGGTGTCACGGGTGACCGGGGACGTCGTCGGGGGCCTCGCCGCCGTGGCCCCCGAGCCCCTGCCGTCCGGCACCCCGGAACTGCCCGGACTCCCCGCCCTGCCCGGCTGGTCGGAACCCCGGCCGCGCAGCCCGCGCCCGCCCCGGCGTCGCCGCGCGAAGCAGCCCCGGAATCCGGGACGCGTCCGGCGTCGGGCGGGAAGCATGCCGGTCGGTCGCACCCCGTGGTGTCGACGGGCCCGACGACGTTCGGCGCCGCGTGGTTCAGCGGCGTACGCGGGACCCATGCGCACCGTGCGGACGCCTCCGCGCATCTCGCCGTACCGCCTGCCGCGCCCGGCGTTCCCGCGCGGCCCGACGGAGTGCCCGCGGCCAACGCGTCCGCGGGGACGGCGGTTCGACCCGGCACGGCGATCTGCACGCGGCGGCGTTCGGCGCCCGCGTGCCCGTGCTGCTGCCGCCCGGCGCTCTGGCGTCAGGACGGCCCGCGCCGGTGGCCGACCGGCATCGCGACATTCCCGAATTCCCCGGCTAGGGCAGCCAGTTCCCCACTCGTGACCTGCCGCGCGGGGGCGGAACAGGTCTGCCCACCCCGGACACCCCTCTCTCCGGGACAGCCAGGAATTCGAAGGAACTGACGTACCCATGAACAAGAACATCCGCCGCTCGATCGTCATAGCCGCCGGCGTCTCCGGGGCTTGGGCCCTCGGCTCGGCCGCGGCCAGCGCCGACGAGCTGCCCACGCACGCGGTCTCCGTACCGGACG
Organism: Streptomyces sp. Q6; assembly: GCF_036967205.1. Lineage (NCBI taxonomy): Bacteria > Bacillati > Actinomycetota > Actinomycetes > Kitasatosporales > Streptomycetaceae > Streptomyces > Streptomyces citrinus. Next base: position 5,167,906 of record NZ_CP146022.1, read on the forward strand.
TGGCCGGCGATGCCGTCGCGGGCGTCGCCGATGTCACCGATGCCGCCGACGTCGCCCACATCCAGGACACCGCCTCGCAGCTCACGGACAAGGTCACCAACACCAAGGTCACCAGTACCAAGACCACCCGCACGAACGTCGCCGGCAAGGCCCAGTCGGCCGTCTCCCACGTCGCCGCCAAGACCGTCACCGCCAAGACCGACGCCGTCAGGACGGAAGCCACCGAGCAGGTCGCCGACGCCCAGGCCGACGCCCGGACCGGCGCCCAAGCCGCCGCCTCCCACGCCGCCGCCTCCCACGCCGACGTCGACTACCTCTTCGGCCCCCTGTCCGCCTTCGCCCCGCACCTTCAGGACGCACCGGCGCAGGTGGGCGCCGCCGCGGGGCCGGTCGTCGACGAGACGGCCACCGCCGTTCTGCCGCCTGTCGCCGCCACCGCCGTGCACGGCGTGCTCCCGGTCGCGGGTGGGGCCGTCGGTGACGTCACCGTGCTCGCGGACGGCGCCGTCGCGGACGTGGCCCCGTTCGTGACGGGGGTCGTCGGGGACGACGTGGCGCCCTTCGCCGCCGGTGTGACCGGCCAGGTGCGGCCGCTGGCCGACGGTGTGGTCGGCGAGGTCGGCCCGTTCGCGCAGGGTGTGGTCCTCGGGGACGTGACGCCGTTCGCCGGTGGCGTCGTGGGCGCGGTGTCGCCGCTCGTGGAGACCGTCGCCGACCAGGTCAGGCCCGTGGTCGACGGCGTCGGCACCAGCGCGCGGGGACTGGCGAACGGCGTGACCGGTGACGTGACGCCGTTCGCGTACGCCGTGGTCGGCGAGGACGTCGCGCCCTTCGCGCGGACCGTGGTCGGCGACGGTGTGGCGCCGCTCGCGGGCGGGGTCGTCGGCGACGTCGCCCCGTTCGCGCAGGACCTGACCGGCACCGTCACCGCCGACGTCCAGCCGCTCGCGGGGCACGCGGTCACCGGCGTCCGGGGCGTCGCGGGCTCCGTCGCGCCCAGCTACGTCCGCGGTTACGTCCAGAACCTCTGATCCCTCCGCCAGTACATCTGATCCCTCCGCCGGATCCTCCCGACTCCTCCGTCGAACGTGCCGAGTACGTCGAACCTGCCGAGTACGTCGAACGTGCCGAGTACGACGAACCTGCCGAGTACGTCGAACGCGTCGAACGTGTCGACATCCGATGGAGGGACCGAGACCGACGTCGGTGGCCCGGACGGCCGAAAGCCATCGGTCCGATCCCGGCCGTGACCGACGCAAGGCCGGGCGGCCCGTGGGGACGGGCCGCCCGACCTGGGCCCCTTTGTGAATTCTCGGGGCTCTTCGGGCGGCCTCACCGTGCGTACCCCCGCACGGTGAGGCCGCATACAACGGCGGCCAAGCCGCGAAGAGCGCGACAAACAGGACGCTCTGTGACCGGTATCACCGCTCAGGTGTGATCTGCGATTTAGAAGGCATCGCTGAGCGGCGATAACCTGCGAGACGGACATGCCGCGTACTCGGCCACTGTGTACGCCTCGTACGCCTCCCTTGTGACAGCGGAGTCACGTTGCCCATCGCGGCACGCCCACGCAGGAAGATCGAACCGCGAGATCACTGATAGGGACGGACGCGCGTGGACCTGTTCGAGTACCAGGCGAGGGACCTCTTCGCCAAGCACGGTGTACCGGTGCTGGCCGGTGAAGTCATCGACACGCCTGAGGCAGCCCGCGAGGCGACCGAGCGTCTTGGCGGCAAGTCTGTCGTCAAGGCCCAGGTGAAGGTCGGCGGCCGCGGCAAGGCCGGCGGCGTGAAGCTCGCCGCCACCCCCGACGAGGCCGTTGAGCACGCCACCAACATTCTCGGCATGGACATCAAGGGCCACACGGTCCACAAGGTGATGATGGCCGAGACCGCTCCGGAGATCGTGGAGGAGTACTACGTCTCCTTCCTCCTGGACCGCACCAACCGCACCTTCCTCTCCATCGCCTCCGTCGAGGGCGGCATGGAGATCGAGGAGGTGGCGGCCACCCGCCCGGAGGCCGTCGCCAAGACGCCGATCGACGCCAACGAGGGCGTGACCCCCGCGGTCGCCCGCAAGATCGTCGAGGACGCGAAGTTCCCGGCCGAGGTGGCCGACAAGGTCGCCGACGTGCTGGTGACGCTCTGGAAGACCTTCATCGAGGAGGACGCCCTCCTGGTCGAGGTCAACCCCCTCGCCAAGGTCGCCTCCGGCGACATCCTCGCCCTCGACGGCAAGGTCTCCCTGGACGAGAACGCGGACTTCCGCCACCCCGACCACGAGGCGCTCCAGGACAAGGACGCGGCCGACCCGCTCGAGGCCGCTGCCAAGGAGAAGGGCCTCAACTACGTCAAGCTCGACGGCGAGGTCGGCATCATCGGTAACGGTGCCGGTCTGGTCATGTCGACGCTGGACGTCGTCGCGTACGCCGGTGAGAACCACGGCGGCGTGAAGCCGGCCAACTTCCTCGACATCGGTGGCGGCGCCTCCGCCCAGGTGATGGCGAACGGCCTGGAGATCATCCTCGGCGACCCGGACGTCAAGTCCGTGTTCGTCAACGTCTTCGGCGGCATCACCGCCTGTGACGAGGTCGCCAACGGCATCGTCCAGGCGCTCGCGCTCCTCGAGGAGAAGGGCGAGAAGGTCGAGAAGCCCCTCGTCGTGCGTCTCGACGGCAACAACGCCGAGCTGGGTCGCAAGATCCTCTCCGACGCCAACCACCCGCTGGTGCAGCGCGTGGACACCATGGACGGCGCGGCCGACAAGGCCGCCGAGCTCGCGGCCGCGAAGTAAGGGACGAGGGACAGAACAGCCATGGCTATCTTCCTCAACAAGGACAGCAAGGTCATCGTCCAGGGCATGACCGGTGCCACGGGCATGAAGCACACCAAGCTCATGCTGGGTGACGGCACGAACATCGTCGGCGGCGTGAACCCGCGCAAGGCCGGCACCGAGGTCGACTTCGACGGCACGTCGATCCCCGTCTTCGGTTCGGTCGCCGAGGCGATCGAGAAGACGGGCGCCAACGTGTCCGTGCTCTTCGTCCCGCCGGCCTTCTCCAAGGCCGCCGTGGTCGAGGCGATCGACGCCGAGATCCCCCTCGCCGTCGTCATCACCGAGGGCATCGCCGTCCACGACTCCGCCGCGTTCTACGCGTACGCGAAGTCGAAGGGCGACAAGACCCGCATCATCGGCCCGAACTGCCCCGGTCTCATCACGCCGGGCCAGTCGAACGCCGGCATCATCCCGGGCGACATCACGAAGCCGGGCCGCATCGGTCTGGTCTCGAAGTCCGGCACGCTGACGTACCAGATGATGTACGAGCTCCGTGACATCGGCTTCTCGTCGGCCGTCGGCATCGGTGGCGACCCGGTCATCGGCACCACGCACATCGACGCCCTCGAGGCGTTCGAGGCGGACCCCGACACCGACCTGATCGTCATGATCGGTGAGATCGGCGGTGACGCCGAGGAGCGTGCGGCCGACTACATCAAGGCCCACGTCACCAAGCCGGTCGTCGGTTACGTCGCGGGCTTCACCGCCCCCGAGGGCAAGACCATGGGCCACGCGGGCGCCATCGTCTCCGGTTCGTCGGGCACCGCCCAGGCGAAGAAGGAGGCCCTGGAGGCCGCGGGCGTCAAGGTCGGCAAGACCCCGACCGAGACCGCGAAGCTGGCCCGCGAGCTGCTTTCGTAGTCCGTACGCCGTCTCACCAGTGGGCCCGCACCTTCTCGAAGGTGCGGGCCCACTGGTGAGACGGGACTACTCGGCGACCGGTGCCAGCCGCTCCGGGCCGCCGCTCAGCTCGGCCCGCAGCTGCCGGCGCAGTTCCCGCTCGTGCTCCGTCAGGTGCCCGGGGCCGGTCAGGGCCGGGACCCCGCTGATGGGAGCGCCGGGCGCGGGCACCGGCTCGTACTGGGTCGGCGCCACCCGCAGCGTCAGCGCCGTCGTGCCGACGATCAGGACGGTCACCGCGATCGCGGCCCGCGTCCAGAACCGGACCCGCTTCTCGCCGCCGGTGCGCACCAGCGTCGACCCCGGGGCGTCGAGCTTCTCCGCGCCCGCCAGCTCGGTCAGCCGCCGGTGCAGCTGCTCCGGTACGGCCAGCTCGGGGAACTGCTCGGCGACGGCCTCACGGGCGTGCAGGATGCGGTTCGCGGCGGCCGGCGTGCTGGCCTCCGTCTCCGCCGCGGTCTCCGGCAGGTCCAGGCCCACACCGTCGTAGAGCAGCAGCGTGCGCCGGTAGGCGGGCGGCAGGCTCAGGAGGACGTCGAGGAGCTTGCGGTCGTCCGGGTCGGCGGGCGGCGCGTCCGGGTGGCGGTGCGATCGGCGCATCCGGTGCCAGGGCGACATCGCGTACTCGTACGCCGCCGCCCGCACCCAGCCCGCGGGGTTCGGGTCGACCGCGACCTCCGGCCAGCGCTGCCAGGCCAGCTGGAACGCCCGCTCCACGGACTCGCGGGCGAGCGTGCGGCGGCCGGTGAGCAGGTAGGCCTGGCGGACGAGGAGCGGGGCGGTGCGCGTGTAGAGCGCGTCGAAGGCCTCGGCCGGGGTCGTCGGGCGCGTCGGCTCGGGCTCGGGGGCGGGGTCGGACACGGTGTGTCGCGGCTTCGACGGGTCCGCCCGGCCCGCGCGGTTCGGCTGGGCCGTCTGGGCCGTACGGTCGGCCGGAGGTGCGGAGGATGCCGCTACGGCCACCAGTTCGGGTCTCCGGTGCGCGCGTCGATCCCGGCCGTCGTGGGCCGGTGTCCGTTCCGGTGTGCTGGACAGCTCCGTGAGCAACCTCGCGTACACCTCCCGCTTGCGCCCTCTGGGGGAGGTGCGGCCGGTCTCCCAGGACCGGACCGTTTCGCGTGTCACGCCGACCTTCGCGGCGACCTGAGCCTGTGTCAGGGACTTCGCCTCGCGGAGCCTGCGGCGCTCCTTCGGCGTCGGCAGTGGGGTGGCAGGGCTCTGCGTCATGGGGAACTCCACACACCCTTTCGCGCGAAAAAGTACATAAACGTATCTTGAGCGACACATCCATACTTCGCCTGTTACGGGGTGAAAGCGCGTGTCGTTGGGAGCATGGGCCGGTGACCCAAATGACCGGCCGTGGACTGTCGTTGCCCGTGCTCCTGACCCGGGTGCGGGAACGCTCGCCCGGACCCGCCGCCGGAGTGTTCGGGGGTGCGGTGGCGGCGGGGCTCGGGCTCGGCGCGTTCGCGGTCCTGGTGATGGCCCTGTGGATCAGTTCGCCGTACCCGGACAGCGGGCCCGGCGGGGCCCTGCACACCGCCGCCGCGCTGTGGCTGCTGGCGCACGGCGCCGACGTCGTCAGGACGGACACCCTGTCGGGGGTGCCGGCCCCGCTCGGCGTGACCCCGCTGCTCCTCGTCGCGGTGCCGGTGTGGCTGGTGCACCGGGCCGCGCGCGACGCCGCGGACCCCGAGGACGGCGAGCCCGATGTGCCCGCCGGCGCCGCCTGGGGCGGGGTCGTCCTCGGATATCTGCTGGTCGGCGCCGCGGCCGCGTACTACGCCTCCGGTGGTGAACTGCGACCGGCGTGGGTGAGCTGCGCGGCGCATCTGGTCCTGGTGACCGTCGCGGCGGCCGCGGCCGGGGTGTGGACCGCGCACGGCCGGCCGCGCGGACCGCTGCCCGCGGCGCTGCGGCGGCACGTGGACCGGCTGCCCCGGAGCTCGTGGAGGAGGTGCTGCCGGTCGCCGCGCGGGCCGCCGCAGCCGGGGTCCTGGCCCTGGTCGCCGGGGGCGCGCTGGTGGTCGCGGCGGGGCTCGCGGTGCACGGGGAGCGGCGCGGGAGTCGTTCCTGCACCTGACGGCGGCGTGGTCGGGGCGGTTCGCGGTGCTGCTGCTCTGCCTGTCCCTGGTGCCGAACGCCGTGATCTGGGGGCCGCGTACGCGCTCGGTCCCGGTGTCGTGATCGGCGCGGGCCACACGGTGGGGCCGCTCGGGGCCTCGGGCGGGTCGCTGCTGCCCGCGTTCCCGCTGCTCGCGGCGTTGCCCACGGCCGGTGCCGGGTCGCCGCTGACCTGGGCGGCCGGGGCGGTACCGGTGGCCGCGGCGGTGACCGTGGCCTGGTTCGTGGCGGGCGAGGCGCGGCTGCGGGACTGGTCGCGGGGGCGGCTGGTCCGCGCGACGGCGGTGGCGGCCGTGCTGTGCGGGGCGGCGATGGCGGGGCTCGCGGCCGCGGCGGGCGGTGCGCTCGGTGTCGCGGCGCTCGCCGAGTTCGGGCCCGTGGGGTGGCTGACCGGGGCGGTCACGGTGGCCTGGATCGCCGGGGTCGGGGTGCCGGTGGCGCTCGGGGTGCGGTGGTGGCGGGGGCGCGAGTCGTCGGTGCGGCCGCGGGTGACGGCGTGGGCCGAGTCGGTGGTGGCGGCGCGGCGCCCGGCTCCGGCGGAACCCGAGCCCGGCCGGGATCCGGCCGGGTTCGAGCCCTACGACTTCTTCGACGAGTCGTCGCGGGACGCGCGCTGGACGCTTCTGAAGGAGGCGTCCAGCGATCCGTCGCAGCCGGGCGAACCCGGTGTGTGAGGTGCCTCAGCGGGTGCCGAGCAGCGGGCGCAGTTCCTTCGGGAGGAGGTCCTCGCAGGACTTCTCCGCCGCGTTCGTCAGGGCGTCCGCGCGGCACTCGTAGTAGTCGCTGTAGGCCAGCTTCGCCGCGAACATCGACGCGACCATCGCCAGGGCGAGGCCGCCGGTGACCAGGCCGCTGACCGCGGCCGTCGTCTGCGGACGCGTGGAGTCCGTGCCGGGCGCGGCCGGTGCGGGCTGCGCGGTGCCCGTGGCGGTCGTGCCCGACGCGGCCGGGTTCGTCGCCGGGCCGGACGTGGCGCGCAGGGCGCTGATGCCCCAGTACAGGGCGAGCGCGCCGAGCAGCAGGGCCACGGAGGGCCAGTCGAACAGGGCGAAGAAGAAGCCCCACATGCCGGCCAGGAGCGCGTAGCGGGCGCGGCGCTGGGCCGGGTCCGTCGGGTCCCAGCGCATCCCGCCGCCCTGGCCGGGGCCCTGGCCCTCGGGGCCGCCCTGTCCCGTGCCGTTGTTCCCCGGGCGGTCGCCGAAGAGGCCGCCGCCCTGGGAGCGGCCGGGCTGCCGGTCGCTCCACTGGCCGCCCCACGGGGAACCGCCCTTGCCGGACGATCCGGACCGGTCGGAGTCGGACGGGTCGTCGGAGCCCTCGGGACGGCGCGGCTGCCACGGGCGGTCCGGGGCGTCCTCGGGCGGCGGTGCGAACGGGTTGTCGGCGTCGCCGCCGCGGGAGTCCTTGGAGTCCTTCGGCGACGGTGACGGCGGCGACGGCGGCGTCGGTCGGCCTTCGCGCGGCAGGACGGCGCCGGCGGACAGCGTGTGGCGAAGGCTTCGGTCCTGCATCAGGTGTGCGTCTTCCCCTAGGTCGGCGGTCACCTACGTCGTGGGTCGTGGCGCGGCCCGGTCGGTAGGTACGGCGTGGTTCGCGGCTGGTTCGTTCGTGCGGCCTGTCTCGTTCATTAGGGCAACGCCCGATGGCCGCGCAGCGTTCCGTGACGATGACGCTACCTGGCGGCTGTGCCCCCGTCCCGTGGGGCCCGTCCGGTGTGCCGGTATCGTTGCTGACGGTCGGCCGCTTCGTAGGGTTCCCCGTATCGGGGAGCACGAAGCCTTCGTACGACCGTACAAAGAAGCTCTGCGAGAAAGGGCCCCGCCGTGGCCAAGGCCAAGCGCCTCGTCGTGCTGGTCTCCGGATCAGGTACGAATCTGCAGGCTCTGCTGGATGCCATCGCGGCCCAGGGAGTGGACGCGTACGGCGCCGAGGTCGTCGCCGTCGGCGCGGACCGTGACGGCATCGCCGGCCTGGAGCGCGCCGAGCGCGCCGGGATCCCGACCTTCGTGTGCCGGGTGAAGGACCATGCCGCGCGCGAGGACTGGGACCGCGCGCTCGCCGAGGCGACGGCCGCGTACGAGCCGGACCTGGTGGTGTCCGCGGGCTTCATGAAGATCGTGGGCAAGGAGTTCCTCGCTCGTTTCGGCGGCCGGTTCGTGAACACGCACCCGGCCCTGCTGCCCAGTTTTCCCGGTGCGCACGGTGTGCGGGACGCGCTCGCGTACGGCGCCAAGGTCACCGGATGCACCGTCCACTTCGTCGACGACGGCGTCGACACGGGCCCGATCATCGCTCAGGGCGTGGTCGAGATCGTGGAAGAGGACACGGACGACGGGGAGAGCGCTCTGCACGAGCGCATCAAGGAAGTCGAGCGCACGCTGCTCGTCGATGTCGTGGGGCGCCTGGCCCGTAACGGCTTCAGCATTGAGGGACGAAAGGTAGTTATCCCGTGACCGCGGAAAGCACTGTCGAGAGCAGCAAGCGGCCCATTCGCCGGGCGCTGGTCAGCGTCTACGACAAGACCGGTCTGGAGGAGCTGGCGCGCGGGCTCCACGAGGCGGGTGTCGAGCTGGTCTCCACCGGTTCCACCGCCGCGAAGATCGCCGGTGCGGGTGTGCCGGTCACCAAGGTCGAGGAGCTCACCGGGTTCCCGGAGTGCCTCGACGGGCGCGTGAAGACGCTGCACCCGAAGGTGCACGCGGGCATCCTGGCCGACCTCCGTCTGGAGGATCACCAGAAGCAGCTCGCCGACCTCGGTGTGAAGCCGTTCGACCTGGTGGTCGTGAACCTGTACCCGTTCAAGGAGACCGTCGCCTCGGGCGCGACCCCGGACGAGTGCGTCGAGCAGATCGACATCGGCGGTCCTTCGATGGTCCGCGCCGCCGCCAAGAACCACCCGTCGGTGGCCGTGGTCGTGAACCCGGGCGCGTACGGGGACGTCCTGAAGGCCGTCGTGGACGGCGGGTTCGACCTGCGGTCCCGCAAGCGTCTGGCCGCCGAGGCGTTCCAGCACACCGCGTCGTACGACGTGGCGGTCGCCTCCTGGTTCGCCGCCGACTACGCGGCTGCCGACGACAGCGGTCACCCGGACTTCCTGGGCGCCACGTACGAGCGCAAGAACGTCCTGCGGTACGGCGAGAACCCGCACCAGGGCGCCGCGCTCTACGTCGACGGCACGGGCGGCCTCGCCGAGGCGGAGCAGCTGCACGGCAAGGAGATGTCGTACAACAACTTCACGGACACGGACGCCGCGCGCCGTGCCGCGTACGACCACGACGACCCGTGCGTCGCGATCATCAAGCACGCGAACCCGTGCGGTATCGCCGTCGCCTCGAACGTCGCGGAGGCGCACCGCAAGGCCCACGCCTGTGACCCGGTCTCCGCGTACGGCGGCGTGATCGCGGTCAACCGGCCGGTCACCAAGGAGATGGCGGAGCAGGTCGCCGACATCTTCACCGAGGTCATCGTCGCGCCCGACTACGAGGACGGCGCCCTCGAAGCCCTCACCAAGAAGAAGAACATCCGCGTGCTGCGCGCCCCGAACGGCCCGTCGGCCCTCGTGGAGACCAAGCAGATCGACGGCGGTGCGCTCCTTCAGGTCACCGACCGCCTCCAGGCCGACGGCGACAACCCGGCGACCTGGACCCTCGCGACCGGCGACGCGCTGTCGCAGGGCGAGCTGGACGAGCTCGCGTTCGCCTGGAAGGCGTGCCGCGCGGTGAAGTCCAACGCGATCCTGCTCGCCAAGGACGGCGCCTCGGTCGGCGTCGGCATGGGCCAGGTCAACCGTGTCGACTCCTGCAAGCTCGCCGTCGAGCGGGCGGGCGAGGAGCGGGCGCGCGGTGCGTACGCCGCGTCCGACGCGTTCTTCCCGTTCCCGGACGGCCCGCAGATCCTGATCGACGCCGGCGTCAAGGCGATCGTGCAGCCGGGCGGCTCGATCCGTGACGAGCAGGTCGTCGAGGCCGCCAAGAAGGCGGGCGTGACGATGTACTTCACGGGGACGCGCCACTTCTTCCACTGATCCGCACCGCCCGGACGGCACCACGTCCCGGCACGAACGATGGCCGCGACTCCCCTGCTGGAAGGGGGAGTCGCGGCCATCGGCGATCCTGGGCGTCAGCCCTTGACGTGGACGACCACCGTGCTCGCGACCTTGTCGTGCCAGCCCTGCTTGCGGCCCGACTTGTCCCAGAACGGCGAGAGATAGACGACGAGTTGGCCGATGCCGCAGGCGAACGCGCCCACCGTCGGGATCACCCAGCGCAGGAAGGCGCCGCCGATGCCCGGCTTCGCGCCCGTCTCGGCCTTCAGGACGCGGATGCCGACGGCCAGCTTGCCCAGGGTCGCGCCGACGAAGGCGATCAGCAGGATCTCGTAGGCCAGCATCAGGACCATGAACGTGGCGGCGACCGGCAGCATCGTCGACTGGAAGTCGGAGAGCGCGTCGTTCACACAGGTGTCGTACGTGGACGAGGTCGAGTCGCAGGCCTGCACGTCGTCGATCAGCGTGGTGAACTTCGGCGCCAGGAACACCGCGTAGACGACGAAGAGCAGCACGCCGTCGATCAGGCGCGCGCCGAGCCTGCGGCCCATTCCGGCCAGCGGCGGCACCCCGGGCATCGGGGCGGCCTGCTGCGGGTAGCCCGGGTACTGCTGCTGTTGCGGGTAGCCGTAACCCTGCTGCGGCACCCCCTGCGGGGCCTGTTGCCCGTACGGGTTGCTCTGCGGCTGCTGCTGTCCGTAAGGGTTGTTCGGGTCGCCGAAACTCATGGCGTGGTTCCTCCGGGGACGGTGAGGGGAGCGGCGTCGATCATGCTTCTGGGCCGGACACCTCCCTGTCCAGCGGCTCTCCCGGGCCGTTGTGCAAGTGCAACTTGGGTGAATCCGTGCCGCCCTGAAACAATGGGCGGCATGACTGCCCAGATTCTCGATGGCAAGGCCACCGCAGCCGCGATCAAGTCCGATCTGACCGCCCGCGTGGCGGCGCTGAAGGAGAAGGGCGTCACGCCCGGCCTCGGCACGATTCTCGTGGGGGAGGACCCCGGAAGCCAGAAGTACGTGGCAGGAAAGCACCGTGACTGCGCGCAGGTCGGCCTCGCCTCCATCCAGCGCGAGCTGCCCGCGAGCGCCACGCAGGAGGAGATCGAGGCGGTCGTCCGCGAGCTGAACGAGGACCCGGCCTGCACCGGCTACATCGTCCAGCTGCCGCTGCCCAAGGGCATCGACGAGAACCGCATCCTCGAACTGATGGACCCGGACAAGGACGCCGACGGCCTGCACCCGATGAACCTGGGCCGCCTCGTCCTGAACGAGCCGGGCCCGCTGCCCTGCACCCCGTTCGGCATCATCACGCTGCTGCGCGAGCACGGCGTGGAGATCAACGGCGCGGAGGTCGTGGTCGTCGGCCGCGGTGTCACCATCGGCCGCCCGATGCCGCTGCTGCTCACCCGCAAGTCCGAGAACGCGACCGTCACCCAGTGCCACACCGGTACGCGTGACCTCGCCGCGCACCTGCGGCGTGCCGACATCGTCGTGGCCGCCGCGGGTGTCCCGCACCTGATCAAGCCCGAGGACATCAAGCCGGGCGCGGCCGTGCTCGACGTCGGCGTCTCGCGCGACGAGAACGGCAAGATCGTCGGCGATGTCCACCCGGGCGTCGCCGAGGTCGCGGGCTGGATCTCCCCGAACCCGGGCGGCGTGGGCCCGATGACCCGCGCCCAGCTCCTGGTGAACGTCGTCGAGGCCGCCGAGCGGAACGCGCGCGGTGTTCGCTGACGCGTCGGGGGGCAAGAAGCGGGGCACGCGGCGCTTCCCGCTGTGGACGCGGGACACCGCCCGTCCCGAGGGCGGCGGCCGTGCCGCCCCGAGCGACGCGCCGGCGCCCGCCCGCCAGTGGCCGCTGATCGCGGTCCTCGCGGTCACCGGCGTCGGACTCCTGATCACGGCGCTCGACCACTTCAGGGCCGGCTGCCTGCTGATCGGGGCGGCGCTGCTCGGCGGGGCCGTGCTGCGCTGGGTGCTGCCCGGCGTCGGCATGCTCGCCGTCCGCTCCCGCTTCACCGACATGATCACGTACGGGATCCTGGGCCTCGCCATCGTGCTGTTGACGATGATGGCGCAGCCCGACCCGTGGCTGACTATCCCGTTCCTTCAGGACACTCTGCACTTCACCGTGCGATGAGTGCTGCGGGAGCGGCCGTGAGTGACGGACGGGGCGCCCGCGCCGGAGTCCCGCCGTCCTCGTGTGGCGATCTCCGGTCAACTTCGGGGATTTTCTCGTACCAGGTTGGACACGACGCCTAGCCTGGACAATCGGGACTCTCCTGGACGTCCCGGGCCTGGATCATGCGAGGGGGCGTGATCAGGCACCGTCTGCTCGTCGAACGCTGTCGAATGCCCCCGTGCGCCCTCACCCGGGGAACTGACATCCTGGCTACTCGCATCCCATTGGGTAGCCAGTGGAGGCGAGTGCGCTGGCGCGGCGCAGGGGGAATTCAGGCACGTATGGGGGGAATAGGGGGAACGCAATGCCTCGTTGGAGGGCGCTACCGGACGAACTCGACCCGCAGGTCAAGGAGTTCGCCAGCCAGTTGCGCCGGCTGGTGGACCGCAGCGGGCTCGGGATCGCCGCACTGGCGGACCGCACCGGGTACAGCAAGACCTCGTGGGAGCGGTATCTGAACGGACGACTGCTCGCACCCAAGGGTGCGATCGTCGCGCTCGCCGAGGTGACCGGTACCAGTCCCGTTCACCTGACCACGATGTGGGAGCTCGCGGAGCGTGCGTGGAGCCGCTCCGAGATGCGCCACGACATGACCATGGAGGCCATCCGGATCTCCCAGGCGCGGGCCGCGCTCGGCGAGTTCGGCGGGCCCGCCGCGCAGGCGTCCGGCAAGGGCGGCGGCAAGAACGGCAGCGCGACGGCGGCCCGCCCCACCGGGATCGCCGGACCCGCGGGGTCTCGCCGACCGTGCCGCCACAGGCGCAGGCGCCGCGCGGGGACCAGTTCGGGCCGCCGTCGGCACCGTCGGCGCCCTCGGCGCGGCCCGCCCCGTCCGGGGCGAGCGGCGGCAGGCGCCGGCTGACCATGTTCCTGGCCGGGGTCCTCGGCGCGGCCGTCGTCGTGCTCATCGCCTACGTCCTCACCAGTGGTGGCGACGGCGACAAGGACAACGACGCGAAGCCCACGCCGTCCCCGACGACCAGTGCGCCACAGCTGCCCGCGGGGGTGCAGTGTGTGGGCGCCGACTGCACCGGCAAGGACCCGGAGGCCATGGGCTGCGGCGGCGATCTCGCCGACAGCTCCGCCAAGGCGACGGTCGGCGCGGGCACGGTCACCGTCGAGGTCCGCTACAGCAAGACGTGCAAGGCGGCCTGGGGCCGGATCCAGGGCGCCACGCCCGGCGACAGCGTCACGCTCGACGTGGGCGCCAAGTCGTCGAAGAAGGGCCTGGTCGGCGACGCGGACACGGACGCGTACACCCCGATGATGGCCGTCGGCTCCGCCGCGGACGCGAAGGCCTGCGCGACCCTCGCCGCCGGGCAGAAGGGCTGCACCGAGTAGCGCGAACGGCAGGACCGGGTGACCCGTGCATGGGGGCCGCGCTTCGGGGAAGGCGCAGCAGTACCCCCACGGGAGTGGTCACGCGAGTGACATCCCACGGCGGCCGCCGAGCCCACTCTCCCGGGCCGGCGGCCGTCCCGTCCCCCGTCTGTGGGGCGAGCCACACGAACCCGGGGGTCCGGTCCCTGCGGGGCGCGATAGCCTGACGAGCGGATCTCTTGATGTAGAGAGATCGATCAAAAGACCTGCTGTCATACGGAGAACGCCATGACCCGCACTCCCGTGAACGTCACCGTCACCGGCGCCGCCGGCCAGATCGGCTACGCACTGCTCTTCCGCATCGCCTCCGGCCAGCTGCTCGGCGCGGACGTGCCGGTCAAGCTGCGCCTCCTGGAGATCACCCCGGCGCTCAAGGCCGCCGAGGGCACGGCCATGGAGCTCGACGACTGCGCCTTCCCGCTCCTCCAGGGCATCGACATCACCGACGACCCGAACGTCGCCTTCGACGGCACGAACGTGGGTCTGCTGGTGGGCGCCCGCCCGCGCACCAAGGGCATGGAGCGGGGCGACCTGCTCGAGGCCAACGGCGGCATCTTCAAGCCCCAGGGCAAGGCCATCAACGACAACGCCGCGGACGACGTCAAGATCCTCGTCGTCGGCAACCCGGCGAACACGAACGCGCTCATCGCGCAGGCCGCCGCCCCGGACGTACCGGCCGAGCGCTTCACCGCGATGACGCGCCTCGACCACAACCGCGCGCTGACGCAGCTCGCGAAGAAGACGGGCTCCACCGTCGCCGACATCAAGCGTCTGACGATCTGGGGCAACCACTCGGCGACCCAGTACCCGGACATCTTCCAGGCGTCCGTCGCGGGCAAGCCGGCCTTCGACGCGATCGGCGGCGACGAGAAGTGGCTGTCCGACGAGTTCATCCCGACCGTCGCCAAGCGCGGTGCGGCGATCATCGAGGCGCGCGGCGCCTCGTCGGCGGCCTCCGCGGCCAACGCCGCGATCGACCACGTCCACACCTGGGTCAACGGCACGGCCGAGGGCGACTGGACGTCGATGGGTATCCCGTCGGACGGTTCGTACGGTGTTCCCGAGGGCCTGATCTCGTCGTTCCCCGTCACCACGAAGAACGGCACGTACGAGATCGTCCAGGGCCTGGAGATCAGCGAGTTCTCGCGTGCGCGCATCGACGCGTCCGTCGCGGAGCTCGCGGAGGAGCGCGAGGCCGTGCGCGCCCTCGGCCTCATCTAGTCACCGGTTCTCGTCACCGGTCGCCGCAAGGCTTCCGACCGCCCGCGGCGGGTCTCACGACCCGCCGCGGGCGGTCGTGTTTCCGGGCACCCGGCGTAGTGACACGGCCCACTTTCGAACGACGATCGCGCATGCTTTCCAGGCCCCGGGGCAGGGGCTTCCGACATCACGGCGGAGACATTTCGAGCGGACCTGACGGACCCCGTCCGTCCTCCTCTGCCGTGCTCGGGGGACTGCTCAGGAACGGAAGGCGACGCAGGACGTGTCAGTACAGAAGACCATCCATGTAGGCGGCCAGTGGCGTGGTGCCGCTTCGGGCGCCACCCGCGACATCATCGACCCCGCGGATGCCAAGCCGTTCGCCGTGATCGCCGAGGGCGGTGCCGAGGACGCGGACGCCGCGATCGCCGCGGCCCGCCGCGCCTTCGACGAGGGCCCCTGGCCGACGACACCCGTCGCCGAGCGGGCCGCGCTGCTGCGTCGCGTCGCCGACCTCCTCGTAAGGGACCGGGAGAAGATCGGTCTCCTGGAGAGCCGGGACGCGGGCAAGACCGTCGAGGAGGGCCGCGTCGACGTCGACTGTGTCGCCGACGCCTTCCGCTACTTCGCGGACCTCGTCATCGGTGAGGGCGCGGGCCGGGTCGTCGACGCCGGGTCCGACGAGATCCACAGCGTCGTCGTGCACGAGCCGGTCGGCGTCTGCGCGATGATCACGCCCTGGAACTACCCGCTGCTCCAGGCGAGTTGGAAGATCGCCCCGGCGCTCGCCGCGGGCAACACCTTCGTCGTCAAGCCCAGCGAGATCACACCGCTGACCACCGTCGTCCTCGTCGAACTGCTCGTCGAGGCCGGGCTGCCCGCCGGGGTCGCCAACATCGTGACGGGGCCCGGGAGTTCGGTCGGCGCCCGGCTCGCCGACCACCCCGACGTCGACCTGGTCTCCTTCACCGGCGGCCTGGTCAGCGGCACCAAGGTCGCGCAGGCCGCGGCCGCCGACGTCAAGAAGGTCGCCCTGGAACTCGGCGGCAAGAACCCGAACGTCGTCTTCGCCGACGCCTGCGAGACGGAGGAGGGGTTCGACACCGCCGTCGACCAGGCACTCAACGCCGCGTTCATCCACAGCGGCCAGGTCTGCTCCGCCGGGTCCCGGCTCATCGTCGAGGAATCGGTGCGCGAGCGCTTCGTCGCCGAACTCGCCCGGCGCGCCGAGAAGATCCGCCTCGGCCGCGGCACCGAGGACGGCGTCGAGTGCGGGCCGCTGGTCAGCGAACCGCAGCGCGCCAAGACCGAGGCGTACGTCGCCTCCGCGCTCGCCGAGGGTGCCGTCCTGCGCTGCGGCGGCAAGCGCCCCGAGCCCAGCGACGTGCGCCCCGCCACCGGCTACTTCTACGAGCCGACCGTCCTCGACCAGTGCCACCGTGAGATGCGGGTCGTGCGTGAGGAGACCTTCGGGCCGATCCTCACCGTCGAGACGTTCCGCACCGAGGACGAGGCGGTCGCCCTCGCCAACGACACCGAGTACGGCCTCGCCGGCGCCGTCTGGACCACCGACGCGGGCCGCGCCCGCCGGGTCGCCGGACGTCTGCGCCACGGCACCGTCTGGATCAACGACTTCCACCCCTATCTGCCGCAGGCCGAGTGGGGCGGCTTCGGAAAGAGCGGCGTGGGCCGCGAACTGGGCCCCGCCGGGCTCGCCGAGTACCGCGAGAGCAAGCACATCTACCAGAACCTCGCGCCGAAGCCGGTGCGCTGGTTCGCGGGCTGAGCTCGTCCCCGTAGCCCGTCCGCCCTGGACTTCGTACGCCCTCATTACGCGAAGTACTTTGCAACGCCTTGGAGTTGACCTATGCCCGAGATACCCGAGATGGCCGAGACCGCGCAGGATCCCGTGTACGACTACGTGGTGGTCGGCGGCGGCACGGCCGGGTCGGTGATCGCCTCCCGGCTCACCGAGGACCCGGACGTCACCGTCGCCGTCATCGAAGGCGGCCCCAGCGACATCGACCGCGACGACGTGCTGACGCTGCGCCGCTGGCTCGGTCTGCTCGGCGGCGACCTCGACTACGGCTACACCACCACCGAGCAGCCGCGCGGCAACTCGCACATCCTGCACAGCCGCGCGAAGGTGCTCGGCGGCTGCTCGTCGCACAACACGCTCATCTCGTTCAAGCCGCTGCCCGGCGACTGGGACGAGTGGGCGGCCGCGGGCGCCGAGGGCTGGGACCACAAGGCGATGGACCCGTACTTCGGGAAGCTGCGCAACAACATCGTGCCGGTCGACGAGAAGGACCGGAACGCCATCGCCCGCGACTTCGTCGAGGCCGCCCGGACGGCGACCGGCGTGCCGCGCGTCGAGGGCTTCAACAAGGCCCCGTTCAAGGACGGCGTCGGCTTCTTCGACCTCGCCTACCACCCCGAGAACAACAAGCGCTCCAGCGCGTCCGTGGCGTATCTGCATCCGCACATGGAGGCCGGTGACCGGCCCCATCTGACGCTCCTGCTCGAAACGTGGGCGTACAAGCTGGAGTTCGACGAGGGACTGCGGGCGCGCGGGGTGCGGGTGCGCGCCAAGGACGGCTCCGAGTCGCTCGTCTCCGCGCGGCGCGAGGTCGTCGTGTGCGCGGGCGCCGTCGACACGCCCCGGCTGCTCCTGCACTCCGGCATCGGCCCCAAGGCCGACCTGGAGGCCCTCGGCATCCCCGTCCTGCACGACCTGCCGGGCGTCGGCGAGAACCTCCTCGACCACCCGGAGTCGGTCATCGTCTGGGAGACGAACGGGCCGATCCCCGAGAACAGCGCCATGGACAGCGACGCGGGTCTGTTCGTCCAGCGGGACCCCGAGGCCGCGGGCCCGGACCTGATGTTCCACTTCTACCAGATCCCGTTCACGGACAATCCGGAGCGGCTCGGCTACGAGAAGCCCGAGCACGGCGTCTCCATGACGCCGAACATCCCCAAGCCCCGCAGCCGCGGCCGCCTCTACCTGACCAGCGCCGACCCCGAGGTCAAGCCCGCCCTCGACTTCCGCTACTTCACGGACGAGGACGACTACGACGGCCGCACCCTGGTCGACGGCATCAGGATCGCCCGCGAGATCGCGAAGACGGAACCGCTCGCCGGCTGGCTGGGCCGCGAGGTCTGTCCGGGCCCCGACGTCGTCGACGACGAGGCGCTCGGCGAGTACGCGCGCAAGATCGCCCACACCGTCTACCACCCGGCGGGCACGTGCCGAATAGGTGCCCCGGACGATGAACTCGCCGTGGTGGATCCCGAGTTGAGGATCCGCGGGCTGCAAGCCATCCGAATCGCCGACGCGTCCGTCTTCCCGACGATGCCCGCGGTGAACCCGATGATCGGGGTGCTCATGGTCGGGGAGAAGTGCGCCGAGCTGATGGGTGGTGACGCGTGATGAGTACGACCACCGCGAACCTGAAGGGCGCCGAAGGCGCTGACGGCGCGGGCGGCGAGAACGAGGCCGTGTTCTCCGTCCGCAACCTGTGGAAGGTGTTCGGACCGAAGGCCGAACGCGTCCCCGGGGACGCCGAGTTGGCCGCGCTGAGCGCCGCCGAACTGCGGGAGCGTACCGGCTGCACCGCCGCCGTGCGCGACGTCTCCTTCGACGTGCGGCGCGGCGAGGTCTTCGTCGTCATGGGCCTGTCGGGCTCCGGCAAGTCGACCCTGGTGCGCTGTCTGACCCGGCTCATCGAGCCGACGTCGGGCACCCTGTCCATCGACGGCGAGGACGTCCTCGCCATGGACAAGAGCCGGCTGCGCGCCCTGCGCCGGCACCGCGCCGCCATGGTCTTCCAGCACTTCGGGCTGCTCCCGCACCGCACCGTCCTCGACAACGTCGCCTACGGCCTGGAGATCCAGGGCATGAGCCGCGCCGAGCGGCGCGCGAAGGCGGCCGAGGTCGTCGCCAAGGTCGGCCTCGAAGGACTTGAGGGGCGCCGCCCCGGGCAGCTCTCCGGCGGCCAGCAGCAGCGCGTCGGGCTGGCCCGCGCGCTCGCCGTCGACCCCGAAGTGCTGCTGTTCGACGAGCCGTTCAGCGCGCTCGACCCGATGATCCGCCGCGACATGCAGGAGGAGGTCGTGCGGCTGCACCGTGAGGAGGGCCGCACGATGGTCTTCATCACGCACGACCTGAACGAGGCGCTGCGCCTCGGTGACCGCATCGCCCTCATGCGCGACGGCCGGATCGTCCAGCTCGGCACCCCCGAGGAGATCGTCGGCTCGCCCGCCGACGACTACGTCCGCGAGTTCGTCCGTGACGTACCGCGCGAGCAGGTCATGACGGTCCGCAGAGCCATGCGGCCCGCCGACGCGGACGAGGCGCGGCGCGGCGCCGCCGTCGCCCCCGACGCCACGGTGTCCGAGGCCATCGAGGCCGTGGCGCGCACCGGTTTCGCGGTGCGTGTGATGGACGAAGGCAGGTGCCTGGGCGTCGTCGACCACGAGCGGCTCATCTCCGTGGTCGGCGGCGGCGCCCCGGCCCGGCCGCCACGGCCGCCGCGAAGTCCACGGGCGAGGAGGCGGAATAGATGACCGCCGCCGCCACCACCGCCCCGCTGGAGAAGGGCGCGGGCCCCCTCGTGGCCCTGCGCCGCAACCGCGCCGTCGGCAAGCTCCTGCTGCTCGCCGTCGCCGCGGCGATCCTCGTCCCCCTCGCCCACTCCCACTGGGCCAGCGGCACCTGGCCGCACGCCCTCACCGTCGACCTGACCGAGCCGCTCGGCAGGACGACCGACTGGGTCATCGACAACCGGGACAGCCACCCGCTGTTCCTCTACTTCCTCGGCCACGTCAGCAACGCGATCGTCGTCTCCATCCGCGCCGTCTACCTCGTGCTGCTGGCCGCCGGCTGGGCCGGTGTGACCGCGGCCGCCGGACTCGTCGCCTGGCGCGTCGCCGGCCCGCGCCTCGGCGCGACCGCCGTCGTCGCGTTCCTCGCCTGCGGCGCCCTCGGCATGTGGATCCCCACCATGCAGACCCTCGCCCTGATGGTGGTCGCCGTCCTCGCCTCGGTGATCCTCGGCGTCCTCCTCGGCCTCGGCGCGGGCCTCAACGACCGCCTGTTCCGCGGCCTGCGCCCGGTCCTCGACACCATGCAGGTGCTCCCCGCGTACGCGTACCTGCTCCCCGTCGTCCTCGTCTTCGGCATGGGCGTGCCGGCCGCGGTCCTCGCCACCGTCGTCTACGCCGCTCCGCCGATGGCCCGGCTCACCGCGCTCGGTCTGCGCTCCGCCGACGGCGGTGTCATGGAGGCCGTCGCCTCGCTCGGCGCGACCGCCCGCCAGCGCCTCTTCACGGCGCGCCTGCCGCTGGCCCGCAAGCAGATCCTGCTCGGCCTCAACCAGACGATCATGATGGCGCTCTCCATGGCCGTCATCGCCTCGGTGATCGGCGCGGCCGGTCTCGGCGACCGCGTCTACCAGGCCCTCGCCTCCGTCGACGTCGGCGCCGCGCTCGCCGCGGGCATCCCGATCGTGCTGCTCGCCGTCGTCCTCGACCGCGTCACCGGCGCCGCGGGGGCGCGCATCGGCTCCCACGAGACGCCGTCCGGGCGCGGGAAGCGGGACGTCCTCGCCGTCGTCGTCGGCACCGCGGTCGTCGCCCTCGCGGGCCGCTTCGCCGACCGCCTCGACTGGCCCGACTCCTGGGTCGTCACCATCGCCACGCCCGTCAACGACGCCGTCGACTGGATGACCGACCACCTCTACACCGGCGTCCCCTACATCGGCGGCACCGCCGACTGGGCCGCCCACTTCACCACCTGGATCCTCGACCCGGTCCGCGACGGCCTGACCTGGCTGCCGTGGTGGTCGGTGCTGCTGATCGTCGCCGCGCTCGCCTGGCTGATCGGCACCTGGCGCACCGCCCTGACCGCCGTGCTCGCCATGGCCGCGATCGGCGTGCTCGGCGTGTGGAAGCCGTCGCTGGACACGCTGTCCCAGGTCCTCGCCGCCGTCGCCGTGACCCTGGTGCTCGGCTTCGCGATCGCCGTCGCCGCGGCCCGCAGCGCACGCGTCGAGAAGACACTGCGGCCCGTCCTCGACGTCTTCCAGACGATGCCGCAGTTCGTCTACCTGATCCCGGTCGTCGCCCTGTTCGGCGTCGGCCGCGCCCCGGCCGTCGCCGCCGCCGTCGTCTACGCGCTGCCCGCCGTCGTCCGCATCACCACGCAGGGCCTACGAGGAGTCGACCCGGCCGCGATGGAGGCGTCCCGCTCGCTGGGCGCCACCCCGGGCCAGCAGTTGCGCCAGGTCCAACTCCCGCTCGCCCGACCGGCGTTGCTCCTCGCCGTCAACCAGGGCGTCGTCCTGGTCCTCGCCGTCGTCATCATCGGCGGCCTGGTCGGTGGCGGCGCGCTCGGCTACGACGTCGTCTTCGGCCTCGCCCAGGGCGACCTCGCCACCGGGCTGGTCGCGGGCGCCGCGATCGTCTGCCTCGGCCTGATGCTCGACCGCGTGACACAGCCGACGCAACGGCGCGCGCGCAACGGAACGGAGGCCTGAGCCATGCGCACCCGCAAGCTTCTCACCGCGGTCGCGGGAGCCGGACTGCTCACGGTCGTCACCGGCTGCGGAGCAGCCGACATGACCGAGCAGGCGTCCCCGTTCGCCAACGCCCAGGGCGCGAGGACGGTGACCCTGTCCGTCCAGTCCTGGGTCGGCGCGCAGGCCAACGTCGCCGTCGCCCAGTATCTCCTGGAGCACGAGCTCGGCTACCGCGTCGACACCGTCCAGGTCGACGAGGTCCCCGCCTGGGACGCCCTCAGCCAGGGCCGCGTCGACGCGATCATGGAGGACTGGGGCCACCCCGAGCAGGAACAGCGCTACGTCAAGGACAAGAAGACGATCGTGAACGGCGGCGACCTCGGTGTCACCGGGCACATCGGCTGGTTCGTCCCGACGTACTTCGCGAAGCAGCACCCCGATGTCACGGACTACAAGAACCTCGACAAGTACGCCGACCGGATGAAGACGGCGGAGAGCGGCGGCAAGGGCCAGCTGCTCGACGGCTCACCCTCGTACGTCACGAACGACAAGGCGCTCGTCGACAACCTGAAGCTGGACTACCAGGTCGTCTTCTCCGGCTCCGAGGCGGCGCAGATCACCCAGATCAAGCAGTTCGCCAAGCAGAAGAAGCCGTTCCTGACGTACTGGTACCAGCCGCAGTGGCTGTTCAAGAAGGTCCCGATGACGGAGGTGAAGCTGCCCGCCTACAAGGAGGGCTGCGACGCCGATCCGAAGAAGGTGGCCTGCGCCTACCCGAAGACGCCGCTCCAGAAGTACCTCAACGCCGACTTCGCCGAGGGCGGCGGCAAGGCGGCGGCCCTCCTGAAGAACTTCCGGTGGACGACGGAGGACCAGAACGAGGTCTCGCTCCTCATCGCCGACCGGAAGCTGACCCCGGAACAGGCCGCGAAGAAGTGGGTCGACGCGCATCGCTCGACGTGGGAGGCGTGGCTGCCCCGTTAGGCGGGCAGGTCTTCTGGGTGCCGGGTGCTTTTCCTGACGGGGGCGCCCGGCACCACTGCGTCCGCCCCGGGTTCAGCGCAGCTCGGCCGCGATCTCCCGCAGCGCCGCCGTCGCCCTGCGCTGGAGGCCGGGGCCGAAGGTGATCCGGGTCGCGCCCAGAGCGCCCCATTCCTGGAGCGAGGGACCGCCGGGCGGGGCGCCGACGTTGATCGGGCCCTCGATCTCCGCGCGCAGCCGGGGGAGCGCGTCGGCCGGGGCGCCGATCGGATAGACGCAGTCGGCGCCGGCGGCCACGTACAGCCGGGCCCGTGCGACGGCCTCGGCCACCGGGTCGGCGGCGCCCCTGATGAACGGGTCGACACGGGCGTTCAGGAACAGCCGGTCACCGGCCGCCGCACGCACCTCGGCCAGCCGGCTCGCCTGCTCGGCGGGGTCGTCGAGGGTGCCGTCGGGGCCGGAGTCCTCCAGGTTGCAGCCGACCGCGCCCGTCTCCAGGAGCCGCTCCACCAGCTCCTTCGGCGGGAGTCCGTAGCCGCCCTCGATGTCCGCCGACACCGGCACGGAGACCGCCCGCACGATGCGCCGCACCGCCGCGAACATCTCGTCCGCGGGCGTCGACCCGTCCTCGTGGCCGAGCGACGCCGCGACCCCGGCGCTCGGCGTCGCGAGCGCCGGGAAGCCGGCCTCCTCGAAGACCCGCGCGCTCGCCGCGTCCCACGGCCCCGGCAGGACCAGGGCGTCGCCGGGCGCACGGTCGTGGTGCAGGGCGCGGAACACGGCGGCGGGGTCTGCGGAGTTCACCATGCGGGGCCTTCGGGCTCGATGCGGCGGCTGACCATCAGCCGGTTCCAGGAGTTGATCACGGCGATCGCCCCGATGAGGTGGGCGAGTTCGGCCTCCGTGAAGTGCCGTGCGGCCCGCTCGTACACCTCGTCCGGCACGAAGCCGTCCGTGAGGACCGTGACCGCCTCGGTCAGCGCGAGCGCCGCCCGCTCCCGCTCGCTGAAGACGTCCCCGGCCTCCTGCCAGGCGTCGAGCAGCGCCAGCCGCCGCGCGCTCTCGCCGTACGTGTCGACCGCGATGCCGACGTGCATGTCCAGGCAGAACGCGCACGCGTTGATCTGCGACGCCCGGATCATCACCAGCTCCGCGAGGCCGGGTTCCCCGAGGCCCTTCTTCGCGGCCGCGCCCAGCGCGACCAGCGCGCCCCGGACGGCCGGGTCCAAGTAGGTGGTGCGCGCGGTCACTTGAAGTCGCCGGGGGTGTAGTGGCCGGGCGACTGGCGGGTCGAGACGCCGAAGCGGTTCCAGGCGTTGATCGTCGTGATCGCGGCGATCAGCTGGGTCAGCTCCCGCTCGTCGTAGACCTTCGCCGCCCGCTCGTACACCTCGTCCGGGACGAAGCCGTCGGTGAGGACGGTGATCGCCTCGGTCAGCTCCAGGGCGGCGATCTCCTTCTCCGTGTAGAAGTGCTTCGACTCCTCCCACGCGCTGAGCTGGATGATCCGCTCCACGCTCTCGCCCGCCGCGAGCGCGTCCTTGGAGTGCATGTCGAGGCAGAGCGCGCAGCGGTTGAGCTGCGAGGCGCGGATCTTGACCAGCTCGGCCGTCTTCGGGTCGACGCCCGCGCGGGCCGCCGCGTCCAGCTTGATCATCGCCTTGAAGACCTCGGGGGCGTGCCGGGCCCAGTCGAGGCGGGGCGTGTGCTCGTGCGCGTAGTCGGTGTCGGTGGTGTCGTTCGTGGTGGTCATGGTTCGACTCTACGAACGCATTAGCCCAGGAGTATGGTCCATTTCCATGGCAGAAAACTGGGCCACTTCGCCCTCCGGGCAGGCGCTCGGCATCGACCTCCACATCGATCCGGCGGGCACCGGTACGGGCTCCGGCCTGCGGCGCGGGCTCACCGACGCGCTCCGCGAGGCCGTACGCGGCGGACGCCTCGCCCCCGGCACCCGGCTGCCCTCCTCGCGCACTCTCGCCGCCGACCTGGGCATCGCCCGCAACACCGTCGCCGACGCCTACGCCGACCTCGTCGCCGAGGGCTGGCTCACCGCCCGGCAGGGCTCGGGGACGCGGGTCGCCGAGCGGCCCGTCGAGGCCCCGCGCCCGGCCGCCGCCCCGGGCCGCCGCGCCTCCGCAGGCCTGCGCCACAACCTCCACCCGGGCACGCCCGACCTCTCCTCCTTTCCCCGCGCCGCATGGCTCAAGGCCGCCCGCCGCGCCCTGACCGCCGCCCCGAACGAGGCCCTCGGCTACGGCGACCCCCGCGGCCGCCCCGAACTGCGCACCGCCCTCGCCGGCTACCTCGCCCGCGCCCGCGGCGTCCACGCCGACCCCGACCGCATCGTCGTCTGCGCCGGGTTCGTCCAGGGCCTGATGCTGCTCGGCGAGGTGCTGCACCGCAGGGGCGTCCGCGACGTCGCCGTGGAGTCGTACGGGCTCGAAGCGCACTGGAACGTCCTGACCCGCCCCGGGCTGCGCGCCCGCCCCCTCCCGTTCGACGAACTCGGCACGGACATCGGCGCGTTGGACACCTGGCCGCCCGGCACCGGCGCCGCCCTGCTCACCCCCGCGCACCAGTTCCCGATGGGCGTCCCCCTGCACCCGGACCGCCGCGCCGCCGCCGTCGACTGGGCCCGGCGCACCGGCGCGCTGATCCTGGAGGACGACTACGACGGCGAGTTCCGCTACGACCGCCAGCCCGTCGGCGCGCTCCAGGGCCTCGACCCCGACCGCGTCGTCCACCTCGGTACGACCAGCAAGTCCCTCGCCCCCGGCCTGCGGCTCGGCTGGATGGTCCTGCCCGCCTCCGTCGCCGACGAGGTCGTCGAGGCGAAGGGGGCCAGCGACTGGTCGTGCGGCGTCCTCGACCAGCTCACCCTCGCCGAGTTCATCGACTCCGGCGCGTACGACCGTCATCTGCGCGGCGTCCGCCTGCGCTACCGGCGCCGCCGCGACCAGCTCGTCGCGGCCCTCGCCGAGCGCGCCCCCGCGGTCCGCGCCACCGGGATCGCCGCGGGTCTCCACGCGGTCCTGCGGCTGCCGCCCGGCACCGAGCAGTCCGTCGTCCGGGCCGCGGCCTGGCACCGCCTCGGCGTGGCCGGACTCTCCAGCTTCCGCCACGAGGCCGCGGCCGGTACGCCGCCGGACGCCCTGGTCGTGGGGTACGGGACGCCTCCGGACCACGCGTGGGCGGGGGCGTTGGACGCGCTGTGCCGGGTCCTGCCGTAGCGCCTGCGGGGCGGTCGGCTCGGCGCATCGGCCGCGGGTGCGGCGTGGCGCGAGGAACCGCGAGACCAGCGCGCACGCCCCGGGACCGACCAGGCCGGGGCGACCGCCGGCCCGCGCCGCCCCCACGTCCCCCGTTCAACCGACGGAGTCGGCCGGCGCCTCCCGAAGCGGGCCAGCGCAAGCGCCCCCGCCACGGCCACCGCGAACCCGAGGACCGCCAGCCACTCCAGGCCCGGCCGCGTCCGGTCCCCGAGCCACACCACGCCCACCAGCGCCGGGCCCACCGTCTCCCCGAGGACCATCCCCGCCGTCGCCACCGTCACCGAACCCCGCTGCAACGCCGACGTCAGGAGCAGGAACGCCGCGCCGCCGCCGAGCAGCAGCGCGTACGTCGCCGGGTTGGCGAGCAGCGCCCCGGGCGAGACGTCGTCGACGAGCCGCACGCTCACCTCCACCACCCCGAACCCGAACCCCGCGCCGAGCCCCAGCGCCAGGGCCCGCGCCCGCCCCGGCAGCCGCCCGGCGACGACCCCGAGCAGCAGCACCCCGCCCGCCACCGCGAGCATCGCGCACCGCAGCGCGTCCGACCCGGCCCGGTCACCCTCCGCCCCCGACGCCAGCCCCAGCATCGCGAGCCCTGCGCACACGGCGCCCACCGCGCCCCACTCGGCCCCGCTCAGCCGCACCCGCAGCAGCCGCGCCGCGACCACCGCGGTCACCGCCAGACTCGCGGCGAGCGCCGCCCCGACCGCGTAGATCGGCAGTGACCGCAACGCCACGACCTGCAACACGAATCCGACCCCGTCGAGCCCGAGCCCGGCGACGTACCGCCACTGCCGCAGCGCCCGCAGCAGCAGCGCCGCGTCGACCCCCGACCCGCTCCCCGGCACGGCCGCCCGCGCGGCCATCGCCTGCAACACGGACGCCGTACCGAAGCAGACCGCCGAACCCAGCGCACAAACCATTCCCAGAGCCACAAAGCGACTCTAGGAGCGCACCCGTCCCGGGAGCCGCCCGCCACCCGCCCGCGTCCTTCTTCTACGCTGGCGGGCGCATCCGCAGCACCGGCGGCACACGACCGACGACGACACACGGGGGACATCCGATGACGGACACGCGACGACGGCTGCGCTCCGGCACGGTCGTGCTCGGCGGCGTGGGGCTCCTCGCCGCCACCCTGACCGCCTGCTCCGACGACGACCCCGACAAGCGCTGTGTCGACCGCGACAGTTACACCGCGGCGAAGGGCTACAAGGTCGTCGACGAC
This sequence comes from Streptomyces sp. Q6, assembly GCF_036967205.1. Lineage (NCBI taxonomy): Bacteria > Bacillati > Actinomycetota > Actinomycetes > Kitasatosporales > Streptomycetaceae > Streptomyces > Streptomyces citrinus. Next base: position 5,194,570 of record NZ_CP146022.1, read on the forward strand.
AAGTACTGCAAGGACGGCTCGTCGTCCTCCGGCACCCACGGCACCTGGTACTACGGCGGTTCCAAGAGCGGCAGCCGCGTCTCTGACGGGTCGTTCGGCAAGAGCGGCGGCTCCGGAGTCTCCCGGGGCGGATTCGGCGGCGGCAAGGGCGGCTCGGGCGGCTGACCACGATGCGACGACACACCATCACCCCGCGCCCCGACTGGCAACGCACGGTCGAGGAACAGGGGTTGATCTACCCCCTCACCCGCTACCCCGACGACACCCTGCGCCCCTACTGGGACGAGAGCGCCTACTACGCGTTCTCGCTCCCCGAGATCGAGACCCTGGAGGACGTCGTCGAGGAGCTGCACGCGATGTGCCTGGCCGCGGCCGGGCACATGGTCGCCCACGACCGCTTCGCCGACCTCGGCATCACCGACCCGCGCGTCGTGCGCGCCGTCACCGAGTCCTGGCACCGCCGCGCCGAACTCCCGTCCCTCTACGGCCGGTTCGACCTCCGCTACGACGGCAACGGACCGGCGAAGCTCCTGGAGTACAACGCCGACACCCCCACCTCGCTCGTCGAGGCGGCGAGCCCCCAGTGGTTCTGGATGGAGGAGCGCTTCCCCGGCGCCGACCAGTGGAACTCCCTCCACGAGCGTCTCGTCGACGCCTGGAAGACGCAGGCCGCGCTCCTGCCGCCCGGCAGCCCGCTGCACTTCGCGCACTCCAGCGCCGACGAACTCGGCGAGGACCTCATGACGGTCGCGTACCTGAAGGAGACCGCCGAACAGGCCGGCCTCGCCACCGACTGGATCTCCATGGAGGAGATCGGCTGGGACGGCCTCTCGGGCCGCTTCGTCGACAACCGGCTCCGGTTCATCCGCAGCTGCTTCAAGCTCTACCCGTGGGAGTGGCTCACCACGGACGCGTTCGCCGAGCACGTCCTCGACACCCTCGACAACGGCGGCGGCACCGGCACCACCCTGTGGATCGAGCCCGCCTGGAAGATGCTGCTCAGCAACAAGGCCCTGCTCGCCGTCCTGTGGGAGCTGTACCCCGGCCACCCGAACCTGCTCGCCGCCCACCTCGACGCCCCCGCGACCTCGCCACCACCACCGGTTACGTGGCGAAGCCCCTGCTGGGCCGGGAGGGCGAGGGTGTCACCCTCCACGCACCGGGCGATCCCGTGCCCCTCCGCGAAGAGCCCTGCTGTTACCAGGAGTTGGCCCCCTTGCCTGACTTCGACGGCAACCGCACGGTCCTCGGCGCCTGGGTCGTCGAGGGCGCCGCTGCGGGCCTCGGCATCAGGGAGTCCGCGGGGCCGGTCACGGACGAGTACGCCCGCTTCCTGCCCCACGTCATCCTCTGAACGCCCCTGTCGCTCAGGCGCCCAGGACGGCCCGGAGCTGATCGAGCCCCCAGTCCAGATCGTCCTTGCTGATCACCAGCGGCGGCGCGATCCGGATCGTCGACCCGTGGGTGTCCTTCACGAGGACGCCCCGGTCCATCAGCTTCTCCGAGATCTCCCGGCCCGTGCCGTACGCGGGGTCGATGTCGACGCCCGCCCACAGCCCGCGCCCGCGCACCTGCGTGACCTTGCCGGTGCCCGCGAGCAGGCCCAGCTCCGCGTGCAGGTGCTCGCCCAGCTCCGCCGCCCGCTGCTGGAACTCCCCGCTCTCCAGCATCGCGATCACTTCGAGCCCGACGGCGCACGCCAGCGGGTTCCCGCCGAACGTCGAGCCGTGCTCGCCCGGCCGGAACACCCCGAGCACGTCCTTGCTCGACACCACCGCCGACACCGGCACGACACCGCCGCCGAGCGCCTTCCCGAGCACGTACACGTCCGGCACCACGCCCTCGTGCTCGCACGCGAAGGTGCGTCCCGTGCGGCCGAGCCCCGACTGGATCTCGTCCGCGACGAACAGCACGTTCCGCTCGCGCGTCAACTCCCGTACGCCCGCGAGGTATCCGGCCGGCGGCACCAGCACGCCCGCCTCGCCCTGGATGGGTTCGAGGAGCACGGCCACGGTCTCGTCGGTGACGGCCGCCCGCAGCGCCTCCAGATCCCCGTACGGGACGATGTCGAACCCCGGCGTGTACGGCCCGTAGTCCGCGCGGGCCTCGGGGTCGGTCGAGAAGCTGACGATCGTCGTCGTACGCCCGTGGAAGTTGTCGCTCGCGACCACGATCCTGGCCCGCCCGTCCGGCACGCCCTTGACCCGGTACCCCCACTTTCGGGCGGTCTTCACCGCGGTCTCGACCGCCTCCGCGCCCGTGTTCATCGGCAGCACCATCTCCATGCCGCACAGCGCGGCGAGCCGCGTACAGAACTCGGCGAACCGGTCGTGGTGGAAGGCCCGCGAGGTCAGCGTCACCCGCTCCAGCTGGGCCTTGGCCGCGTCGATGAGCCGCCGGTTGCCGTGCCCGAAGTTGAGCGCCGAGTACCCGGCGAGCATGTCGAGGTAGCGGCGCCCCTCGACGTCCGTCATCCACGCCCCCTCCGCCGTGGCGACGACCACGGGAAGCGGGTGGTAGTTGTGCGCGCTGTGCGCGTCGGAGGCACTGATGTAGTCCTGCGTGGCGGTCACGGGATCTCCGTTCGTACGGTTCGTACGGGCTCGTAGCGCTCTGCGCGAGGCGGGCTTGTGGCCCGTTCCTATCGTGGCTCGGATCGTGGACGCGGAAACCTCGCCCGACGGCGCGCCCGGTAATGTGGCGGCAGGGCCGTGACTGGCGCGCTGGGATGGGATCGACCATCAGGGAGCGGCCCGAGCAGTGTGTGCCGTGCGCCTGGGCCGACCCGTGAACCGACCGCTTCCGGAGGCTGCCCCCATGTCCGAGCTCACCCCCGAATCCACCGCGTACCGCGCCGCCCTCGACGTCGTGAGGGCCGTCGAGCCCCGGGTCGCCGACGCCATCGCGCAGGAGCTGACCGATCAGCGCGAGATGCTCAAGCTGATCGCCTCCGAGAACTACGCGTCCCCGGCGACGCTGCTCGCGATGGGCAACTGGTTCTCCGACAAGTACGCCGAGGGCACCGTCGGCCGCCGCTTCTACGCGGGCTGTCGCAACGTCGACACCGTGGAGTCGCTCGCCGCCGAGCACGCCCGGGAGCTGTTCGGCGCCCGCCACGCCTACGCGCAGCCGCACTCCGGCATCGACGCGAACCTCGTCGCCTTCTGGGCCGTCCTCGCCGACCGTGTCGAGGCGCCCTTCCTGGAGAAGACGGGCGTCCGCCAGATCAACGACCTCACCGACGCCGACTGGGCCGAGCTGCGCCAGGCCTTCGGCAACCAGCGGATGCTCGGCATGTCCCTGGACGCCGGCGGCCACCTCACCCACGGCTTCCGGCCCAATATCTCCGGAAAGATGTTCGACCAGCGGTCCTACGGCACCGACCCGGTCACCGGACTCGTCGACTACGAGGCGCTGCGCGTCCAGGCCCGCGAGTTCAAGCCGATGATCATCGTCGCCGGATACTCCGCGTACCCGCGCCTGGTGAACTTCCGGATCATGCGCGAGATCGCCGACGAGGTCGGCGCCACGCTCATGGTCGACATGGCGCACTTCGCGGGTCTCGTCGCGGGCAAGGTCCTGACCGGCGACTTCGACCCGGTCCCGCACGCCCAGATCGTGACGACCACCACCCACAAGTCGCTGCGCGGCCCGCGCGGCGGCATGGTCCTGTGCGACGACTCGCTCAAGGACCAGGTCGACCGCGGCTGCCCGATGGTGCTCGGCGGCCCGCTGCCGCACGTCATGGCGGCGAAGGCGGTCGCCCTCGCCGAGGCGCGGCAGCCCGCGTTCCAGGACTACGCGCGGCGCATCGTCGACAACGCCCGCGCCCTCGCCGAGGGCCTCATGCGCCGCGGCGCCACGCTCGTCACCGGCGGCACCGACAACCACCTCAACCTCATCGACGTGGCGAGTTCCTACGGGCTCACCGGCCGCCAGGCGGAGACGGCGCTGCTCGACTCCGGCGTCGTCACCAACCGCAACGCGATCCCGGCCGACCCGAACGGCGCCTGGTACACCTCCGGCATCCGCATCGGCACCCCGGCGCTCACCACGCGCGGCCTCGGCGCCACGGAGATGGACGAGATCGCCGCGCTCATCGACCGGGTCCTGACCGCGGCCGAGCCGGGCACCACCAAGTCCGGCGCCCCGTCCAAGGCGAGCCACGTCCTGGACCCGAAGATCGCCGACGAGGTCGCGCGCCGCGCCACCGACCTGCTCCAGCCGTTCCCGCTGTACGGGCGGATCGACCTCGGCTGAGAGCCGACGCCGGCCTCGGCTCAGCGTTCGAGTTCGTAGAGCTCCTGACGCGGTTCCCGCGGCTCCCGCGGGAACCGCCGTCGTACGTGCCATACGGCCGCCGCCCCGGCGGCGGCCGCTCCGGCGCCGAGGCCGACCAGCGCCCAGCGCACCTTCTGCTCCGCCGTCGGACGCGCCGCGACGCGCCCGGCCGTGAACATTCCGTGCCGGATCAGGACGTCGACGTCGGCGCGGGCCGCCCGGTGCCACCGGATGTCGTCGTCGTTCACGTCGACCGCCGGGTCCGTACGGATCCACGGCGTGCCGTCCCGCGCGTAGAACACCTGGTCCTGGCGCTCGATGGCGGTGTCACCGCCGGGGGCCCGCCGGGTCTCGGGCCAGCCGCCGATGCCGGTCAGACCCCACACCACGGTGCCGACCACGGGCGGCAGATCCCCCTCCTGCCAGGCCTCGGGCACCTGCTCGGTGACCGTGTCGAAGTCCGTGGTCAGCCGCTCCAGACGGGCGAAGTCACGCTCCCCTTCGTGCACGCTGACGGTGCGCCCGGTGCTCCCCGCGATCACCACGGCGAGATCGGGCAGGTCCACGCCGCCGGGCCGCGTCGGCCGGGCGGCCGCGCCACCGCTCCCCAGCAGGACCAGCGACAACGCCGCGACCACGGCACACGCCGCCCGCCGCCCTCCCCGTGTTCCGCCCATCGGCCACTCCCGAAGCCCCGCCCCACGTGACCCATGTCACGCCGTCAAGCTACCGGCGGGCACGGACAACGACCAGGTCGCCTCGCGCTGTCGTGTACCTGCCCCCGATCCATGAGAGACACCTGAGACAATGAGGGCATGGCCTCTGATCGCCCGCCCGTCGCCCACCACCACCCTCAGGGGAATGGCTTCGCCATGCAGAATCTTCCTCGTGTGCTCTCCGGGATCCAGCCCACCGCGGGCTCGTTCCATCTCGGCAACTACCTGGGCGCGGTGCGCCAGTGGGTGGCCTTGCAGGAGTCCCACGACGCCTTCTACATGGTGGTCGACCTGCACGCGATCACCGTCCCGCAGGACCCGAAGGAGCTGCGGGCGAACACCCGGCTCGCCGCCGCGCAGCTGCTCGCCGCCGGCCTCGACCCGGACCGCTGCACGCTGTTCGTGCAGAGCCATGTCCCCGAGCACGCGCAGCTCGCCTGGGTGATGAACTGCCTCACCGGCTTCGGCGAGGCCTCGCGCATGACGCAGTTCAAGGACAAGTCCGCCAAGCAGGGCGCGGACCGGGCCTCCGTCGGCCTGTTCACGTACCCGATCCTCCAGGTCGCGGACATCCTGCTGTACCAGGCGAACCAGGTCCCGGTCGGTGAGGACCAGCGCCAGCACATCGAGCTCACCCGCGACCTGGCCACGCGCTTCAACGGCCGGTTCGGCGACACGTTCACGCTCCCGGCGCCGTACATCCTGAAGGAGACGGCGAAGATCTACGACCTCCAGGACCCGGCGATCAAGATGAGCAAGTCGGCGTCGACGCCGAAGGGCCTCATCAACCTGCTCGACGACCCGAAGACCACCGCCAAGAAGGTCAAGAGCGCGGTCACCGACACCGAGACGGTCATCCGCTACGACGCGGTGAACAAGCCGGGCGTCAGCAACCTCCTCTCCATCTACTCCACCCTCACCGGGATCGGTATCCCGGAACTGGAGCAGAAGTACGAGGGCAAGATGTACGGTGCGCTCAAGACGGACCTGGCCGAGGTCATGGTGGACTTCGTGACGCCGTTCAAGACCCGCACGCAGGAGTATTTGGACGACCCGGAGACGCTCGACTCGATCCTCGCCAAGGGCGCGGAGAAGGCACGGGCCGTCGCAGCCGAGACCCTCGCCCAGGCGTACGAGAAGGTCGGCTTCCTGCCCGCCAAGCACTGAGCCCGTACCGCCGCACGTCCCGACCCGCCCACCACACGACGACAGGAGTACGACGTGGGGACCGTAACGATCGGTGTCTCGATCGCGGTCCCGGAGCCTCACGGCAGCCTGCTCCAGGAGCGGCGTGCGGGCTTCGGCGACCCCGCGGCGCAC